>JAAUQT010000170.1 GCA_012033495.1 Cyanobacteria bacterium RM1_2_2 | reverse complement strand
ATGCTCAACCCACCGTTCGACTGCGTTCAACCCACCGTTTGGCTGTGCTCAAACCACCATTGGCTGCGCTCAACCTACCGTTCGGCTGTGCTCAAACCACCAAATGCTCAAGGCTGGCGCGTTGAGCGAAGCCGAAACGCATCTGACCGTTCATTTTGTCCACTTACTTAATTTGAAAGCTTTTGAGTTGCTGTTGGAGCTTACTTGATAAATCAAAGAGTCCTGCTTCGAGAGGAGACACCGGATTGGAGTCAAAGCCTGCTGAGTTGATTGCAGCAATATCGCCCAAAAGATTGTTAGCCACCAGTTTGGCTGTGCGGCAACTTCTCCAATATGAGGAGTGCGCGTCGCTAATTCCCACAGCTATTGCTGCATGAGCCTGACCCAGAATTCTGGCTGCTTTCTCTGCTCCATTGGCATCTACCTGAATAAACTGATCTTGAAAGAAGAGATGGGGAATTCTGGCTGTATTCAAACTGGAGCGTAAAGGATACGCAATCATATCTGAAGCGTGAATTAGATTCAGCCATCTGAGGGGTTCAGTTTTGTAAGTTGCTGCGAAGGTTTCAACTTGCTCAGGTACAACACCCAGCATCATGTTGAAGAATAAGATCGGTGATCCCATCGTGGTCAAACTTTTGAGGCAGACTTTACCAGCAGAGTCTTGATGGGATGCAGCAATCAGAGAACGAATTGTGTAGGCTGGGTCATCAGAGGCAAACCGGTCTGAAAACAAGATATCCCATAGAATGACAGTCCCTAACGAATGGCTGACAATGTGGAGGTCTGTTTCTTGCGGATGGTGCTTCAAAAACTTGTAAAGTTGTTCGGCAATGGTATCTCGAATGTCTAACCCTCGCTCAGAATTAAAGTAAGTCAACGCATCGCCAAAGAACTGCGAGATGAAGCCTTCCCTCATTTCCTGATAGCGGAAGATTTCTTGAATCTCAATTTTGGGATGAATCGTTTTGATCTCTTGTAAATCTCTGTGAATCCAGTTCCACATCTGGTCAGTTTGTTTCAAGACATTGCCCCAAAACCCTGCATAGAAATGAGGCAGCGATTGCTTGCGATCAACAAACTCTTCCCGTAAAAGATTCTGTAACGGTTTTGAGTAGTCAGCATCTTTGGTGGCTACGCCATGCAAGAAAAATACCAGCATCTTCTTGAACACTAAACTTGCCCTTTTAGTATTCCCAGGATTCCCAACTGGAAATGCCAGCAAATCCTTCAAGCAAACCCTACATTTGAGCGAATGGCTGGAATGGATTAAGATGATCTTCTGCTTGCCATCCCTACGCTCCATAGGAGGTCGATTGAGTGTCCTCATTTCAGGCAATGCGTCACCTATTTCAGGCCGGGTTGTCGCGGCGAATTGTGCTTTGGGTATTCGCAAGCATTTTGCTGATTGAAGTGATTATCCTGCTCCCTTCCATTTATCGCAGACAGCAAGAACTCTTAACTCACCTCAGAGACCTTTCCAAAGAACGGGTGGATGGCGGGCTGCGGGCAATCAATGCGTCGAACACTGCCCCATCAGAAGCGGCACTTCTCAGCCAGTTGCAGCAAGCTGCTCCGAATGCAGTCGTGCGCGGCGGGGCGCTATATCGGGTGGCTGGAGAATTGGTTGGCACATTTGGCGAAGCCCCCACCCTGACAATCGAGCAGGTTGAGCGCGGCAAAACCACCGCCTACCATCGAGGAATTCGTCGCTATGATGCGGTTTGGGCAATGCAGCCGTTAGATGACTATGTGTTGATTATTCGCCACGATGCCACGCTCGTTCAGCGCGAGTTGGCGGCTTTTATCGGGCGGATTGCCCTTCTGGTCATGATCATCTCCGTCTTCGTCACGCTGGCAACTCTTTACGGGCTAGCGCGAATTTTGATTACGCCAATTCTCACCCTACGAAACGATCTGCTCAAAGCAGGGAAGGCAGTTCAGCAAGATGAGCCACACCCCGAATTTGCGTCGCTCGCATCTAGCCGGAAAGATGAGCTAGGAGAAGTGATCGCCGCCTTTGACCAAATGTATCGTCAGGTTTCTGAGGCAATCAGCGAACGCAAACAGGCCGAAACTGCGCTGCGCCAATCAGAAGAAAAATTCTCCAAAGCGTTCCGCGCCAGTCCTTCGGCGATTCTGATTAGCACGCTTGCAACAGGGCGAATCATTGAAGTGAATCACAGCTTTTTGCAGCTTTACGGCACGAGTTTGGAGGAAGTGATTGGTCAAAGTTCCCTGAATCTCAACCTGTGGGCATCTCCAGAAGCGCGGGCAAAGTTGATTCAGCAAATCCAGCAAGCTGGAGCGGTTCACAATCTAGAATATGTGTTTCGCAATCAGCAGGGCGAACCGAGAACGATTTTGTTTTCCGCCGAACTCATTCGCCTCAATGGAGAGGACTGTTTGGTATCGGTTGCCAATGACATCACCGAACGCAAGCAAGCTGAAAAAGCGCTCGAACGGCTAGCGAGATTGGCGAACTGGCTGCCATGATTGTGCATGAGGTACGCAATCCGCTCACCACCGTGCTGATGGGGCTGCATTCCTTTAAGAGTTTGGATTTATCAGAACGGGCGCGGCTGCGGCTCGATTTAGCTGTAGAAGAGGCTCAGCGGCTTCAGCGACTCCTCAACGAAATTCTGCAATATACTCGCTGCCAAAAGCTGCAAGCCACCGAGCTAGAAATCAATGCTCTAATTTACGAGATGCTGGAATCGATTCAAGCGATGCCCGCAGCACAAGGACGCCAGATTGCCTTTGAAGCCGCTTCTAGTTCGGTGAAGGTGTTGGGCGATCAGGACAAGCTGAAACAGGTGTTTATCAATCTAATCAGCAATGCTTGCGAAGCCGTTTCCGCAGGTGAGATCATTACCTGGAAGATTGATCCTTGTCCTCATACAAGAACCGTTTGCATCCGAATTCACAACGGCGGCGAACCGATTCCGGCTGATGTATTGCCCCGCTTGACGCAGCCCTTCTTCACCACCAAATCGAGCGGCAACGGCTTAGGGCTAGCAATCGTGCGACGCATTGTTGAGGCTCACCAAGGCGAGTTAGAAATTATCTCTTCCGCAGCGATTGGCGGAACAATGGTGACGGTGGTTCTGCCTGTATGGATGAGTGAGTGAACGATTAACCTGGCAATCGTTGTTCAGGCAATGCTGTGCTTCGACTGCGCTCAGCACTCAGAGACCCAGTGGGTTGAGCACTCAGAGACCCAGAGCACTCAGAAACCCAGTGGGTTGAGCGCAGTCGAAACCCGATCCCAATGTTGGGTATTCTGTTGCCGGTTTAATATGACCTTATTTGCTCAGCCCAATCAGCCCAATCAGATCATTTGTTCGCTTGCACTTCAGCCAATAATGAGATAATATAACGGTTGTTCGATATAAAGTTTGACTGTCAATCTCTTTTATTGCAGCTAAGTATATCGAACGTTTGATATCAATTGTGTGTTCTCGCGACTGTTGTCTGATTTCAGCTTGCCTGAGGTTAACGGTGTTGCTGGATTAGCGGTGTTGCTGCTTCTCAAGAGATAACTTTTGAGATGCGTGTGTTTTGCTCGGCTAAAGGCTTCATGATCAGGAGGTGGGATTCTTCATCGTTTGCTTATGCCCAAAATTGTTGACCACGTTCAATATCGCAAAGAACTGCTGCACAAGTCCTTTGATCTGTTTGCTGAGAAAGGTTATTCCGTCACAATGCGGCAGATTGCTCAAGGTTTAGGAGTGTCTACCGGGACGCTCTATCACTACTTTCCGAGCAAGGAATCCTTGTTTGAACAGTTGGTTGTAGAACTTTATGAGCAAGATATTCTGCAATTTGGGTCTGAAATTAAGCAAGCCAATACTTTATCAGAACGAATTGAAGCAGGCTTTCAGCTTCTCGAAAAGCATCAGGACTATTTCTTCAAACAGATGATGGTTTGGATTGACTTCAGCCAGCATCAAGATCGGGAGGGCAAAGAATATAGCGATGTTCTAAAACAAGTTGAAGAAAAAGTCTACACTGCGATGGCAGACCTACTGGGCATTGCAGACCGCGACTTGCTGTTGTTTGTCTCCAGTTTGGTTGACGGGTTGATCATCGGACAAATGTATGGTGAAGCGCCTTCGATTGCTCGTCAGGGCAAGCTGTTGGCAAAAATGTTGACCGCTTACTTGGAAAAAGAGCAACGGACTCTCAATTGACTGCCCCTCAACGAACGGATGGGGTGGCAAACAGACCAGGAGAACCTTGGGAAGAGCAGGATGAAGAGAAGCTGGGCATTCTCTTAAAGGGGTTTGCCCAAGAGCCAAAGAAGACAAGTTCAGGAAAATAGCCTCGCCTCCGTTTAGCCTGTGCAACAGGGTGAGCGCATTTTTTAATCCTCAATTTGCTTCAAAGATCGTGTTGGCTCGTATTCATTCAAAATTCGCTCTTCACTTCAATTTATGAAAAAACTGCAATGGCAGCGTTACCAAATGCTGGAACTCATTCCTGATTGCCCTCCTCTAATTCAAGCAAGCAATCAGGCTAAGTCTACATCCTGGCTGCAATCCATTTGGCAGATCATTGATTTAGCTTTTTTACGAGATTTAGAGCCACGAGTTTGGCAAAGCAGCGATCCGCACACCGGACAAAGCCGCTGGCATTTATACAACCCTGAGACGGGGAAAACCAGCCACCTCAACTCAGAGTCCGAAATTCGCCAGTGGTTAGAGCAACTGTTGCACCACTAACCTACCCCCATTTTCTTATGAGTCTGCAAATCCAGAAACACTCCAATCGTTGGCTGATTGGCTTGACGATCGCTGCAACCCTGCTAACCGGAGGCACGGCGTTTTATACCCTCTCTCGGTTTGGACAACAGCCTACCGAACCTGCTGCCGCTCCACCTACGCCCGAAAAAATTGCTGCCCTCGGACGCTTAGAACCAGAAGCAGAGGTGATTCAACTCTCGGCTCCGCTCGCACTCGACGGAGATCGGCTGGCAGAACTGAAGGTGAAAGAGGGCGATTGGGTGGCTACCGGACAGGTGGTGGCAGTGATGGATTCGCGCAATCGGTTAATCGACGCAGTCCGGCAAGCTGAGGAGGATGTACAGGTCGCCAAAGCCAAACTCGCGCAGGTGCAGGCAGGGCAAAAACGGGCGAAATTGCCGCTCAGCAGGCTTCAATTAGCCGCCTTCAAGCTGACCTGATCGGAGAGCAAGCCACCCAAGCTGCTGAGATTAACCGCTGGCAGTCGGAAGTACGTACCGCGCAGGCAGAGTTTCTGCGGTTTGAGCAGCTTTATCAACAGGGCGCGATTCCCGCTTCTACCCTTGATGCAAAACAACTGACGCTAGAAACGGCGCAGGCTCAGCTTGAACAGGCGCAGGCGAGACAAAACCAGTCGGTTGAAGCGATTCAGGCTCAAATTCAGCAGGCAGAGGCAACGTTAGATCAAATCGCGGAAGTGCGTCCGGTGGATGTGCAGGCGGCTCAAACCGAGGTCAGTCAGGCGATGGTAGCCGTAGAACGGGCCAAAACCGAGTTAGAACAAGCCAACGTGCGCTCGCCAATCAACGGACAAATTCTGAAAATTCGGACTCGTCCGGGTGAAAAACTAGGCGACGACGGCATTGTGGAATTAGCCCAAACAGACCGCATGGTAGCCATTGCTGAAGTGTATCAAACCGACATTGGCAAAGTGAAGCTGGGCAACCTGCGATAGTCACCAGCCCGGCAATTGCAGGCGAGTTGCGCGGAACCGTTTCGCAAATTGATTTACAAGTGTCTCGTCAAAATGTGTTTAGCAACGAACCGGGCGAAAACCTTGACCGGCGCGTGGTAGAAGTCAAGATTCGCCTGAATCCAGAAGACAGCCCAAAAGTCGCAGGACTGACGAATTTACAAGTTCGGGCGGCGATTGTGGTTGATCAACCAGTTGCAGTCGGTCAACAAATCGCCTCTGTTTCCGGCTCTGTCCCGTCTCGCTGCTCGTCTTTTTGGATAACGAACAGTCGATTTAGATTCCACGGCATTTGTTAGTTCAAATCGTTTAGGGTCACTCTGCTAAGGTTAACCGCATTGACGAAAGTTATATCTTTTATCTCAGAAAAATCCTTAAAAGCATCCTCTTAGGCGTTCAACCAACATCAAGCGTTAAGCCTATCAAAGCATTACATCACCACATCTATGCTGCCCAAATCTCTGCTAGTTTGGTTTCGGCTACTTCGTATCAAAATCCATCCTTGGACTCGTGTTTTAATTGCTGGCTGGAACGTTATCTTTGCCAAAGATTGCCATGCTGCAACCACTCGCTGGATGATGGCATTTGCAAAACTCGATCATTTGAGCTTCGTGTCTCTGCTCAACGATTGCCTCTGCTAGGGGTCTACTAGGGGTCTACTAGGGGTCTACCAAATTTTAACAAGACGCAACCCAATGGGGCGTTTTACCCTTCCGCCCTTCCGCCCTTCCTTGCTCAGCAAATAATTGTTTCCAAAAATATTCGCCCATGTTTCGTAAAACTCCGGTTGCTTGGCTTCAGCTAATTAAAGAAAAAACCCGTCTCGTTGTGGCAATTGCCGGAATTGGCTTTGCAGACATGCTGATGTTTGTGCAGCTTGGCTTTCAAGACTCGCTCTACGACAGCGCCACCGTGCCGCATCGGTTACTGCAAGCCGATTTGGTGATCATCAATCCGCAGTTCAGAAGTTTGACTTCGGTGCAAAGCTTTTCGCGGCAGCGGCTCTACCAAACGTTAAGCCACGATCAGGTACAGTCGGTGAGTTCTGTTTATATCGGGATGGGCGATTGGAAAAATCCCGAAACTCAACTTCAGCGCTCAATTTTGGTTTGGGGTGTTGAACCGAATGTGCCGAGTTTTGCGCTGCCTGGACTAACACAAAATGCAGGAGAACTGAAGCTGTTAAATCAAGTGCTGTTTGATCAGGCGGGGCGTCCAGAATATGGCGCAATTTCAACCTTGTTTCAACAGCAGGGTCGCGTTGATGCTGAACTCAACCGCCAAACCGTGCAAGTTGCCGGACTGTTCACAATGGGATCATCCTTTGTCGCAGACGGTAACATCATCACTAGCGATTCAACTTTTCTCAAACTCTATCAGGATCGCCAAGCAGAACAGGCGGATGTTGATTAATCCAACTCAAACCAGAAGCCGATCAGCAGCACGTGCAAACTCGCCTTGCCCAAACCCTACCCGACGATGTGCTGGTTTTGACTGTCGATGAATTTGCCGCGATTGAAAAGCACTACTGGGAAAGCCAAGGAGCAATTGGGTTTATCTTCGGGATTGGTGTAATTGTCGGTTTTATTGTCGGCGTGGTGATCGTCTATCAAATTCTCTACACTGACGTTACCAATCACCTAGCAGAATATGCCACCTTAAAAGCAATGGGATACGATGATCGCTATCTACTCAGTATTCTCTTACAAGAAGCGCTGATATTAGCGACATTAGGTTACATTCCTGGTTTTGCAGTCGCAGTGGGTTTATATCACATCACTTACGCTGCCACCCTATTACCCATTAGCATGACAGTTGCTAGGGCTATTTTCGTTTTGATTCTAACAATCATCATGTGTAGCGTTTCTGGAGCCGTAGCAATGCAGAAACTACGAGCCGTCGATCCAGCCGACATTTTTTAATCTTCTATCCACTCTCCTATTATTTTTTATGCTGTCATCTGATTCTCAGATCTGCTCGAATATTTTATCTCCCATCATATCTGCAAAACATCTCAACCATTTTTTTGGCGAAGGAGGATTGCGAAAGCAGGTTTTGTTTGACATTAACCTCAATATTGCGACTGGCGAAATCGTCATCCTCACAGGGCCATCTGGATCAGGCAAAACCACCTTGCTAACTCTGATGGGTGGACTCCGCACCGCTGCCCACAATCCAGCAGACATTGCCCCCAGCAGCCTCACGATTCTAGGGCAGGAGATCTGCGGAGCCAGCAAACGTCAGCTAACGCAACTGCGTAAGCAGATTGGCTACATTTTTCAGGCTCATAATTTAATGACTTTTTTGACCGCTAAGCAAAATGTGCGGATGTCGCTCGAACTTCAGGACGATTCTACCGAAAGTTTGGATAGCAGAGCCGTCACCATGCTAGAAGCCGTGGGTTTAGGAAATCGCGTGGATTACTATCCTGAGCACCTCTCAGGTGGGCAAAAGCAGCGCGTCGCCATTGCCCGCGCCCTGATTAATCATCCCAAAATCATCCTGGCAGACGAACCTACCGCAGCCCTCGATAAAAAGTCTGGACGCGATGTGGTGGAACTGATACAAAAACTTGCCAAAGACCAAGATTGCACGATTCTGCTCGTCACGCACGATAACCGAATTTTGGATATTGCCGACCGGATTCTCTATATGGAAGATGGACACCTCATTAATGATGAGATGAATGATCGCTGGTCGGTCGCTGGTCAGCAGGAGCAGATTCACTAGATCAGCCTCTCTAGATTAGATTCACTAGACAGCCTCTCTAGATTAGCCTCATAGCACTCCCTTCGAGCTAGGAATCGTATGGGCACGGCGCGGATCGATCTCAACTGCCATTCGCATGGCGCGAGCAAACGCTTTGAAGGTGGCTTCAATGATGTGGTGAGAGTTAATGCCATCTAACTGGCGAATGTGGAGCGTCATTTGAGCATGGTTGACGACTGCCACAAAAAATTCGCGGACTAATTGAGTGTCATAGGTGCCAACGCGCTGAGTCGGAATTTGCAGCCCATAGCTGAGGTGAGGACGCCCGGAAAAGTCGAGCGAAACTTGCACCAGCGCTTCATCCAGGGGAGCCACAAAATGCCCAAACCGCACAATGCCTTTTCGGTCGCCCAAGGCTTTGAATAAAGCTTGCCCCAACGTAATTCCCACATCCTCATTGGTGTGGTGGTCGTCGATTTCGATGTCACCAGTGGCTTGAATGTCGAGATCAAACAGTCCATGAGATGAAATTTGGTGCAGCATGTGGTCAAGGAACGGCACTCCTGTTTTGGCGTGGCAAGCCCCTTCTCCATCTAAATTGAGGCTCACCTGCACATTGGTTTCGCCCGTGATGCGATGCACGCTGGCAGTTCGGTTAGGAAATTCCAGTCCGCGTGGTGAAACAGCGGATTCTGACAAGTTTGGGCGTGTTTGCATAGTGTCACCAGTGACGAGAGGTTTGCTTCAACCATTATTATCGCTCCTCATGATCGCCTCTTCACTACCCACCAAAACCACTAAAAAGCGCCACCCCATTTGGAGTGACGCAGCCGATCAGGTAGGTGCACTGAGCCTCTAGTGAAATCTGGGACTTTCTAAGACCACTGAGTTTTCAAAACAACAGATTCGGGCTTTTTGAGCTTCTTACGGATAATGGAAGGCAAAGTAATGGGCCAGAACAGGCTGGCAAGAATGAGTACCAGCCAAGAAAGGCGATCGGTTTTTGGGGTAGAAGTGTCACGAAGAAATGCTTGAAGAGAAAAACCGAAAACTAGAAGTGCGCCAGTGATGTAGAGCGTCATATTCTGCTGAATTCCTTGTCGCTTATGCCTCATAGCCCTATCAAATCATTGATACCTCCTGAAAACTAAGGTTAAAATTACCGAACTTTTTCCCTCAATTTTCTTTGGGTTGATCAGAGAATACCGAGAACAATGCTCGCAGTTACCCGTAGGTTCACTGTGAGTTACGATTTGGGCAGCGTAGGCTTCAGTAGTCTCCTCATGTCTACCGTCCTGGCGTGGCTAGCGGAAAGGTTAGCTTGAAGCCTCCGTCATTCCCATAATTTCGTAGCCTGCATCGACGTAGACCACCTGCCCCGTAATGCCGCTGGCTAGATCGCTGCACAGAAAAGCGGCCGTGTTGCCAACTTCAAGCTGAGTGACCGTTCGACGGAGCGGAGCCACTTTCTCAACGTGGTGGATCATATCCAAAATGCCGCCAATCGCAGAAGAAGCCAGGGTGCGGATTGGGCCGGCCGAGATGGCATTGACACGAACGTTTTGCGGCCCCATCTCGGCTGCAAGGTAGCGCACATTCATTTCTAGGGCAGCTTTAGCGATTCCCATCGTGTTGTAGTTGGGAATGACGCGCACGCCTCCCAGGTAGGTGAGGGTTAAAATGCTGCCGCCCTCGGTCATGAGGGGTTTGGCAGCCCGACTCAGGCTTAGGAGCGAGTAGGCGCTAATTTCCAGCGATTGGGTAAAATCTTGCCGAGAAACGCTGCTAAAGTCTCCGCTCAACGACTCTTTGCTGGCAAAAGCAAGGCAGTGAATCAGAATATCGAGCCGTCCCCATTTTTCTTGAACGCTATCAAACGTTTCTTGAACCTGAGCCTCATTCTGGACATCACAAGGCAAAAACAGCGAGGGCTGAAGAGGTTCGACTAACTCTGCCACTTTCTTTTCATACCGTCCTTTCTCATCGGGCAAAAAAGTGATTCCTAGGTTAGCTCCCGCTGCATGAAGCTGTTGGGCAATTCCCCAAGCAATCGAGCGATTGTTGGCAATGCCAGTGACCAGTGCATTTTTTCCAGACAAATTCAGCATGAGTTTCCCTCGAAGCCTTTGAGCAATTAGCAGTATTTTCGCGGTTCGTGTTTTCGCGGTTTCAGATGCTTTTGAATTTTACGACAGCGCGTCTCTCAAAATCTGTTTAAGTTTTTGTTGCGTCTTACCTCAACGATTTGAGCCTAAATTTAAGAATTGCCAGAATAGCATTTCGGCAGGGAGGCTCTAAGAACAGCCAACGTCATGATAAAAGAAAAGCTGTCGATGTCACTCATTTTGGCATTCTTCGCGTTCTCTGACTTGGCACTGAGTTGGCACATTTCGTTTTAGCTGAATGCCCAATCTAGAGGAAGTTGAGTCTTAAGGAAGTTGCACACCGCCGCTTATATCGCTGACCTTATATCGCTGACCCAGATTACTGAAATAACCTGCTGCAAAACTGGATATTATTACCCTTTCAGCGAATTTCCTTCTTATAAAAAGTAAAAGCTTCCATCTATATGTAGCACCAGCTACAAAAAACAATTGCAATCTTAAGTTTAGTGTTTTAAAGTCAGAGTCCTATCACAGTATGATTGTATTATGGAACACAACTTTTCTGACTGGTTTAATGCATAGATAGTAACTTTAACAGTAAATATAGGGATTCTGAGAGCCACAGGCTAGGGATAAAAGGCATGGTAGCGTTGCAAGATCGACCGTTAGCAAATGTATTCCGTCAACTCAGCAGCGGTGCTTTTCCGCCTGTGGTAGAAACCTATGAACGCGGTAAGACAATTTTCTTTCCGGGCGATCCGGCAGAGCGGGTCTATTTTTTGCTGCGGGGCGCTGTGAAGCTGTCTAGGGTATACGAAGCAGGAGAAGAAATTACGGTTGCCTTACTGCGCGAAAACAGCGTGTTTGGGGTGCTGTCGCTGATTACTGGGCAACGCGCCGACCGGTTTTATCATGCCGTGGCTTTCACACCTGTAGAATTGCTCTCTCTACCAATTGAGCAGGTCGAGAAATCGCTGAAGGAAAACCCAGAGCTTTCGATGATTATGTTGCAGGGGTTGTCGTCTCGAATTTTGCAAACCGAAATGATGATCGAAACCCTAGCTCACCGAGACATGGGATCACGGTTGGTCAGCTTTTTGCTGATTCTCTGCCGCGATTTTTGGCGTTCCGGCTCAAGATGGCATCACCATTGATTTAAAGCTCTCCCATCAGGCAATTGCAGAGGCGATCGGCTCCACTCGTGTCA
>JAAUQT010000169.1 GCA_012033495.1 Cyanobacteria bacterium RM1_2_2 | reverse complement strand
AGTGCTTTTTGTCCCCTAAATTCCTCACCCGTGGGAAATTTTCTGCACCCAATCTGTTCAGAGTTGCCCAGCAATGGGGGAATTTGGGGGGCGATGAATACAACGGCTTAAAATTCGGGTTCAACGTAGCCAATTGGCTTTGGGTAAGGCATCATCCAAGCAATCGGATAAGTGCGAATGCCCAGCTTGGTGGCAATGATGCGTACAAATTGACCTTGCACTTCCAGCACTTCCCAAATGGCCATCAGTTCTGCCGCAGCAAGCTGAGGTTTAGCTTGGAGCACGACCCAGTCGCCAGTTGCTAATTTAACTGGAGGCTCAACTTGAGATTCAACTGGAGGCGCAAAATCTAGCGATTCTGCATCCAGTGATTCTGATAGCTCAAGCTCAATTGAGATTTCTTCAAGCTCAACCCTCTCCGCTTCATCAGACCCAGCTTCAGTGGCGTCATGCAGCGATTGGGCTGCAAATTCTGGCTCAGATGCCTCTACTTGCGGCTCAGACTTACTTCTAAGCTGTTTCAGCCGTTCTCAACCGGTTCGGGGGTAGCATCCCACACTTGGCGCTTTTGCTCAAGGGTCAGGGTTTCTAGCAACGCCAACTCTTCTGCTGAATCAATCACTTCCAGCATGGCTAACACGGTATTCAAGCTTGATGCATCCAACAATGCCATTGCCGGGGCTGCATCTCGTGCAACACTTGCCTGAACATAGTCTAAACCTGAGTCTAGATCCGACATGCCCACGGTAGGGTTAACTTCTGTAAAAATCTCTGAATCTATCAGCATTGAAGTTGAGCAATATTAAACGGCTCCTGCTTCCATGTTGACCGATCCAAGCTGAAATGGACAGATAAAATAGTACGTTTGTATTAAATTGTGGTGATTTGCTTTAGGCAATTCCGTTGCCTTGAACAACATGTTTCACAGTTGTCAGGGTTTCTAGGCAAATCAAACCCCGTCGGTAGCCCTTTTGATTCGACATACCAAGCGTAATGGGGCTGCCGCGTTTGGGGTTGCGGTAGAAGCGCGGCGAAGCATTGATGTAAGTGATGGCGCTGTTGACGCTGGTTGCGAATTGGCGGCTCTCCTGATAGGACTCTGTTGCCAAACAGTCGGCGTGGCCGCTGCTGTGATGATTAATCCAATCGATCGCCATTTCTAAGCTATCGACCACCTTAAAGGCAATGGTGTTGTTGAGATAGGCTTGATTCCATTCTGAGGGGTCGGTGATGGCATAGAACAAGTCAGGAAATTCCGTTGCGAGTTCCTTGTCACCGCGCAAATGAAAGCCTTTTTCCTTCAGGCTTTTCCACAGCATGGTTAAAGCCGTGGAGCTATGATGCCGATGAATCAATACTTTTTCAAGTGCATTCACAGGGTCAGGTTCGCTCTGGTGGCTGTCTAAAATCATCCAGCGCGCAATGTCTAAGCTGCCTGAAGGCGACCAATAGAGATAACAGTTGCCAATGGCAGTCCGCAGTACCGGAGCCGTGGATTGTCGAACGATTTGCTGGACGAGGCTGGCTCGCCCATAGGGAATGACTAGATTAATGTAGCGATCGCGGGTGATAAGCTCGCGGCTGAGGTCTCCTTGATCAGATGGCAGCAATTGCAGACAGCTTACCGGCAGCCCAGCATCTTCGATGGCTAGTTGCAGCGTCTCGGTGATGATTTGATTTGAGTGGCTCGCCTCGCTGCCGCCGCGCAAAATGAGGCTGTTGCCAGAGCGGATGCAAAGACCAGCCGTAATCGCCGCAAGTTCAGGTAAGGCTTCGTAGATTAGCGCAATCACCCCTAAGGGCATGAATTGACCGTAGGTTTGGCATTGATCGACCTGATAGGACGGTACATTCAAAACCTGCTGAATTGGGTCAGAAATTTCTGACAATCGCTGAAGAATCTGTCCAGCGGTTTGCAGCCGTTCGGGGGTGAGCTTCAGCCATTCCAAAACCAGATCGGGAATCGCCATCTCTCGACTGGCTTCCAGATCGAGGGTGTTCGCCTCCAAAATGTCGTTTTGCCGATCGAGCAGGGCTTCTGCCATCAGTTGCAGCGCACGAGTTCGATCGACTCCGCGCAGTGCTGCCAATCGCAGGGAAGCCAATTGAGCTTGGTAAGCAATCGTAGTGAGGTCAGGGGATGCGTTCAAGGAACTCTTTGTCTTGACTTAACGTCGGCAAGCCAGCCATAGCATCAAGACTAGCATCATCGACAGCACTAACGCTGCAATCACTCGAAAGGTGACACTAGAACTGAGCGGAGAGTTGAGCGTGGTCAGCAGCAGCAGGAACAATAGCCCAAAAATGATGGCCAGCGTAAAGGGGAAATAGCCTCTAGTCAGCGAAGAATGGGCAATATTCCACTGATGCCCTGTCCATCGCCAAGCTCGCTTGTAGGGATAGGTGGTCGAGAGTTGCTCAATCACATAGCCATTTTCTTGAACCACAAAAATCTGCTGGCAGCGGTTGCAGCCAAAGGCCTCTGTTAACGTAATCGGAACGAGCCGGCCACGACGACGACAGGGGCAGGGGTAATCGTTGTTAAAATCAATCTTTTGAGCTTTCTGGGAATGCACAGCCGCAATTCAAAGTGAATTTTAGTTAAACGTGACCGAGATACAGCCGCTAGGATTCAGTTCCTTTCTTCAATCCTAATCCTCTTAAATCTAGCTCAAACCTACTCCCCATCAGTGATTGTTAATACTCTCTTCAAAGTAAGGCAGATGAAACAGGGAAAGCAGGCAATCTGAGTAGTGTTCGGGGGATTTTTTATAAGAAGCTACTGTCAGCGTAACGTACTGATTCAATTCGTGAGATGGGTTGAGATAGAGTGGATGTTGTCCAGGATATCGTTCAGATCGTATCGCTATGTCTCAGCTTCGCCAAGCACCCATCTACCCTACTAGCCAAACTGTCGATCACACCGACAATTACCACGGTACGGTCGTTTCTGATCCCTATCGCTGGTTAGAAGATCCCCACTCTGAGGCAGCAAAAGCCTGGATTGAGGCGCAAAATCAGGTAACTTTTGGCTTCCTGAATCAGATTCCGATCCGGGAGCAGTTGAAAGAGCGGCTGACCCAGCTTTGGAACTACGAAAAGTTTGGGATGCCGTTTAAGCAAGGCGACCGCTACTTTTACTACAAAAACGACGGGCTGCAAAACCAAAGCGTACTCTACACGCTGCCTACCCTCGAAGCGGAACCCAGAGTTTTGCTTGATCCCAATCAACTTTCGGAAGATGGCACGGTTGCCCTGACTGGATTGGCAATCAGCGAAGATGCCAGTTTAATGGCGTATGCGCTTTCAACGGCGGGATCAGACTGGAAAGAGTGGAAAGTCCGCAATGTGGAAACGGGCGAAGATTTGCCTGATCAGATCAAGTGGAGCAAGTTCTCTGGGGCGGATTGGACGCACGACGGCAAAGGCTTTTTCTACTCTCGCTACGACGAACCGAACGAAACCACCAAGCTGGAAGACGCTAACTATTACCAAAAGCTGTACTACCATCGGCTCGGCACACCCCAATCAGAAGACGTTTTAGTCTACGAGCGACCCGACCAGAAAGAATGGGGCTTTAGCGGCTTTGTCACCGAAGATGGGCGCTATCTGATTATCTCGGTTTGGTTAGGCACTGATCCCAAAAATCTGGTGTTTTACAAAGATTTGGCTGATCCCAACAGTGAGGTCGTGGAACTTATCAACCAGTTTGAAGCAAGCTACAGCCTCATCAACAACGACGACAATGTTTTCTGGTTTCAGACCGATCTAGAAGCGCCCCGCCGCCGAGTGGTTGCAATCGATATTACGGCTTCCGATCGGCAAAACTGGCGCGAGATCATTCCCCAGGCTAACGAAACCCTAGAAGATGTGGTGCTGCTTAACAATCAGTTCGTGGCTTCTTATCTCAAAGATGCCCGCACCCAAATCAAGATTTTTGACTTAAATGGGGCTTTTATCCGCGAGGTGGCGCTACCGGGCGTGGGATCAGCCGGCGGCTTTGGCGGCAAACGCTACGATACCGAAACTTTTTATAGCTACACCAGCTACACCACGCCGAGCACCATCTATCGCTACAACATGGTAACGGGCGAGAGCACTGTCTTCCGGCAGCCGCAGGTGGATTTTGATCCCGATGGCTACGAAACCCAGCAGGTATTTTACCGCAGCCCAGACGGAACCCAAGTGCCGATGTTTATCAGCTACAAGAAAGGGCTGACGCTAGACGGCAACAATCCCACCATTCTTTACGGTTACGGCGGCTTCAATGCTGCTCTCACGCCCGGATTTTCGCCCAGCAATGTGGTTTGGATGGAGCTAGGCGGCGTTTATGCCGTACCCAACTTGCGGGGCGGCGGCGAATATGGCGAGGATTGGCATCAAGCAGGCATGAAACAAAAGAAACAAAACGTATTTGATGACTTCATTGCCGCTGCTGAATGGCTGATTGCCAACAACTACACCTCTACACGCAAACTAGCGATCTCTGGCGGCAGCAATGGCGGTTTGCTGGTTGGAGCCTGCATGACTCAACGCCCGGAACTTTTCGCCGCTGCCTTGCCGGCCGTGGGGGTAATGGATATGCTGCGTTTCCACAAATTCACCATTGGTTGGGCGTGGTGCTCCGAGTACGGCTCGGCTGACAATCCAGAAGATTTCCCGATCCTCTACGCTTATTCACCGCTCCACAACCTCAAGCCCGGAACAGCTTATCCAGCGACGCTAATCACAACTGCCGATCACGATGACCGAGTTGTGCCTGCCCATAGCTTTAAGTTTGCAGCAGCGCTACAAGCGGCTCATCAAGGCGCTGCCCCTACATTGATTCGGATCGAAACGAAAGCGGGGCACGGAGCAGGCAAACCCACCGCCAAAATCATTGAAGAAGTTGCCGATCGGTTTGCGTTTTTAGTGAAAGTGTTGGAGATGCCGATATCAGTGAGTTAGAGGGCAGAGGGCAGAGGGATCTGGGGCGTTGCTGAAAGAAAGTATGAATCTTGACTGGTGAGATCGCCTCAACAGCGCTCTAAATCCCCAGGCTGGGAGACTTTGAGTTATCTGGAAGTCCTCCAAATTTTGAGGTTGGAGGCAACTCTTCCTGGGAATCAGCAATGCCGAATCTAGTTTTACTCTTCTGCCTGCTGATTTTTGCCCTCCCCTAACGCTAAATACAGAAAAAACGATATTAAAGCAAAGAAATTCCTCTTTTTGCAAAAAAATTACATAACGCTAATTATAGGGTCTGTCTCCCCAGAAAATGGCGAGATCAACCCCTACATCTAGTGATTAGTCCTAGAGGCTAGGTGGCTGAAACCGTTGCACCATCTAGCGTCTTGGAAAATTTCAGGAGAGAATAAATATTAGTTAAAAATAATTCAGGGGAAAGCTGAGGAAATCAGAGCAGGTTCAGGGTTGGAAATTCTGACCCATGATGTCAGAAAATCTCAACGGTTGAACGAAGTCTGATTTGTTTGCCGCTACATTGATCGTCAAAGAGTCAGCCTGCCGGGGTTAGATTAGCTTTGAGTCATTGTTAAGCGGTTTCCTAGCGGTTGTTGAAGCGGCTAGGCTCGATTGCCGGATCGAGCCATTGCCACCAATCGCCCTGAGTTTGTGCAAACAAAACAAAGTTAAGCGAGGAAACCAATGTCGCTATCAAATCACTCTGCCTCGGCTGCCAAAAGCTCAGGCATACCTCCTAAACTGAAGCCATTTAAGGTGCTGGCTCAGAAATTGTCAAGCACTGCATTTCATGGATTTTTAGGTTTGGCAATTGTGACGGGTGTGCTCGGAATTGCAACTGATGCCCAAGCCACCTACATGCGCCGTGGAGCCGTTGGGCCTGGGGTTGCCGACGTGCAATCTGCTCTGGGAATTCCTGCCGACGGTATCTTTGGACGCCACACTCAACTTGCAGTCATGGAGTTTCAGCGCCGCTGTGGGTTGCTGGTCGATGGTGTTGTCGGACCGGAAACTTTGAGTGCTCTATTTGGTGGCTCAGTCGCGTCGGCTCCTGCGGTTTCAGTGGCGCCAATTAGCTATGGCTCCGGTGGCAATAATATCTTAGAGCCTGGAATTGAACCACCTTCTGCGGTACTTCCACCTGCGGTTATTGGCCCCTATGTGGTCGTGATTCCGGGAGGTAGCGAAGAAAAGCTATCGCAAGTGAGGCGGGTTGTACCGGATGCGGTGCTGGATGGGGCGCCCCGTGGAACGTTTGTGAATGCAGGCGGCTATCCCAATTACTCTAGCGCTCGTGAAGTGGCAGGTCGGCTGAGAGGGTTTGGTTTCGATGCGCGCGTAGACTACTTTCAGCGCTACGAAGAGTCGGATAACCCACCCATTATCGAAGGTCAATCAACCACCGAAACCACCGACTCCTATGGCACAAGTGGGACGGGTTCCTATACGCCTTACTAACCTTCGATTGAGAAGCCGTGCGCCTACCGGGTCTCGTTTCAACAGCGGGATAAGTGCTTAAGGCTTATCGCTAATCTCTGGGCATTTATCTCGCTTCACAGAGAGACAAAAATTGGCTTCAGATTCTTTCTGATAGCAGGGAGCGCACGATTTGAGCTGTAGCAGGGGCAAGCAAAACGCCGTTGCGATAGTGTCCGGTGGCGATCAACACATTGGTGAAGCCTACTAAAGGTTCAACAATGGGGGCAGGGCGGTTTTGAGGGCGGGGACGCAACCCCGACCAGGTTTTGAGCACGGCGGCATTTTTTAAGGCAGGGCAAAAGGCAATCGCATCTTGCCACAAGGTTTCGAGCCGGGCTGCATCTGGTTCAATAGATAAAGAATCAACAAACTCAACAGTTGCGCCCACCCAATACGTATGGCTGAGTTCTGGGTCAACTAAAGGTACGAGATGAATATCCTGTCCAGTGATGACAGGCTGGAAGCATGGCTCGCCCAAGGGCTGCTGTAGCTGAACTTGAATCGCCTGTCCTAACACTGGATGCACGTCCACAGGCTGCCCTCCAGATTTAATTAAGGGCGCAATTAAGGGGGTTGAGCCAAGCCCAGCGGCAATGATCACCGCATCCGCAGGTACTTCTCCAGCGGTTGTATGTAGGCAAGTTGTATGCAGGCAAGTTGTATGCAGGCAATCAGATGTTTGTCTTGTTGCAGAACTGTGCTCCAGCTTCAATACGTCTACCCCAAACTGAAAGGTCACGCCTCGCTGTTGGGATGCTGCCACCAATGCCAACGTGAGCGCAGTGGGATCAATTTGCAGGTCTTGCGGCGAGTAAATGGCGCCCGTAATGTCAGAATGCTGTATCTGTGGGCAACGCTCCCAAATGTGCTCTGGCTGCCAGTATTCGAGTTGCCACCCTTGCTGCTGCCTCAAGTCGATCAAAGCTTGCCAGCGAGACCGATCATCTTCTGCAAAACACAGCTTCAAGATGCCTTGCTGGTTCCAGGTAAGGGAATTTCCGGTCAGGGCTGCCAGTTCGGGTAACAGCGTGTTGTAGCGCTGAATGCTAGCCTGCCGCATTGCCCAAGCTCGCCCTTTCGTTTTTTGGCTAATTACCCCCATCAGCACCCCCAACGCGGCTCCGGTGGCAGCTTGAGCCGGAGGCTGGCGATCGAGGACGGTGATTTGAAGGTTAGGAATTTGACTGATTTCGTAGGCAATCATGGCGCCAATTACGCCACAGCCAATAATGACAATCTGCTTCATAGCGCCAATCTGCCTCGCGCAGTCATTTCATAGAGGGGCAGGTTTAGCAATCAAAGAATTCGGTTTCCTACAAATTCCTACAAAAAGATGTTGGTCAAACCTACGCCAACTCAGTCAGGGCAGGTTCTGCAACGAAATCATTAGGGCGCGTCATCCATGAAGGGTCAACCGTTGACGGCATCCGCCGGATCGCGCCCGTTCCCCAAAACAGCCCCTAAATTGCTGCAAAGATATTGGCTGAACTTGCCTCCTAACTTAACTGGGCAACAAATCAAAGAAAGTCTGAAAATCCTTCAGGGCTTCGTTGTAGTTGCTAAGTGCTTTGGCGGTGTCTCGCGCTTGGGCCGCACTGTCAATTGCGTTGAGATGCTCGAATACATCTCTTGCTGCATCTAGTGCGGTTTTTTGGGCTTTGGGCGTTAGGCTACGAGCGAGTCGGCTCATCTTGGCTCGCAGTTCTCCTAAAGGCCCATGAATGAAAGAAATTACGTCTACCCAGTTCTCTTCCTGAACGAGGGGAGGAATTTCCAACATTCGGTCGCGTAGACGCTGAATGTCCTCGGCAGATTGCTGGATCTGCTCTAGTTGGGCTGTGGTGTAAAGCGGCCCTTTGGCGGTTGGAGTAGGATTACCGCAGCTAACCAGGAAGGTCGTAATGATGACCAGAAAGAATGCCAGGATCGATCGATAACGTGCCATGTTTAGATTGCTAATTTGCTCACCGTCTAGAGTTTACTGCGAGTCTGCCCCCCACAGTTGAGATTCGTTGAGCGGTGTAAGAAGTTGTTGAATTGAGGTCTGGGTGTGTCCCTCAACTCCTCTAAACTCAACTTCTCTAAAAACCTGTCTGAAAAATCTGTGGACGCGAAGCGGTCGAGATCTCCCTAGATTCCCCTTACCCCACGGGAAGCCGCTGTGCGTCTAGAGAAAGGGGGAATTCCAACCAGTTTGGGTCGGTTCCTCTTTTTGTAAGAGGGGTAGGGGAGATCAACGAGAGTCCAAACCGATAGCAGCCTTTTTTCAAACAGGTTCTAAGACTGAAGCAGACTCTCCTTTTGACCTTAGCAGCAAGCTGTACCCCATTAAAGAGTTGCTGGAAGAGGTTCTCATGAGAAGCGCTAGGGGCTGTGATCCATTCCAGCGAGAACCCTGACCATGGCAGTGCGACAGCCCCTAGCCTGCTTCTGAGAACGGACGCGATCCGGCGAATGCGGCCAGCGGTTGACCCTTCATGGATGACGCGCCCTAAGGTTGAGCGGGTTCAACGGGCTGCTCTAGAGGTTGAGGTGGGGCTGGTGGAATGGTCTCCGGCGGGAGTGGTTCAGGTGAGAGTTGCGGTTGTGGCGACAGTGGTTGGGCTTGTTCTAGCTGAGCAGATTGAGTGCTGATGTTACCGAGTCGATTTGGCGGCCAAAACCGGAATGCGGCTCGACCAATGATATTTTCGCGGGGGACTGCTCCCCAAAAATGCCCATCACAGCTATTATTGCGGTTGTCGCCCAACACCAAGAAAGAATCATCGGGCACGACGCTGGGCGGCAGTTGATACTCAGGTCTTGCGGCGATGTAGTTTTCTTGGAGCGGCTGATCGTTGATAAAAACCGTGCCGTCCTTCACTTCCACCTTTTCACCCGGAAGCGCAACCACTCGCTTAATAAAAGCATCTTTGATTTTAACATTGGGGTCTTGCACACCCAAGCAATAGCGACCGGCGGCATCGGGCGGCATGAAAACAATAATGTCACCTCGTTCTGGGCCGTGAAAGCGATAGCTCACCTTTTCTACAATCAGCCGATCGTTGACCTCCAGAGTGGGCAACATCGACTCAGACGGAATGTAGCGTGCTTCGGCAACAAATTGACGAATTCCCAATGCCAGAACCAGACTCAGACCGATGGTTTTTGCGACTTCTTTCCATCCCCCTTCAACTTCCTTTTGAGGTGGTCGTCCGGTGGGTTTCATAGGGCGGGCAGACTCAGGAGGATGAGGTTTTTGAGAATGCTCAGTTTCTGAGGAAAAGTTTGGATCTGGATTCGTTGGCATGGGTTCGGACAAGTGCCTCGTGTTTCAGGGCTAAATTGGAGTAACTCAACGTAGGAAAAAACTCTTGAAAGAGCACAGATTTATTGCGGATCAATCTGCAATCAGGCAATGATCCCTACAGCTATCGGCTGATGGCTTCAGCATAATGAATTCTAACCGGAGATTTTCTATCTTTCACCATAGCAAGGGGAAATCAAATCTTTCAGCCCAATCCTAGCTGAAGTCGTTTCATCAATTGCGTAGAGAACAGAGACAATGATTGTAACGTTTCCCTCCGCTAACCTCTCCCTTTTGTAGCTTGCCCTCAAATTGCCATGACTACATCTTCTCTTCTCATCCGCCATGCCCGTATTCTTTTGCCTGATGGAAACTTCTTGGTCGGAGATGTGCAAACCCAAGATCGCACGATTCAACAAGTAGCTTCAGAGATTCCGGCTGATAGCCTTTCCCCTAACACTAGAGAAATTGACGCAAACGGGCTGACTTTGTTGCCTGGCATGATCGATCCACAGGTTCACTTCCGAGAACCAGGGCTGGAATACAAAGAAGATCTGTTTACGGCAAGCTGTGCCTGCGCCAGAGGGGGCATCACGTCGTTTCTAGAAATGCCTAACACGCGACCGTTAACTGACAATCAGGCGGCTTTGGACGACAAGCTGCGACGCGCTTCGGAGAAATGCCTGGTGAATTATGGCTTTTTCATTGGTGCAACTGCCGATAACCTACCGGAATTGCTGCAAGTTTCGCCAACGCCGGGGATCAAGATTTTTATGGGATCAATGCACGGTGCACTGTTGATCGATCAGGAAGCGCTGCTCGAAAAAATCTTCTCTCAAGGCAGTCGGCTGATTGCAGTTCATGCCGAAGACCAAGCCCGCATCTTGCAAAGACGACAGGAATTTGCAGGCATCACCGATCCAGCGATCCATTCTCAAATTCAGGACAACCAGGCGGCGCTGTTGGCGACTCAACTCGCCCTGAAGCTTTCCAAACGCTATCAGCGACGGCTGCATATTTTGCACCTCTCCACTGCTGAAGAAGCCGACCTGCTGCGGCAAGACAAACCTGCCTGGGTGACAGCAGAAGTGACGCCCCAACATTTGCTGCTCAACACCAGCGCCTACGAGGAAATTGGTACGTTAGCGCAGATGAATCCGCCGCTCCGCTTACCCCACGATAATGAGGTGCTTTGGCAAGCGCTCCGCGATGGCGTGATTGATTTTATTGCCACCGATCACGCGCCCCACACTTTAGAAGAAAAAGCTCAAGGCTACCCCAACACGCCTTCGGGAATGCCGGGAGTAGAAACCTCGCTGCCACTGATGCTGACTCAAGCCCTGCAAGGTCGCTGCACCGTTCCGCAAGTCGCCAACTGGATGTCTACTGCCGTTGCTCAAGCTTATGGCATTCCCAACAAAGGTAAAATTGCTCCCGGCTATGATGCCGACTTAGTGTTAGTCGATCTCGACACCTATCAACCTGTGAGGCGCGAAGACCTGCAAACAAAGTGCGGCTGGAGTCCATTTGAAGGCTGGAGTTTGACGGGTTGGCCCGTGGTGACAGTTGTGGGCGGGCAAATTGCCTACGAGCACGGCCAACTGCATACCGAAGTGCGCGGCCAAGCTCTTACATTTGCCCAATAAGCCATTTTCCCTAATCAGTCACAAAATCAGCCCCAAATCAGAGCAGTACAGTTGCACGAGTCAAAGCTGCCTGTATCTTGGTGGGCTGTAGTTTAACCTCCATACTGCTTCGCAGGTCTTTTTTGTTGGTTTTGTAACCACCCTAAAGCGCTGTTTCCTGAGTTGTTCCGCAAAGTCATCCCGACTTAAACAGAAGACGCGGCAGTTCGCAGGCTAAAACCATGGCGGCGCGAAGCTTCCCCAATCCAAAAGTTGCTAGAGCGTCAGTCACCTAATCAAAAGGGCTGAAACGGGGGTACAGTCGAGGTGCTGTAGCGTGAGAGTAACCATGCGTCCTCGATTGTGGAACCCACCGATAGCGTTGTCGGCAACCGAGCAAAAGGTAGTCAAGCG
>JAAUQT010000007.1 GCA_012033495.1 Cyanobacteria bacterium RM1_2_2 | reverse complement strand
GGTGAGCCAGTCGGGTGCTCGATTGGTCAAGCGGGTTAACTCGCCCAGCTTCAGCAAGTAATAGCCCCAAACTAAGCCAGCATGAAACCCGATGGGTAAGCCTAAACGCCCTGCTTGAGTTTGCAAACTGACGGCTGTGCGTCGCTGACTGCGGGTGGAGCGCTTCATCCAAACCAAAATTAGCCCCAGCAGCACCAGTCCCGGAAATTGCGGAAACGTTCTGATTGCTTCTGGTAGCGGCTTCAGAAAATGCAAAATGGCGAAAATGAGGCTGTTGGCTCCCAGTGCCACCGACGCACTGTAATCATGCTCTAGCTCGCGTAAAATCCAGCCCCGAAACACAAGCTCTTCAGCCAGCCCGGTTCCAATTGCGATGACGAAACCTTCTAGGGCAATTCGCCAAAAATCACCCGTCGGCAACTGCCACCGCAGCCAACCCAAAGCCCCTTGCAGCAAAAACATCAGCGTTAGGCTAGCTAACCCCCACCCCAAGCCTCGCAAAAAGTCTTGTAAGTTCGGTAAATTCCAACCCAAGCCATAGGTTTGAAAAATCTGCCGATCGCGGTAAATGGCTTGTCCCCACCAGCGCATGAGCAGCACAAATTCAACAAACAGCAGCGACATCACCCAAATCGTGGTTTGGTTTGGATCGCGGCTCCATAGGGCAATCGGTGCGGCGAGCGGCAGCCACAGCAAGCTCAGCAGCAAAAGAAACGCCAATATGCGGATTGGCGCTGGATAGTTTGCGAGAGTAGAAATTGAGGTCAACGCAAGAGGGTAGAGAGACAATGCGCCGTGACTTTACACAGCTTTAGGATTGTACCTCGTACTTATGGGCATGGGATTTAAGCAGCGTACTCACTTGGTTCAGTACCTCGTCCCCTGTTTTACCCAAAGCCTGCCAGTTCCGGGAAAAACTCTGGCTGATCGAGGTTGCGAGCAATGGCATCACTGACCTGTTGCGCAATCAGCACCTGTAGCTCATCTTTGGCTCGGTCGCGCTGATATTCGGCTCCTTCTTCAGTGGTGGCATAGAGGGGCGGCAGACGGTTGAGCGCATAGGCAGCAATATCGCCCAAATCTAGAGTGCAGTCGCTCGTAGCTTCAATTTCGGCTACGCGAGCGATCGCTTCTGTGAGCACCAACTCTTCCATCACGTTGATAAACTGCTTGCGGGGAACCGCCACCACTTCGCCTGTTAACAGCGACCCCATCAGGCGATCGAGCGCCATGTATTCTTCAATCGACAATTCAGCAGCCGTATCACAAATGCGCCCAACCTCTGCTTCCATTGCTGGGGTGAGGTAGCCATCCTGTAAGGCTTGTTCAACAATCTTTTCAATGCTCATAGTGCCTTTCAATTAATGCTTTCAGTAAAAGCTCTACACTGCCATCAGCTTTTGGTTTTGCCCAATTTCTTCTGTTCTAGTGTGCCCCAAAACGCGAGAAAGAACAGATGATTGCCTCTAGAATTGTGAAGAAATGATGTGGAAATTACTCAAATCCGGCATAGCGCCAAGGCACGGGATCAACAGATTGACCGTTGACATACAGCCCCCAGTGTAGGTGTGGCCCTGTCGAAATTCCAGTGCTCCCGACGGCGCCAATCCGCTGTCCAGCCTGCACCATATCCCCTTCTTTCACGTCAATGCGGCTGAGGTGAATCATAATACTGAGAACGCCCTGCCCATGATCGATGCCAATCGTGTTGCCGTGTAGCTCGAAGCCATCTTCAACGCGCCCTACGAGCGCAATTCGCCCGGCGGCAGGGGTAACCACCGGAGAACCGATCCCGGCGGCATAATCCACACCGCGATGATAGTAATCTTCGGCAAATTCGCCGTTATAGTAACGCTGAACGCCATAAACCGTGGTAATTTCGCCTTGATTGGGGCGCAAAAATGGCCCGTTCCACAGTTTTTCAGGCGTGACAAGCGCTTTAAAGGCATCTACCCGATCAAACTCGTGATCGGTTCCTTCCGGGCCGCCGCCTTCTCCTAGCCAAATGCTTTGCGTTGGAAACTGACGATTGCGTAACGGCACGGACAAATTTTGTGTCTCTCCGCCTGCGTTAACCTGAAGCGTCAGTGTTCCTGCTGAATCGAGTGGGGTTGTCGGCAGCAGGGCCCGATAGCGATTGTTGGAAATGGCAAACATTGGATAGATTTTCTGGCCAAGCGTTACAGTTGGGCGCTCTGGGCTGGGGCTGCTGGCTCCACTGTGAGGGACAGGTGCAGACATAATCACAGAAATCGTGTCGCCTAACTGCGGGTTGGTGGGCTGAACCTGAACCTGCATAGCAAGGGCTGGAGCAATCAAAATCGCCAGTAACGTCACAATGCCCAAACTACAACTGAGCCAAATCCGGCGGATCGAAACCAACCGGCGAGCCTGAGCAACCTGAGCAAAAGGGTGGAACAGGGAGCGAGAAATGGTCATAGAACTGAATTTAGTGGGTAAGGACGACAGACAAACCGAGAGACAAACGAAGCACTCCTGACCTGATAGATTACACCCTCTAGAACATAAAAGACCTGTCAGGGCAGGTTTAGCCATGATACGCATCTGTTGTTTGCAGCATAGACTTTCTCATAAACCAGCTCCAACCCAACCGTGATACTCATCTGTTTACGGTCTGTTTGCGAAGACTTTCTCATAAACCAGCCCCAACTGCCCCACCCGCCTCCTGAGGGCAGGTTTAGCAGATAGGATCACCATCTTGAATTAGAGACTCTAGCAAAACCTGCCTCAACCCAAAGGAATCCTTTTTCTGAGAAATCTGCCAGGGCAGAGGAGTTCCTACAGGTTGGGAAACTTCGGTATGCTGAAGATTAAGACACATTAAAAAATATTGCTTCTAGCGTTCCGCTCATAGATTAGAGAAACCCGTGCAAGAAGATTTCCGACTGATTGTTGACTTGGTCATTGTGCTCGCAGCGGCGGCAGGGGGTGGGTTATTAGCGGCTTTGCTGCGTCAACCCGTGCTGCTGGGCTATTTGGTAGGCGGTGCAGTTGTGGGGCCTGCGGGTCTGGGACTGGTTAAAGAACTCATTCAAGTCGAAACATTAGCTCAATTTTGGCGCTGCTTTTTTGCTGTTTGCCTTGGGCGTTGAGTTCTCGTTTGCCGAACTCAAGAAAGTGCAGGGCATTAGCTTAGGCGGTGGCGGCTTACAAATTATTTCTACGATTCTAGTGACAGCGATGGTTTCAGTTGGTGTCGGTTGGGTTACTTCTCCCACCCAGGGGATTTTTCTGGGCGCGATTTTGTCGCTGTCTTCGACGGCAGTGGTGCTGAAATGCCTGATGGAACGCAACGAAACCGAAACCCCTCACGGTCGCGTCATGCTGGGAATTTTGGTTGTACAGGATCTGGCACTAGGGCTGATGTTGGCTGTCTTGCCTGCCTTAGATAGCCCCCCTGAGCAGTTGAGGGCTGCAATTGGCATCGCGTTACTCAAAACAGGCTTACTGGCGATCGGCTCAATTGTGACGGGCATTTGGTTGATTCCACCTCTGCTGCGGCTCTTAGCCCGCACCGAAAGCAAGGAACTCTTTTTGCTCGGCGTCGTTGCCCTGTGTTTGGGCATTGCGCTGCTAACAGAATCGCTGGGGTTATCCATCGAGATGGGCGCGTTCATCGCTGGACTGATGATCTCAGAGGTAGAGTACGCTGACCAAACGCTAACCTATGTAGAACCAATCCGCGATGTGTTCGCCAGCCTGTTTTTTGCCGCCGTTGGAATGCTGATCGATCCGGGCTTCATTTGGAACAACCTGGAACTGATTTTGGGACTGGTGGCGCTGGTTTTCATCGGCAAGTTTCTGATCGTGACGCCGCTAGTCCGAGCCTTCCGCTATTCGCTCAAAACGTCCCTGATTGTTGGTTTAGGCTTGGCGCAGATTGGAGAATTTTCGTTTGTGCTGGCGAGTAAGGGGCAGGTGTTGGGGTTGGTGTCCCGTCGGGTTTATTTGCTCATCCTCGGTACAACTGCCGTAACGCTGGTGATCACGCCTTTCATTCTGCGGCTTGTGCCTCAGTTGTTTCTCTGGGCTGAAAATGTGCCCTGGATGAAGCAGCTTCTGGACGGTTCAGAAGAGCCGATCGAAATTGCCGAGCATGTGCCTACCCAAAACCATATCGTGGTTTGCGGCTACGGGCGGGTTGGAGGCAACATTGTGCAGTTATTGCAAGCTTATAAGCAGCCTGTGGTGGTCATTGATCAGTCAGAACAGCGCATCCAGCAGCTACGGGACGCCAATATTCCCTACATTTACGGCAACGCGGCGAGCTTGCATGTGTTAGAGGCAGCCGGGGTAGAGCAGGCTCGCGGTTTGGCCATTGCCCTTTCTGATCCGATGAGCACTCGTCTCTGTGTTAAACGCACCCTCGAACTGGCTCCCGACCTTGATACGGTGGTGCGGGCGAATCAAGCAAAAGATATTGAGTTGCTGTATCAGTTGGGGGCCAGGGAAGTGGTGCAGCCCGAATTTGAAGCCAGTCTGGAGCTATCGGCTCACTTACTGACGGGGCTAGGCGTACCGCTGCCTGTGATTCAGCGAGAAATTCAGCAAATTCGCAGTTCGCGCTATCTAGATTTCCGTCCAGAACGCTTGCCAGAGCAAGTTTCCCGCGAACTTAAAGTAGCCGCCCAAGACATGAACAGCCGCTGGTATCCGCTGCCGGAAGGCTCGCCGCTCATTGGCATGACGCTAGAGGAAACCGATTTGCGGCGGCTCACAGGGGTTAGCTTGATGGCGATTCAGCGGGTTACAGGCGAAGAAATCGACTATCCGAATGCCCAAACCAAACTGGAAAAAGGCGATCGGCTGTTGATCGTAGGCGAGGTTGATGAACTGGTCGCGTTCAGTGAACTAGCCAAAGGAGCCGCCGCGATTCCGGGCGAAAACGCTTCCTGTCTGTGGCTGCTTGTGCCGGATGACAGCCATGTGACGGGCAAAATTTTGGCAGATTTACATATCCGCCGCCAGTTTGGTGTGTTGGTGCAGGCAATTCGGCGAGAGGGCAAGTTCATCAGCTTCCCCAACGGCTCCAGCGATTTGCAGGCGGGTGATCGGCTGTTGCTTTGCGGTAACTATCACGCTTTGAATCAGGTCAGCCGCTGGATCGCACCTGCGGCCGAATCTCCCCAACTGGTACAAATTCCGCTGGCTGCCAAACCCGCCAACGAGCCTGCTCAAGAAGAAATGGTTTGAAGCGGGCTTTTTACTGCTGGGTTCCAAAGTTCAAACCTAAAATCATCCTAGAGTCAACTTCTGTTAAACAAAGCGCAGCCATAGAATATCCCTATACTTCATTTGGGTGGGATTATGCGGTGGGAGTTTGGGCGCAGAAGTCGAAATATTGAAGATCGGCGCGGAATGCGGGTGGGTGGGCCCGTAGTGGGTGGCGGCCTTGGCGCAATTCTGCTAGCAGTCATTGTGACTTTGCTGGGCGGCGATCCTGGCGTAATTTTGGAGCAAGTTTCATCTCAGCAAGGCGGACAGTCTGATCCCAACTTTCAGGCCAGTTCACCCGAAGAAGAACAATTAGCTGATTTCACCTCGACGGTTTTGGCAAGCACTGAAGATACATGGAGTGAACTCTTTCGTCAGGCAGGAGCAACCTACAGAGAGCCGAAACTGGTGCTCTTTTCAGGTCGAGTGGATTCAGCCTGCGGTCGGGCCGAGGCAGCGATGGGTCCGTTTTACTGTCCGTTAGACCAAAAAGTGTATATCGATCTGAGCTTTTACCGAGATTTGAAAACCCGCCACAATGCGCCAGGAGACTTTGCCCAAGCCTATGTAGTCGCTCACGAAATTGGGCATCATGTCCAGAAACTGCTCGGCATTTCCGATCAAGTGCAGCGGCTTCAGCAGCAGTCTAGCAAAACGCAGGCCAACCAGCTTTCGGTGCTGTTGGAATTGCAGGCAGACTGTTTTGCCGGGGTTTGGGCGCGTTATGCCGATGAGTCTGGGCAAATTCCTTTGGAGCCAGGCGACATCGAAGAAGGGCTGAACGCGGCGAGTGCCATTGGAGACGATCGGCTGCAAATGGAAGCTCGTGGCTATGTTGTCCCGGATGCCTTCACGCACGGTTCATCGGCTCAGCGGGTGCGCTGGTTTAAACAAGGCATTCAAACGGGCGATCCTGACCAGTGCAACACTTTCGAGGCGCAGAGGCTCTAAGGAACTTAGGGTTGAACTAACAGCGGTAAACCAAGTTAGAGCGCCCGATAAAGTAACGCTTAATTAAGTTACATTAATAAATGTAAAACTCCTGATTCTGCTGGTCTCATGGCTGAACAATCTCTAGGAACACCGCGCCCTTTGTGGAAGGTCATCGGTTTGTCAATCGTAACTGGATTGGCTTACTACGGTTGGTATAAATGGGTGATTCAGGATGAGTTACGGCAACACAATGGCAAAGAGTGGTCTGGGGCGCTCTGTCTGATTCCGTTTGGCTTAGGGGTGCTTGTTCCTCAGCTTTTACGCATTTTTGACCCAGATGTACCGGGTTGGTTTGGCTGGTTCTCCCTGTTCGGAATCGCGTGGATTTACATCGTGCAGTTTCGGCTGTATCGTACAGTCAACCGACTTTATGAGGCAATGGGCTGGAAGCCGCCTTTGGTCATTTGGTGGATGTTCATTCCGGGGCTGAATCTGATTGTTGGGTTGCGCCAAATTCACTTTCTCAGCCGCTACTGGGCGATCCAGCGCGGTGAAACTGTGAGTGATCCAATTGCAGATAATCTGCCGCTGTTTTTCTCCGAGGCGTGAGGGGTCGGGGCAGTTGAGATAGTTGGAACAGTTGAGGCAGGTTTGGCTAGGGGTTGTCATCCATTCCAGCACCTTCTAGAACCCCAACGATGGCAGTGCGACAGCCCCTAGACTGGTTTTGAGAGCGGGCCCGATCCGGCAGATGCCATCAACGGTTGACCACTTATGGATGATGCGCCCTAGAAGCTTCGACTCGAGACAATTATCCCATCTGCTAAACTTGCCCTGACGACGGAGGTGGAGGGTTAGCTTGAGTAGAGGCAATTCCTTCTTTATTTCCCAGTTTGATATGGCTGCGGTTCTGGCGGCCCTTTCTAGAGATGGGGCTGTTTCTGTGCCGCTGTTGGCTCAATCTGCAACGGTGTCATTAGCTGCCGCCGCCGAGCGTTGCTCTTATCAGCCAGAAGTCAAGACAGTAGGAGCAGCAGATCGAATCGTCAAGACAGAATACAGCGCTTGTGAGCAGGTGTCGGACGTTGGTTTGTATGCCGAGTTTCAGCAAGCCTTTCAAGCGTTGCTAGACGAATCCTTTCAAAAAATTGATCCCTATCCTTTCAGTTCCAAACTGGCGTTGAATTCGCTAGTGCTGCAACGCTATGAGCCAGGACAGTTAGGCATTACGCCGCATCGAGATAGCTCAGGAGCAGTCAACTTGATTGCAATTGTCAACTTGAGTGGAGTCGCCGAGTTTTACCGCTGCGATGATCGGCAAGGCGCTCATGCCGTTCAGCTAGACACGACTCCGGGCAACGTGATCTTTTTGCGTGCCCCAGGGTTTCTCAGTACTGTGGTGCGGCCGTTTCATTTTGTGACGGGCATTCGTTCAATTCGTTACAGTTTGGGATTACGGCAGAGGGTAGAGAGTTTATGACTGACGGGTGCAGCCATGATGTCCTCAAGGTTTTGCGTAGCGCCGTGACGCAAGCTTTAGTTTTGTTTAAGCAAGTTCTTTGACAACTGGGGCGAGAATTTATCTCGATGCCAACTCCAGAGGATAGCCATGATTCAAGCTTATGCCGCCCGCTCAGCCGGAGAAAAGCTAGAGCCGTTTGACTATGATCCAGGTGCACTGAAGGATGAAGAGATCGAAATCGACGTTGAGTACTGCGGGATTTGTCACAGCGATTTAAGCATGTTGAAAAACGACTGGGGCATCAGCCAATATCCGCTGGTTCCCGGTCATGAGGTGGTTGGAACAGTTGCCGCAGTAGGCGATCGGGTTTCGATGGTGAAACTAGGACAACGGGTGGGATTAGGCTGGAATTCACATTCCTGTATGCACTGTGAATGGTGTATGTCTGGCGATCACAACCTATGTGTCACGCTAGAAGCCACGATTGTGGGACGGCACGGCGGCTTTGCTAACAAGGTTCGTGCCCATCAGGAGTGGGCAGTTCCTCTACCGGAAGGCATTGATCCGGCGAAAGCGGGCCCGCTGTTTTGTGGTGGCATTACGGTTTTTAACCCGATCGTGCAATTCGATGTGCAGCCAACGAGTCGAGTTGGGGTAATTGGCATTGGCGGCTTGGGTCACATGGCACTGCGGTTTTTGAATGCGTGGGGGCTGTGATGTGACGGCGTTTTCGACCAATCCTGACAAGGAAGCTGAAGCCCACGAACTCGGCGCTAACCATTTTGTGAATTCGCGTGATCCCAAAGCGTTAGAGCAGGTTGCCAATTCGTTTGATTTGATTCTCTCGACGGTGAATGCTGATCTCGATTGGGGAATTTACGTGAATGCGCTGCGTCCTAAAGGTCGCTTACATTTTGTGGGCGTTGTGCCGAATGCGATTCCAGCACAGGCTTTCCCCCTCATTGCAGGGCAAAAGTCTCTGTCGGGCAGTCCGTTGGGTAGCCCCACCACCACGGCTAAGATGCTCGACTTTGCGGCTCGACATGGAATTGCACCCGTCACCGAAATGTTTGAGTTTAGCCAGGTTAACGAAGCTTTAGAGCATTTAGAGGCAGGCAAGGCTCGCTACCGGATTGTGCTCAAGCCCTAGCGCAACACTCAGATCCCCGGCATCTCTAAGAGTTTAGGGATCTGAGGTCTTCTAGCTAAATTACAGCGCTTCGTTGACGATTTGGCTGGCTTCTTGCAAAATCTGATCGAGGTGGGCTTCGCTCTTAAAGCTTTCGGCATAGATTTTGTAGACGTTCTCCGTGCCAGAAGGACGCGCCGCAAACCAGCCGTTTTCGGTCGTGACTTTGAGTCCGCCGATCGCCGCATGGTTGCCCGGAGCTTTGGTGAGCTTAGCGGTAATCGCATCGCCTGCCATCGAAGCAGCTTTCACATCTTCAGGAGACAGTTTGCTGAGGCGGGCCTTTTGTTCGGGTGTGGCAGGAGCATCAACTCGCGTATAGTAGGCAGTGCCGAGCCGTTGGGTCAGATCCTGATAGTGCAAGCCCGGATCTTTGCCTGTACGAGCCGTGATTTCGGCAGCCAGCAGATCCATGATGATGCCGTCTTTGTCGGTCGTCCACACCGTGCCATCTTTCCGCAAAAAAGAAGCTCCTGCACTCTCTTCGCCGCCAAAGCCCATCGAGCCATCCAGCAGACCCGAAACAAACCACTTGAAGCCCACCGGAACTTCGCAAACGGTTCGCCCAATCTCTTTGCCAACCCGCTCGATCATGCTGCTGCTCACCAAGGTTTTGCCGATCGCGCTCGTCGCCGGCCAGCCGGTGCGGTTGGTGAACAGGTAGGAGATGGCAACCGAGAGGAAATGGTTAGGGTTCATTAAACCGACGCTAGGGGTGACAATGCCGTGGCGGTCGGAGTCGGTATCGTTGCCAAAGGCAATGTCGTAGTCGTCTTTGAGTTTGATCAGGTTCGCCATCGCGTAGGGAGACGAACAATCCATGCGGATTTTGCCATCCCAATCGACCGTCATGAACTTAAAGGTGGGGTCGATGTTTTTGTTAACGACGGTGATATTCAACCCATAGCGGTTGATGATCGGCTCCCAATAGGCAATGTTGGAGCTGCCGAGTGGATCAGCCCCAATGCGCAGCCCTGCCGAACGGATCACATCAATGTCAATGATGTTTTCCAAATCGTTGACGTAGGGCGTGATGAAATCAAAAATATGGCTAGTGGAAGCTCGAAGCGCCGACTCGTAAGACATCCGCTGCACTTCGCGGTTATTGGCAGCAATGAGCGCATTCGCCCGTTCTTGAATCCATTTGGTGGCTTCGGGTTCTGCCGGGCCGCCGGTGGGCGGGTTGTATTTGAAGCCGCCGTCGGTAGGCGGGTTGTGGGAAGGCGTGATGATGATGCCATCGGCTAGCCCATTAGTGCGCCCCTTGTTGTAGGACAGAATCGCATGAGAGACAACAGGGGTTGGCGTGTACTGAGCGTGACCTTCAGTGGGGGCAATGAAGACTTCCACCCCGTTGGCAGCCAGCACTTCTAGTGCGGTTTTCTGGGCTGGGGCAGAGAGGGCGTGAGAGTCCATCCCCATATACAGCGGGCCATCAATGCCTTGGCTTTTGCGATACTCCGCCACCGCTTGCGACACAGCCAGAATGTGAGTTTCGTTGAACGTGCCGAGCGCCGCTGAGCCTCGGTGTCCCGAAGTGCCAAAACTAACTTTCTGCACTGGGTTAGCCGGATCAGGTTGAATGGTGTAGTACTGATCTAACAGTTTGCGACATCGATCAAACTGTCGGCAGGGGCTAGCTTTCCGGCGAGTGGGCTAATCTTTTCATCCACTGTTTGCATCTGCGCTCTCCATGTCCTGTTGGGGCGTTTTCCAAGTCCAGAATAGCGTGAAATGCCGAAGAGATGATGTCATCCAGCCTGCTATCCATCCGTCAAATTCCGATTAGAGCGAAGCTTAACCCACCGGAACTGGGGCAGATTTGAGGGCAAAGATTTTTTCGATCACCGCTTCCACGACTCGGTCAGGCGTCGATGCGCCAGACGTGATGCCAACGCTGATTTTTCCTTCCGGTAGCCAGTTTTCCTGAACTTCAAGCTCTTGATTCAGAGGCTTATGTTCAACTCGGTTGCCTGCACCGATCCGGTCGGCGCTGTCAATGTGGTAAGACGGAATGCCGCGCTCAATGGCGATTTCTTGCAGGTGCGTGGTGTTGGAGGAGTTGTAGCCGCCGATCACCACCATCAGATCGAGCTTGTCTTCCACCAGTTTGAACATGGCATCCTGACGTTCTTGAGTGGCATCGCAGATAGTGTTGAAGCTGAGAAAATGCTGATTCAGTTGGGTGGGGCCATATTTTTTCAGCATCGTGTGCTCAAACAGCTTGCCGATTTGCTCGGTTTCGCCCTTCAGCATGGTGGTTTGGTTGGCAATGCCGATCCGCTCCAAGTCTCGATCGGGATCAAACCCCTCTGAGCAAGCCTTGCTGAAGATTGCCATAAATCGTCTCGGTCGCCGCCATGCAGAATGTAGTCGCAAACATACTGCGCCTGCTTCAGGTTCAGCACAATCAGATAGGTTCCGGCAAACGAGCTAGTCGCAATGGTTTCTTCGTGGTTGTATTTGCCATGGATGATCGAAGTGTGGCTCGCTTTCTTGTGCTTTTCTACGGTATTCCACACTTTAGAAACCCACGGGCAGGTCGTATCGACAATTGTGCAGCCCTGATCGTTGAGCAACTGCATTTCTTGGACGCTTGCTCCAAAAGCAGGCAGAATCACCACATCGCCGCGCTGCACGCCCGAAAAATCCTTAGTGCCGTTGATGACGGGAATAAAGCCAACCTGCATTTCTCGCAGTCGTTGGTTCACCGAAGGATTATGGATAATTTCATTCGTGATCCAGAGCCGCTCAGTTGGGAAGTGCTGCCGAGTTTCATAGGCCATGGCCACGGCTCGCTCTACGCCCCAGCAAAACCCAAACGCTTCAGCTAAGTGAATCGTCACATCGCCGCGCTGAAGTTGGTAGCCGTTGTCCCGGATCTGCTGAATTAACTGACTTTGATACTCTGACTGCATCATGTCGGAGACTTCAGTTTCGTGCCCAAACCCTTTGCGGTGATAGTTATCAGAAGAGTTGAGCGATCGCTTAAAGGCTTTTGTATCCATGCGGTCTAATTACTCAGGATTCTACAGTGGATGTGGAGGCGTTCTCCTTTCAGCGTATCAGATTCGGGCATCGCGTCAGGGGTGCCTCCGGGCCATTTACTTTTTGCTGGTTACGCTTCGCTATCTAAATCTTCGCTATCTAAATCCAAGACTTCGCGGCTGTAGACCTGAAGCGCAATGCTCCAAGTTTGATACCCCAACGAACTGAGGTGCAGTCCATCCGTGCTGAGTTCTGGGCGCAGATCGCCCTCAGAATTGGCAAACAGAGGATAGAGATCGAGAAAGTAAACCCCTTCTTGGCGAGCCATTTGCTCTAGCTGGCGATTGAGCGCTTTGATGCGCTGATTGGAAACACTCAGTAACCGATCGCGTCCCTCCCACTTTGGCTCCTTGGCATGAGGCAGAATCGATTGCAGCACAATTTGAGCGTCAGGATGGTTTTTGTCAAGATTCTGAATAATCAAGCGCTGGTTTGCCAAAATCGTTTGGTCACTGATGTCTCCTCGCAGCAAATCGTTGATGCCAATCATCACAAAAATCGTTTCGGGGCGAGTTTGCTCAAACAAATCGAGCCGTCTTAGCAAACCACTCGACGTTTCGCCAGAGATCCCCTGATTCAGCCAAGCGCGTCCCGTGGGCAACAGATCAATCGGGAACCAAAGACTAATCGAATCTCCAGCCAACACCGTCAGACGTTCCGGCTGCTGATCGGCAACAACTTTGGCTTCTTGCTTAAGTTGACCGAGCCATTCTTCGTAGGTGAGTTGATGCCGCTCGCCCAACTTGGACGACTGCGGAGAGGTGGACTGCTCAGGGAATGAGCCATCAGGTAATGAGCTATCAGTACCCTCAGAGGCGACATCCGAAGCATTGGCCATTGGCGCGGACTGCCGCAACAACGCAAACAGTAGAATGACCAGTAAAACAGCATTTGTAACCAGCGAAATAAACACCCAACTGGGCAAGAGTTTCAGCCGCAGGAGGGAGACAGAAAATTTGAAAAATTGGGTTGCAGATCTAAAGTGACGATCGCGCATCCGTCTAACCCGATGTTTGTGATCCACGCAGCAAATAAAGCGGTAAAGTCAGCAACGTTCACCGACTCTAGCACAGGGAATCTAGAAAAATTAAACCCCGAAACAGGAATTTTACTCCTATCTTCGGGGTCGAAATGGCGAGATCCGCACGATCTAACAAAAACTAAATGTAGGAGCAGGTTACAGCCTTGGCAATTGTTGACGAAACTCTAGGGGCTGTGATCCATTCCAGCGAGAACCCTGACGATGGCAGCGCGACAGCCCCTAGCCTGTTTTGAGGGCAGGCGCGATTCGGCGGATGCCCTCAACTGGTTGGACACTTATGGATGACGCGCCCTAGCTCAACTCATCAAGACGCATCAACGTTGCTCAACTGAATCGACCTGCGTTCCCTCAGATTCGCATTAGTAGTGGCTAGCAATTCCAGTAGAGCTAGTGGTGCTGCCAACCGAACGGCTAGTGACATCGCTGGTGTCTTTCAGGAAGCCGCTGTAAGCCTCCATGCCATGTTCGCCGATATCCAAGCCCACCATTTCTTCCTCTTCCGAAACACGAATGCCCGAAAGCGCTTTCAGTGCCAACCAGAAGATCGTGGAAAGCAGCACCGTGAAGCCGCCAACCGAAATTGTGCCCAAGAACTGAATCCAAAGCTGACCAATGCCGCCGCCCATGAACAGTCCAGCCGCTGGCCCTGCTGTGTAAAGTACATCTTGACCAACTTGGACATCCGGCCCAACTGAGAACAGCCCAACGGCTAAAGTTCCCCAAATGCCGTTGACAAGGTGAACTGAAGTTGCACCCACCGGATCGTCAATTTTGATCCGATCAAAGAATAAGACCGCAAACACAACAATCGTGCCGCCAATTGCACCAATGATCGCTGCTGCCCAAATCGGCACAAAAGCACAAGGCGCAGTAATGGCCACCAAACCTGCCAGAATGCCGTTGATGATCATGGAAGCATCGGGCTTGCCCAGCACCACCCATGCGGTAATGGTTGCTGCTGCACCGCCGAATGCGGCTGCTGTATTGGTCGTCATGGCGATGTGAGCAATCAACCAACTCACACTCATGGTGGAACCGGGGTTAAACCCAAACCAACCTAACCAGAGAATCAAGCAGCCCAAGGTCGCAATCGCAATGTTGTGGCCTGGAATCGCGTTGACGCTGCCATCACTGTTGTATTTACCGAGCCGTGGCCCAAGGAAGGCAGCACCCATAAGAGCCGCCCAGCCTCCGACTGCGTGTACAACCGTAGAGCCAGCAAAATCCCAGAAGCCCAAGCTAGCGAGCCAACCGCCACCCCAGATCCAGTGTCCGGTGATCGGGTAGGCAATCCCAACCAGCAGCAAGCTGAAGATCAGGAAGTCGATAAACTTAATGCGTTCTGCCACCGCTCCAGAGACGATCGTGGCTGCCGTTCCCGCAAACACAAGCTGGAAGAAAAACTTCGCCAACAGTGGTATTCCTGTCCAATTCAAAGCAGCATAGGCTCCTTCATAGGCGTCTAGTGTAGCGGGGCTGTTGTCTGCGCCCGACAGGAAGAATAACCCTTCGGTTCCCATGAACGGGCTGCCATTGCCAAACATCAGACCGAAGCCGATGATCCAGTAAGCGATCGTAGACATGGCGAACACCACCAGGTTTTTGGTCAAAATGTTGACGGCATTCTTTTGACGACAAAAACCCGTTTCTAGCATACAAAAACCAGCATTCATGAAGAACACCAGCATTGCAGCGATCATCACCCACATGGTATCTAAACCGACTCTGAGGTCTGCCGCTACTTCTTCAACAGAGGGTGGAGCATCCTGAGCCGACGCTGCCATGCCACCCACCAGCAAAATCAGCACAGCTAGCGGAATGCAGGCTTGCCAAGAAGGGGACAGCAGTGCAACTTTTCTAACCTTTTTTTGCAGAAAAGAAACGAGAGGCATAGACAACCCTTGCACAACGGGTTGCCTACCTTTGCCTCTACTTCTAGAACCTTTGATAACTAACTTAGACATTGCAGCAAGTTCCTTCAACATTGGATGGGTCGAGTCTGCGCCCATGGATAAAAACGCAAAATCTAAACCGTTCGGATAGGGAGAGTAACCCAGCACCTCGCACTGAACCCTGCTAATTTGAGGGACTGCAACTTTGCCCAATCCCACTAAGCCGTAGGAATGTCCCACACGCACACCATGTTTGATTCAGGGAATTTCGACTTGGAGCCGATGGTGATGCAGAAAATGCAAGTGTTGTTAGAATTTCATCAATTCTTAACACGGTTATTCTGTATCCTGAAACACATTTTTGCCTGATTCGTCTCAGCAAGTTTGCAGATTTGCAAGTTTTAATATTTTGAGAAAGCAAAACTGCTTCCTAGATTGCCGCTGTCTCCGGCAAAATGGCTGATAGTTTGGCTGTTGCTGTCGATCTTGGTTTCAGGCGAAGTTAAAAAAATTAATAAAGCTCAATCTTTGTTTGAATCAGCAATGGACTGCTGGGGGCTGTGATCCATTTCAGCCAAAATCTTGATGATGGCAGCGCGACAGCCCCTAACCTATTTTTGGGAACGGGCGCGATCAAGTTGATGCCGTCAACGTTTGACCATTAATTGATGACGCGATCACTGATGACGCGATCACTGATGACGCGATGACACGCCCTGTAGCAATCTGATGTGGGTCATGAAATTTAGCCATTCAGATCGCCGGAATCTTCAAGATTAGGAATCTAAATGGGCTAAGTTCTATCGCTCACATCGGATTGCTATGTAAATTAAGAATTGAGAAAGTGGAGATCTTTCAAATTCATACTTCAATTCAATAACGCAAAGTTTATAGCTTTGTGGAAACCAGATACATAATAATAGTGACCTTTTTTCAATACTAGAACGAACATTAGTACGAACTCCGATAACAGATCCTCTGCCCCTTTTTGACAAGATCCGTTATCCTAAGTCCGTATGATTTTTTTTGCGCTGTTTGTAACGCTTTACTTGTAACGATCAGTGTTTAAGGGGATTGGATGTGCTAGATCTGCTTGGCGGGCTGTTTTCTCTGTTTTTTAGTCCTACTTCTCCTCAGCTTGAACCCCTGCAACTCACGGATTGGTCGCCTTGGCTTGATCCTAGTTGGGTTCAATCGATTACAACACCTAGCCCTGATCCGATTGCTCAACTCGCCGTTCAACAGCATTTAGGAGCGCTAGCAGGTCTTGGATTTCCGACCTCAGGGCAGGGAGTGTGGATGCAAACCAGCAATCAAGTTTTGGTGGAGCATCAAGGCACTGTGCCTCTGTCAGCCGCCTCTTTAACCAAGATAGCCACGACTTTTGCCACGCTGACGCGGTTGGGCCCCAACCATCAGTTTGAGACAATCTTCAGTACCACAGCCCCGATTCAAGATGGCGTTGTAGCAGGTGACTTAATTGTGCAGGGCGGTGGCGATCCACTGTTTGTTTGGGAGGAGGGAATTGCAGTGGGCAATGCCTTGAATCAGGCGGGAATTCGGCAGGTTAAGGGCAATCTGATAGTGACGGGCAATTTTGTGATGAACTTTGAGGAAGATCGGCAAAGTTCGGCGAATGCCCTCAAGCAAGCCCTAGATGCCAATTTATGGTCTGGAGAAATTGAAGCGCAACATCAGAAGCTGCCTCCGGGCACAGCACGCCCACAAGTGTTGATTCAAGGCAGCGTTCAGATAGGAGGATCAAGCAGTTCAGCGAATCTTCTGCCTGTTTTGCGACATCAGTCGATGCCGTTGGTTGATTTGCTGAAGGCAATGAATGTTTATAGCAACAATGTGATGTCACAAATGCTGGCTGATGCGGTAGGGGGAGCCTCAGCCGTCACACGTCAGGTGGTCGAACTAACCAAAATTTCGCCCTCCGAAATTAGCCTGATCAACGGGTCGGGGTTAGGGATGGAAAATCGCCTGTCGCCGCGTGCCGCCACCACTATTTTGGTTGCCACTCAGCGCTATCTTCAGGCTCGCCAATTCACCATTGCAGATGTCTACCCCATTTTGGGGCGCGATGTCGGCACTTTAGAAGGGCGGCAAACTCCCATCGGCACGGTGGTTAAGACCGGGACGCTGAATGAGGTAAGTGCGCTGGCAGGCGTATTGCCCACCCGCGATCGGGGATTGGTCTGGTTCACCATTATCAACCTAGGGGGGGGTGACATTGGCAATTTTCACTCGCAGCAAGATTTACTGCTACAGCAAGTCCAGCAAGTTTGGGGAGTTGCCTCTCTAGCCGCCGCCAAACCCACTCACCCCACTCAAAATGGAGCAGCCCAGTTAGGGGCAACAATCCGCAATCAGCCTGTCGGCTCCAACTAATTTTGGGGTTTCCTGCCTTAGCCACCCGGAATCAAGTCTTGCTGCGGCACAATCTCGGTGACTACCCGGCCGCCGCTCACCACGACTGTTTGATTTTGCAGCTTACCGACTGCTTTGCCCCCTCTCAGCGTTGCTGGCGGATCAGGTTGAACATAGACCACATTGCCCAACGCCGTCACTTCCTGAGAACCAACCTTCCAAGTGAGGTCATCTGAGGTGAGCCGAGCTTGGTTAGGGGCTGCTGCTTGCACATTGCCGTTGAAGTAGGCAATTTCAGGCTTCATTTCCATCCGACCACGGTTCGCGGTGATAGTAATCTGCTGCTGTCGTTGTACTACCGTGAGCGGTTGGTCTGCCACCAGCGTTTGCTTATCAACATTCCAAATCAGCGAATTACCGTCTATCTGCAAGGGCGGTTCGAGTACCGTCAAACGCGCATTTTGCTTAAGATGGGCTGTTTTTTTTGCCAGATCGACTTCAGCCCGGTTTGCAGTCCCTTGGTCGGTTGCCTGATCGCCCTGAAGCCGCTGAACCTTGACCGGACGATCACTCATCACTTTTTCGTCTTTCACCTGCCAAACCACTTGCTCGCCCTGCATTCGTAGCTTCGGCTCCGTGGTAATGGCGTTCACCTTGCCAAATAGCTCAATCCGCTGCTGACGGTTAGAGATTTTGGCCTGATTTGCCGATAGCTGCATTTGAGGATGAGAACCCCGCAGGTTGCCGCGCAGCGTCATCAAATCCTGCTTAGGCTGCCATTCCATTTGGTCGGCTCGCAGCACTGCCCCGCTCTCGGTGTCAGTAGCAATCACTTCACCGCGCAGCACAATTCGATCGCCACTGCGCTGAATCTCTCCGCGCTGGGCTTGAATCCGATAGATAGGTTTGCCATCCTGATAAAGTTGTCCCGTTGGTGACGTGATTCTAGCCAGCTTCTGATCGGGCGTGTAGATCGCCTGAGCCGCTCTCACCTTCCAGAGGGTTTGCCCCTGATCGTCTGATTCTTCTAAGGTAATGTTGTTGAAAGCCAGGTTTGTATCCAGCTTTTGGGCAGCCGAGCTATCTTCTGCGAGCTTCTCCGCGCTGCGATTGGCTGGCGTGCGGCAACCTCCTGCCAAGCTAATCACCAGCAGCAGACTCAAGGGGGTTAGCCAACTTGTCTGAGGTCGCATTCCCATCGTTATTTTCTTCCCACTCGTTTTTTCTCGGCGCATTTCCATGATAGAACTTACGCCAAGCCATCAGGTTTTCGTTATCTGGGTCAAGCCTACCCGCTAATCATCTGGCAGGTCTTCCACCAATCCGATCCCGGAAAGCGGACGATAGGTGTAGCCTTGGCGCGGTGTTTTTTGGATATCTTCTTTGATGGAATCGAGGTCAATATATCGATCCGACACGTTGATCAGGCTGTCACTCGTCATCGAGCGCAGGCTTACCACCTCAACTCGCACGCCTCGATAGCTCACCGCATCCACCGCGTAAGCCAGATCGCCATCACCGCTAACCAGCACGGCGGTATCGTAGGAACCCACCAGCGCCATCATGTCAACGGCAATTTCAACGTCTAGATTGGCTTTTTTCGAGCCATCCGGCAACTGCACCAGATCTTTAGAAATCACCCGATAGCCATTGCGCCGCATCCAGAGCAAGAAACCCTGCTGCTTTTCGTTGGTGCGATCGACGCCCGTATAGAAAAATGACCGCAGCAGGCGTGACCCAGCAGTGAGGCGGCACAGCAGTTTCGTGTAGTCAATTTCGATCCCCAATTGTAGCGCTGCATAAAACAAGTTAGAGCCATCAATAAAGATAGCCACCCGTCCCCTATTTTCTAGAACCTGTTCGGGGGTAAACAACGTAGTTTCGCTTTCCAGTTGATTGTTGAACATAATTTTTCATACCTCGTTTTTTTATCAACAGAGTTAAACAGATAAAAGAAAAGATTGTTTTAAGCTGTCGTAACGTTTGAGCTAGTGAGCACTCACTTCAAAGCAGCTATCCGAAACCAACCTAAGCAGAATTCAAGCGGCGCCATTTGCTCAAAGCGACCGCATCAAAGCGTATTCGTCAAGGGATCTCCAGCCGTTGAAACACAGGTTCAGGCTCTCCAAGGGCTTGGGTGGCAGGTAGAACGCCCCACTTGGCATGACTTGAAAAAGGCGCTTCAGTTCCAATGTTTGGATCATTGAAGCTGATCGAGAAGCCCAACTGTCGGTAAACTGCGTGACTAATATCAGGAATAATTGGAGACAGCAGGTAAGCTGCCAACCGCACAGACTCTAACACGCTATAGAGAACTTGTTCTAGCTCCGTTTGTTTACCTTGCTTAAACAATGACCAAGGGGCTTGCTCATCGACATATTTATTGCCAGCCCGCACCAGCGCCATCACTGCCTCACAAGCTTGACTAAACGCCAACTCTTCATAAGCGGCGGCAACCTGCTTCCCTAATTCTTCTCCCTTGGAACGCAGCACATCATCCGGAGGAATTTGCGTCACTTCTATCGCTGGAACGTGACCGCCACAGTACTTATGCACCATTTTTAAGGTGCGGTTCAATAAATTCCCCAAATCATTGGCGAGGTCGGCATTGAGAATGTTGACAAACCGAGTTTCATTGAAGTCTCCATCTCGGCCAAACTCGATTTCTTTGAGAAAATAATAGCGGACTGCATCCGCACTATAGCGATCCACCAAATCAACAGGGTCAATGACGTTACCGACGGTTTTGCTAATTTTCTGCCCATCCTTGGTTAAAAATCCGTGTCCAAAGACGCGATCTGGCAGCGGTATTTCAGCCGACATCAGCATAGCCGGCCAATAAACCGCATGGAACCGCAGAATATCTTTGCCAATCAAATGAATGTTGAAGGGATACCACTTTGCCGTTGCGTTGGCCAGAGTCGGTTCTTGATTGGGTTCTAGCAACGCCGTGATGTAAGCCAGCAGTGCATCGAACCAAACATAGATGGTATGGTTAGGGTTTGCCGGAACCGGAATCCCCCAGTCTAGGTTGACCCGCGAGATCGAAAAATCCTGCAACCCCTGACTAACGAAACTCAGCACTTCATTCCGGCGGCTCTCTGGCTGAATAAAGTCAGGATGAGTTTGATAAAGCTGCTCAAGCTGGCTCTGATATTTTGACAGTCTAAAGAAGTAATTTTGCTCGTCGCGCCATTCCACTTTCTTGTTGGGATGCAAAGGACAGTGATGCCCTTCGAGCAAGTCGCGTTCTTCCTTGAACTCCTCACAGGCAACGCAATACCAACCCTGCTGCTGTCCTGAATAGATGTCGCCCTTCTCCCAGACTCGCTGGAAAAACTCTTTCACAATGGCTTCATGCCGGGGATCGGTTGTACGAATGAAGCTGTCTACCTGAATCGAAAGCCGTTGCCAAAGTGTGGCGAATTCTTTAGCAATGAGATCGGAGTGTTCTTGCGGCAAGCGTCCTACGGCTTCGGCTGTGCGCTGAATTTTTTGCCCGTGTTCGTCTGTTCCTGTCACCATGCGGACAGACTTTCCTTGCAATCGCTGATATCGAGCAATCACATCCGCAGCGATTGTCGTGTAGGCGCTGCCAATGTGTGGCACATCATTGACGTAATAAATGGGTGTTGTAATCGAGAACGTCTCTTGATCCGTGACGCTAAAACTCATGTGATTTTAAAGAACGACTTTTAAAGCTATCAACAACTATACTCGAAGGGCGAAAAAGCAAGCATCGGTCAGCCGCACAGATATTCTGAGTCCGTGCTGCTCGAAAGCTAACTTGAAAACAAAGCATTATCTAGCCTAAACCTCTGGGAAACAGAAGTAAAACGGTCTAAAAACCAGTAACCTCTACAAAATGCTTGAGAATACTTTTATTTTCGGGGTTGCAATCAGTTAAGCTGCCGCAAAACCACCAAAAACATAGCTCTTAGCCGCGATACATAGTAATTATAGAAAGATTAATTGCTATTCGTGTGGCAGCAACCTGAATGCCCACAACCAATACATACAGAGGCTTACCCGTTAATTATGCCTCAGCCACCAGCCCTAAAGCTGTTAGTTTTGTTCTCTTTATCTAATCTCTAGTTTGTTCTTATGTATTTTGCTCAACGCATATTAAAAAGCACGTTAATTTGTTAAGTTAACTTGTCTATATCTCACTATCATTAGCGCTTTAAGCAAGGTTTAAGAGACTCAATCAGTGCATAGAAATATCTCTTACTTGACGCCGATTTACAGCTAAAGGGCGAGGCAAGCCAGCAGATAAGGAAATAAACAAAATGAACGGTCAGATGCGTTTCGGCTCCACTCACCGCGCCAACCTTCAGCATTCAATGGGTTGAGCGCAGTCACACGGCGGGTTGAGCGCAGTCACACGGCGGGTTGAGCGCAGTCGAAACCCGAATTCTATGTCATTTTGATTGGGTTCTTCTACGTACTTAGACAATACTTCTGAGAGACAGTGACACTTTTAGGTAATCAAAAAGTAGCTTCCTTGCAGCAGTTCCCAGATCTGAACGTTGTCATTGGAAAAACTGCTTGCTAGGGGCTGTGATCCATTGCAGCTAGCACCCTGACGATGGCAGAGCGACAGTTCCTTTCTGTAGAAAATCTGACTGGTGAAAAGGTTCTCACTACTGAACTTGTAACCATCCTCTTGACGCAGGCAAAATAGAGTCATTCTGGTCTAGCATGAAGAAACGTTAAGTTACCGTTCTTACCCATCAATGCCGGCTCAAAGTCCGTTAATTTTTTCTCAGCAGCTACTCGCGATCATGGGAACACGAATGTTCTGCCATCATCAGGATCGCATTCCGAGAGATAGCGCCGTAGTCGTTGTGAGCAACCATCGCAGCTTCATGGATGCTCCTCTGTTGATGGCAGCTTTGAATCGCCCTGTTCGCTTTGCTTGTCATCATTACATGGGGCAAGTGCCGATCTTGCGTGAATTTATTTTGCGGTTGGGCTGCTTTCCGCTGGATGCTCCAGATCAAAGACAGCAGAGCTTTTTTCATCAGGCCACTCAGCTTTTGCAAACTCAACAGGTTGTCGGGATCTTTCCAGAAGGCACTCAGCCGATGGTGCATCTCACGGATTCTAGACAGCTAGGAGCACTGCATCGAGGGTTTGCTCATCTTGCCTTACGCGCTCCAGTGGAAAGCATTGCTGTTCTGCCAGTGGCAATCGTTTCTCAGCAGGAAACCACAAAATTTCCTATTCCGCTGAAGCTCTTAAGTTGGTTTGATCCATCAGAGCCGCTGTTTGACCAATCAGGTTGGCATCCAATGGTGACTTATCAACAGGTTGATGTTCTAGCAGGACGGCCACTTTGGATCAGTAAAACTCAGCGCCAAAGCTATCAGGGCAGGCAGGCCAAAACCGTTGTAACTGATCTAACGGAGCACTGCCGAGATGAAATTACAGCCTTGCTGAAATACGGTTGTTAGAAGCATGTCAGACTCGCCTTACTTTTTGGCGCTGCGGTCGCCGAGAACACCCCAACCCAACGCACCGTTGTTCATCTATCTGCCAGGTGGAGACGGAACGGGGCAACTGTTGTATCGGCAACTGGAAGGGTTGGAGAAAACGTTTGACATTCGTTGTCTAGAAATTCCACCCGATGATCTGGCCAATTGGGAGCAGTTGACCGAGCAAGTGGTCGGTTTGGTGAAAACAGAACTCAAGCGCAGCCCAAGATCGGCCGTCTACTTGTGTGGCGAATCGTTTGGCGGGTGCTTGGCACTTAAAGTCATCAATCATTCACCGCACCTATTTGACTATTTGACCCTGGTAAACCCGGCTTCAGCCTTCAACCGTCCATCTTGGCTATATTGGCTGTCATTTTTAGCCCGCCCTGTTCCTAATCTGATTTATCAAAACTTCTGGCTGTGGTTTTTACCAATTTTGGCTGCTCTTGGTCGCATTGAAGCCGACGATCGACGCGCTTTATTAACCGCAGTGCAGGGCATGACCCAGGAAACATCGGTTTGGCGAGTTGCACTTCTCCGGGAGTTTCAGTTTAGCGATGTCGATCTGCGGCAAATCAAGCAGCCGACGCTGGTCATTGCGAGCGGTAGAGACTCTATCCTGCCATCTGTCGATGAAGCCAAGAGATTGACCAAACTGATTCCCAACTCCAAAACCCATGTGCTACCAGATAGTGGACATGCCTGCCTTCTCGAAGCAGATGTTTACCTGCATGATATTTTGCAATCGGTAAATTTGCTGCCAGAGCGCCAACCTGTCACCGGAGGTTAGGGTGTTTGCCTATCCACACTCAGATCCTGAATTCTTCAAAAATTGGGGATCTTTAAAGAGATTCCTAGAGCAACAAGATCCCTGCACGGGCAGGTTTAGTGACTTAGTAACAAGATCATTGCCTGACAGACTATTCTTTGGCAAAACCTGCCCCAACCTAGAGATATATTTTGGTTTAGGAAATTTCTAAGCAGCTCGTTAGATTCAGATCAACCAATCTACAACAGCGCAAAGCGGTCAGTTGCATCAATTAAGGCGCTGCGAATTCCAGTTTCCGTCATTGAGTGACCAGCATCGGGAACCACAATGAATTCAGCTTGCGGCAAAGCATGGTGTAGTTCCCAAGCAGACCACATTGGGCAAACAACATCATAGCGACCTTGCACAATCACCGTTGGCAGATGCTGAATTTGATCGCAGTTTCTCAACAATTGATCTTCCGTTGCCAGAAAACCTTGATTTATGAAGTAATGACATTCGATTCGCGCAAAGGCTTCAGCGAAGTGACTCTCTCCGAACCTTTGCTGCAAATTTGGATCAATCATTAGCTTACTGGTGCTCGCTTCCCAAATTGACCAGGCTCGCGCTGCCGTTGAACGCACTGTTGGGTCGGGGCTAGTCAACCGCTGATAGTAAGCTGCAATCAAATCATGCCGTTCGGCTTCAGGAATGGGTTTCAGGTATTCCTCCCAAGCATCTGGGAACAGATAGCTAGCCCCTTCTTGATAAAACCAGCGCAATTCTTGCGGTCGCAATAAAAAGATGCCGCGCAAAATTAGCCCGACGCAAGCAGTTGGATAGGTTTGGCTGTAGGCAAGGGCGAGCGTGCTGCCCCAACTGCCGCCAAACACAACCCATTTTTCGATACCCAAATGAGTCCGAAGTTGCTCGATGTCGCTCACCAGATCCCAGGTCGTGTTTTGGGCTAGCTCGGCGTGGGGAAGGCTTTGACCGCAACCCCGTTGGTCAAACAAAATAATTCGCCATTGCTTAGGGTCGAAATAGCAGCGGTAGATCGGATCAATGCCGCCACCTGGCCCGCCATGCAGGAAGACAACGGGTTTCCCTTCTGGGTTGCCTACCTGCTCGAAATACAAGGTATGCAAGTCGGAAACGCGCAGTTTGCCAGTTTGGTAGGGTTCAATCGCTGGATAAAGCTCTCCCATTACATGCTCACGTTGATAAGTTAATCCGATAAGCTGAACTGATGAAACTGATGAGGTAAACGACTGGACGAGCACCTGCACAAATTATTGCCTAATTGTCTGCAATTCGCCTAAACCTGATTTAGAATTCTAGGCAGGCTACGCTAAACCAGGTCAAAGTTTCCTGACTAATTCTGCTTACTGCTTTTGTGCTCGTGATCTTTATATGAGTGAGATTCATCCCCATCAGATCCTTTGTTTAGAGTGTGAAGAGACAAGGCTCTATGGAGAAGTCATTCAAGTCATTGCAGACCGCCACCTCTATTGGCTACGTCCACTTGCCTTAGTTAAATTTCAAATTGACTCTATTGAGGCAGAATCATCAGCAACCTTGTTTGATTTGCGTCAAGGGGCAGACTTACTGTGTCCCCAGGCTTTGTGTCGGATCGCCGTAGACACAGAGATGATGCCTATCCTAACCCAGCTTGACTCTGCAAAAACTGGAACCACAGCCCTACCTACAGACCGTTTCTCTGAAGCTCACTCTATTGCACATCAACAGCTTCAAGCCTTTATTCATCGCATCTGGCAGGTTCATCCTGAGGCATTCCGGCAATGAGCACCCTGAACATTTTACCGGTCTAATAGAGATTTAAAGTCGTGAGCTTTGTGTGTTTGATTTGATTGACTTTAACTTTGATCGACAACGTTGAGTCTATGAGAGGCTGATCGGTTTGCGTGGCTCAAGGACTAGGAACTAAGCGAATTCGACCTGCATCCATCTCTGACATCAATAATTCCAACGCCTCATAGTCTGCGTCAGAGATGTGCCCCAAGCGAGTTAGCTCGTAGTTAATTTCATTCTCGATGTCAGGGGTTAGCTGCTTGATATGTAAGGCTTTTGCGACGAGTTGACGAATCACATAAGTTGTTTTCATGGCTAGTCTAGTGCAAAAGTGGTGAGGGGGGGTTCAGGTTAAATCTTCTGTCAGACTCTCTGCTTCTCAGATGATCGCTATCATGAATCCACGTGATATCTGTCACAAGAGTTAGCTGACCAGTCGATACCTTTGACTCCACTTTTAATGAATTAGATTCCGGATTTTACCGGAAATTTTTAAAGTCGAAGAATTTCGCTATTAAAGTTCACACTACCCACCGTTATGGGTTAACTTCATCTCAACTTCAAAAAGCATTGGGGTCTACCTTATCCTTCGTAAAAGTCTGTTTAGTTTTCCAGCAGTGCTGGCAACAAAAGGAGAAGAGCAGACTTGAGGCGCTGAATTGGACGGAAGTAGACCCGACAGCTAAGCAAAGCTAGTAGAAAACCACGATTCTATGGGTTGAAAATTGGTATCTCTCTATACTTAACCGTGAAATTACTTACCGGAAACTTTAAACATCTCTTCACAAGAGATAAAGTTTTCGCAAACCTCTCTGCTTTTAGTAGGTTCTTGCAGGGGGACGAGGCTATCTTCTTGTACATTGCTGGAAATGTTTATTCCATTTCCTTCTGCTTTTTCTTTCAAAAATTTGCAGTTAGTACCTCTCGCCTTGAAACAGGATTAAACGATGCAGGAAAGCTCCTTCGCTCATTCCAAAGTAACTGTCGTTCAGCCGAATGGTCACATTAACGCAGCGAACGTAGTCGCACTACAACAGCAGCTTACTGAAGCCGTTTCTGCTCAAGAGTATTCTTCCCTCTTAGTTGATATGAGCCAGGTAGAGTCTCTTGATAGCGCCGGGCTGATGGTTTTGGTTTCAACCTTGACCTTGGCACAGCGCCTCAATAAGCGGTTCAGTCTATTTGGTATTTCACCAACTGTCCGCATTGTCTTTGAGTTAACCCAACTGGATCGCGTATTTGAAATTCTTGAAGCCCAGCCCGTTTTAGAAGCTGCGGTTGCTTAATCTCTTTGCAGTATAAAGTCCTTCAGGAGAGCGACGGTCAATTGAGCATCCGGTAAGATTAGATTTGAGGACTTCTCAATCTATCATTACGAGCGAAAGCTCTCTAGGACTGATCGTGCCAACTCCCGTAGAACAATTGTTGACTCCAGAAATTGCTCGTCCGGCTCGCTATTTGGGCAACGAACTTGGAGCCGTTCATAAGCCCTGGGATGCTGCCAACATTCGATGGGTGCTGACTTACCCTGAGGTGTACGAAGTTGGAGCTTCAAATTTAGGGCACATTATTCTCTACAGCATCTTAAATGCCCAACCCCGCCAACTGTGTGATCGGGCTTATCTCCCTGCGCCTGATCTAGCAGCAAAGTTGCGCACCACTGCGACACCCCTGTTTGCGGTTGAAGCCAAACGTCCACTCACAAATTTTGATATTCTTGGGTTCAGTCTCAGCTATGAGCTAGGAGCAACTAACATCCTAGAAATGCTGAACCTCGCTGACATCCCCCTGACCTGGCGCGATCGGCTTCAGACAGGCAGTTGGGATGTGAATCAGGGCAGCTACCCTTTAATTTTTGCAGGCGGGCAAACCGCGACATCCAATCCAGAACCCTACGCTGATTTCTTTGATTTCATTGCGTTGGGAGATGGTGAAGAACTATTACCAGAAATTGGCTTGATTCTAGAAGACGGCAAATCCGCAGGGCTGAGCCGAGAGCAGCTTTTGCTAGATTTGGCCCAGGTTCCGGGTGTGTATGTGCCTCAGTTCTACGATATGGCTGCCGATGGCTCCGTGCACCCGAATCGCCCGGATGTACCAGAACGCATTCTCCGCCGTGTGGCAACGCCGATTCCAGCCTATTCAATTGGGTTAGTTCCTTACGTTGAAACCGTGCATGATCGACTGATCATCGAGATTCGGCGTGGCTGCACTCGCGGCTGTCGTTTCTGCCAGCCCGGAATGTTGACTCGCCCAGCACGAGATGTGGAACCTGAACAAGTCGTAGAAGCGATTGAGCAGGGAATGCGAGCAACTGGCTACAACGAATTTTCGCTGCTGTCTCTCAGTTGTTCTGATTATTTGGCCCTCCCGGCTGTCGGTGTGGAGATCAAGAATCGCTTAAAGGGAGAAAACATTTCCCTCTCGCTTCCCAGCCAGCGGGTTGATCGATTCGATGAAAACATTGCTCACATCCTGGGAGGCACACGGCAATCGAGTCTGACGTTTGCGCCCGAAGCCGGAACCCAACGTCTGCGCGACATTATTAACAAAGGCTTAACGAACGAAGAACTCTTACGCGGGGTGAAAACGGCCTACGAGCAGGGCTGGGATCGGGTGAAGCTCTATTTCATGATTGGGCTACCGGGTGAAACTGATGCCGATGTATTGGGCATTGCCGAAACGATGCGCTGGCTGCAACAAGAATGCACAGCAAAAGGTAGAAAGCGAATTGGCTTTAATGTCACGATTTCTAACTTCACGCCCAAACCTCACACGCCTTTTCAATGGCACTCTGTCTCAACCAGCGAGTTTGAGCGGAAGCAAAGGCTGTTGCGAGAGGAATTCCGCACGATTCGTAACGTCAAGGTCAACTTCACCGATGTCCGCATCTCTGCAATGGAAGATTTTGTCGGACGGGGCGATCGTCGCCTTTCTGCCGTGGTGCGACGGGCTTGGGAACTGGGAGCCGGAATGGATGCCTGGTGGGAAAGCTTGGATCGAGCCTTTGCCGCCTGGACACAAGCGATTGACGAAGCCGGTTTGACTTGGAAATATCGCCAGGTTGAACAGGGAGAGTGGAATCTTTTTGCGCCGTCCGCTGATTCTCCAAATTCCTCGGATGCTATTGCTGAGCACCAATCCCAGACAGCTCTATCGCTGGATGCCCCTTTGCCGTGGGATCACTTAGACACCGGAATCGATAAACAGTGGCTAAAAGCAGATTTGCTGCGCGCTCTAGAAGCAGCGACGGTTCCAGACTGCTCGTTTGAGGGTTGCTCTCACTGCGGAGTCTGTGGCGCTGATTTTGGACATAATATTGTTGTACCGCCGCTGCCCATTCCAGAGTTTTCAGGTCATTTTGTCCCCAATCAAAACCGGGCGCAACGACTGCGAGTTTGGTTTGGCAAACAAGGTGATTTGGCCTTGATTGGACACCTCGATTTGCTGCGATTACTCGATCGGGCTGTGCGGCGAGCGGCCATTCCCATTACTTTCACAGGTGGATTTCATCCTAGCCCTCGCATTGCCCCTGCTAGCGCGCTTCCTCTGGGAACAACCAGTTCTGGTGAAATCGTTGACTTTGACCTTACAGAGGTAATGGATGCCGAGCAGTTTCGGCAAAAGTTGGCGGCTCAATTGCCTGAAACTTTGCCCCTTTATGACGTGAAAACGATTGAAATTCAGTCTCCTTCTGCAACCCAACTGCTCGAAAAAGCAGCATATTTATTAGCCGTTCGCTGCCTCTCAGAGCAAGACTTTGATTCACTACAAGCCCTTTGGCAAGGTTGGATTGAACAAATTCTGAACAGGTCTGAAATTTTAGTTGAGCAGACGACAAAATCTGGTAAAGTACGGCAGGTCAATTTGCGCGAGCGACTCTTTGAATTACGACTGCTTTCGCTTGCGGAAAAGTCTAGTTTTATGCATCAGTCGTTGCTATTCTCATCCCGGTTAGCTTCAGAAAGCTGGGTTGGCTTTCACTATATTGGAAGCTGCCGAAATGACGGGACGCTACTCCGCCCTGAGCATATTGTTCAAATGCTAGAACAGGTTGCTCAAGCCGAGTTTCAGCTTCTACACATCCACCGGCAGCAGCTTTTCCTGGCAGCCCTTGACTAGACAAAGTGTTGATTTAAATCGCTAGAATTAGAAGCAAGATCAGTTGATCTCTCGTTAATTCCCTGGCTTAGCTCAATTAGACAACATTGGAACAGTTGTTTAATGGGTTATTCAAGACACTTGTGAGCAACTTAAGTCTCTCTTGGAATCCTTTTACTCAAAATGTTCACCATACCTATGGCGTAAACCTTTGTCCACGCTATAATGCTTTGCAAGAGAAGCCGTTGTAGATTCTCATCTCTTTCAAGTCGCTAGTGGTTCAATCGGCGCTTAGGATAGAGTAGGGTCTACACTGGCAAAGCTTTTATCCTACTTCCAGTTCCTGGGTGCCTGTCTTCTTAGAGACCTGTCTTTTTAGAGAAAGCTTCTTGGAGAAAGGTATCGGGCAAAGGATTTTTATTTGGTTGCTATTCAACCGTTCAGCTATTTGGAAACCTATCCAGCTTCCTAGCCACCGCTGGGATGTTTCTGCTATCTGAGGTTGACTTCTCTAAGACTTAACTTGAAGTAGGATGTCTGAATTTAACCTGCCGTGCCACGCAGTGCTTGTTCACAAAGTACTTGTTCACAAAATTGCCATTACAGCATAGACGCTAATTAAGCTATCGCCTCTATGCTGCCAGCTTTCGAGGAAATTGAATGTCAAAGCAAATTATTATTGCGGAGCAGCACCGAATTGCTGCCGTGTTTTCAGAAGATCAAATTCAAGAACTGATTGTTGCCAAAGGAACTCATCAAGTCGGCGATATTTATCTCGGAATTGTAGAGAATGTCTTGCCTGGAATTGACGCTGCTTTTGTCAACATCGGAGACAGCGAACGCAACGGGTTCATTCATGTTACCGACCTTGGCCCCTTACGTTTGCGGAAATCTGCCGGTTCCATTACTGAATTACTTGCCCCTCAGCAGCGGGTGCTTGTGCAAATCATGAAGGAGCCAACCGGCAATAAGGGGCCGCGCCTGACTGGAAATGTCAGCTTGCCCGGCCGATATCTGGTGCTGATGCCCTCTGGACGCGGCGTTAACCTTTCGCGGCGCATCCGCAATGAAGCAGAGCGCAATCGCTTAAGAGCGCTGGCCATTTTAATTAAACCGGCGGGCATGGGGCTGCTGGTGCGCACGGAGGCCGAAGGCGTTGCAGAAGAGGCCATTCTAGAAGATTTAGAAACACTGCAAAAGCAATGGGAAAACGTTCAGCAAGAAGCGCTCACCGTTCGTCCTCCCAGCCTGCTGAATCGAGATGATGACTTTATTCAAAGAGTGTTGCGCGACGTATATAGCGCTGATGTGAATCGAATTGTGGTTGATTCTCATACAGGTTTGAAACGGGTGAAGCAACACCTGATTAACTGGAGCGGCGGAAAAACTCCTCAAGGCGTATTAATTGATCATCATCGTGATCGGATTCCCATTCTAGAATACTTCCGGGTGAACGCAGCAATTCGAGAAGCCCTGAAGCCGAGAGTAGATTTGCCCTCTGGTGGCTACATCATTATTGAGCGTACAGAAGCTCTAACCGTGATTGACGTGAACTCTGGCTCTTTCACTCGATCTGCCACGGCTCGTGAAACAGTCTTGTGGACAAACTGCGAGGCCGCCGCAGAAATTGCTCGCCAACTTCGCCTCCGCAACATTGCTGGCGTCATTGTGGTTGACTTTATTGATATGGATGCTCGGCGCGACCAGCTCCAGGTGCTAGAGCAATTTAATAAAGCGCTACGAGCTGACAAAGCCAGACCGCAAATTGCTCAACTTTCAGAGCTGGGTTTGGTGGAACTGACGCGCAAACGGCAAGGCCAAAATATTTATGAGTTGTTTAGTCAGTCTTGCCCAACCTGCGGCGGACAGGGGCATTTAGTCCACCTCCCTGGGGAACCCGAACAGGCTGTTGCTGAGCCGCTTGAAGCCTTGCGCACATCCACTCCAGAGCCGCGTTTACCTGCGCTGCGAGAAACCTGGGAGCGGGATGCTGATGAATTTGATGCCGATCCAACTGCCGATCTGCAAGAACTCGATTTAACGAATCATCCCAATTACCAAGAGCGAGGTCGGGGAGGAGATAGCCGTCGTCGTCGTCGCAGTCGTCTGAAGGTCAACGAACAGCCGTCTTTGAAAGGCTCGTTGCCAAGGGTTGACCCAGACGCAGAGGAAGAAATGGCTCAACAGGAAGAATCGAGCTATAGCCTCACCCCTGTCCGCCCTTCTAGGGAACCGCGAGTTGAAAGAGTCGAGCGGACAGATAGAGTCGAGCGAGCAGATAGAGTCGAGCGAGCAGATAGATCTGATAAGACAGACAGGATGGAACGGGTAGATCGAGTAGACCGAGGACGCTCTGCTCGTCGAGATAAGCATTCGGTTGAGCCACCGCAAGTGATTGCCGTTGAAATGACCTCAGAAGAGCAAGATATTTATGCATTGATGGGAATTTCGCCAATTGTTCTAGCTACTGAACCTGTCAAAGACCCAAAATCTACGATCATTTCAATCGCTGCTCCCGGCCAGGCACCGCGCTTAGTCAACCGAACTATCGAAGAGCCTGCTGCTGCTCCCTTAGAGGCAGCATCCTCAAGCGAAAATGAAAATGATGACCGTGAAAATGATGACCGTGAAAACGATGACTTTGAAGCAAGTCCAGCTACTCCGATGCCAACTCTCGTCCGGCGCGAAACTCCAACGGAAGCTGAACCAGAGTTGATGGATCTAGAAACTCCATTCACTGCTGATCCGAACCCAATCGAAACTGAAGCTGAAGCTGAGGTAGATCCTAGTCGTCGTCGTCGTCGCCGTCGCTCTTCAACTGCCGTGTCAGACGGTAATTGATGCCTGTTTCTGAGTCCGTGCAGGAGCAGTTCCAAGAAAAAATGTCACAACTGAGCTTGTGGACAGAGTTAGAATTGGGTGCATATTCAGGCGCAGGCGGGCTAATTGCGGGCGTTGATGAAGTGGGACGGGGGGCTTTGTTTGGCCCAGTCGTTGCTGCCGCAGTAATCCTGCCTGCCAATGTAATGACACCATTGATTCAGGCAGGCGTTGCCGATAGTAAACAATTGTCACCCAAACATCGTCAAATTTTGGCTCAGCATATTCAAACGAGTGCGCTCACCTGCAAAATAGGCATCGCCTCAGTTCGAGAAATTGATCGGTTTAATATCCTACAGGCATCGCTGCTAGCAATGCGCAGAGCCATTGCCCGACTCCAACCACAGCCGCAGATTTGCTTGATTGATGGTAATCAACGAATTCCCGATCTAGTCATTCCACAGCAAACAATTGTGCAAGGAGACTGCAAGTCAATCAGCATCGCGGCAGCAAGCATTGTGGCGAAAGTATGGCGTGATCAATTAATCGTTCGACTTGCTGCGCGATATCCAGGCTATGATTTGGCGGCAAATAAGGGCTACGGTACTGCTAAGCATCGGCAGGCTCTACAGCAACTTGGTGTATCCAGACAGCATCGCCGTTCTTTTAGCCCTTGTCATTTGTGATTTTGGCGATTTCTTGATATCGGCTGGCTACTACTGACCCGTGGGATTTAGCAAGGCTGATGATCCGTTTGGCCCAATCTCGATCTGTTCTCGTCGCTGAATGGCTACCCAAGCACAGTAATCTGCTAATAGCTGGTATGCTAACCTCTGCTTGATAGTTAATAAAACACTGCGCAGTAGACCATTTCCAGTGGCTTCCAATAAGGGGCGAGGCGTCAACGCCAAAGGCGGCGGCAAATCAACTTGAACCTGTAAATTTGCTTGCCCCTTTAAATAAGTTTTTGAAGATATCTGTAAGGGTGCTAGTTGTCCCACTAACTGTAGCTTAAACCGTTGATTAATGTATTCTATACCGCGAATCTCACAGTTAACTGATTCCAGATGAATTACTCCGTCTGCATCTGCCCAAATCCGCAAGTCAACTGTAGGTTGCAGACTGAGCGACAAGAAGCTAAGAGGACGCATTTTGAAGCGAAAATGCTCGTTACCTAATGTTTCTACCTGTCTAGGATCAATTAATGCTTGAATCAAACGCTGGGGCTGGCGTAAATAATACTGAATCGGAATGGACTGTTCTGGAACAGCCAGATCAATTGACTGCACAGCAGAGAAGCAAATATTCATCGTAGAATCAACAGCTTATGAACTGCCGCCAAAAGTAGTTTACTAAATTTTATATTTTTTCCCAAAAAACAACCTTGACTTTAGAGAGTATAGCTTTCAGAAGCGAGTCTCCCTTCAGGAAGTTCATCTAACTTTAAACTCACTGCATTACAAACTCACCTACTGCACACCTTAGCTTTACAACAAGAGTTAAATTAAACAAAACCTGAATGAACTGCTGTTCTGCCCATAACCTAAATGACTTCCGGATGCCTTTTACGATCGCTGAATTAGTCGAAAGCAGTTTTGAGAGCAGCACGAGCCGCCAAGTGATTTCGCGTTGTCATCAAAATTTCGGCTTCCCGCTCCAACCGCACCGCTGTGTCCTGTAGCTCTAATAAAGATTGCTGCTCACGAGCCACACCTTTCAAGTTGCCTGCAACCCAGTAAGATAGCTCAATAGGAGAAGTAGGAATATCATCAGGAAGCTCGATTTCCTGTCCAGTCAATTTTGCTGAGAGTTGGACAACATCATGCAGAAGCTGATCAACATCGGCAGTTAAGCTACGCAAATCTCGATCGGTAGATTGATCTTCAATCCATTCAACTAGTCCGACATAGTAAGGCTTTTCGCGGACGTAATCCAAAACTCGAAATCGCTGCTGCCCCAATGTTTTAACATAGATTCGATCATCGGGAGTACGCTCTTGATAGACAACCTCGGCGCAGCAGCCCACAGTTGCCACCTTGCCCTCAACTGGATCAACCATCAGCACTCCGAAACGCCGATCGCTTTGAAGAATAGTATTCATCATGATGCGATAGCGAAATTCAAAAACGTGCAACGGTAAGGGAAGACCCGGAAACAAAACCACCTCAGGCAAAGGAAAAAGAGGAAGTTCTCGAACAGCAACTGATGAGGAGAAAGCCATTATGCTTCAACGCCCTGTAGAGTTAAGCAACACGATGGAACACCACTGAGTAATCCATTCAATGATGAGCAGAGTAGTCACAACTTGTAACTACTCTTAATAGTTTATCGCATCATGAATGGCATCCCGCCCCAAAGTGGGAATTTGCTTCTAGGATTCGCCTAAAGTTTAACTTCAATATCGACACCAGCCGGTAGATCTAGCTTCATCAATGCGTCAATCGTCTTGGATGAAGGTTGATAGATGTCAATAATACGGCGATGGGTGCGAGTTTCAAAGTGTTCGCGGGAGTCCTTATCGACGTGAGGCGAGCGCAAAACGCAGTAAATACGGCGCTTTGTTGGCAAAGGAATTGGGCCAATTGCAGTGGCGTTGGTGCGGTTCGCCGTCTCAACAATCTTTTCACAGGAAGTATCCAATAGCCGACGGTCAAACGCTTTGAGACGAATGCGGATTTTTTGTTGCTGAATGGTTGCCATTTGATTTTCGTGATGTTTTGAGAATTCGTAAGTTGTCTAGGTTCAGCTTATGGTCTTGTGAACTGAGGGCAGGAGCTAGGGAAAAGGAGAGCGATAAAATTCAGCAGCCTTGTCAATTAGACTGCTGAATTCAATCACAGGTCAAGTCTTTGAACTACTTGACAATTTTGGAAACGACACCTGCACCGATTGTGCGGCCACCTTCGCGGATTGCAAAGCGCATTCCCTGCTCAATGGCAATCGCGTTGATCAATTCAACAGTCACTTTGATCCGGTCGCCCGGCATCACCATTTCAGCGTCAGAGCCATCATCTGCGGTAAAAGCTTTGATGGTTCCAGTCACATCGGTAGTGCGCACATAGAACTGAGGCTTATATCCTGCGAAGAATGGGGTTTTACGACCGCCTTCCTTCTCAGTTAGAACGTAAACTTCACCCTCAAACTGAGTGTGAGGCTTGATCGAACCTGGCTTAGCAAGTACCATGCCACGCTCAATGTCTTCCTTCTTAAGACCACGAAGCAGCAAGCCAGCGTTATCACCTGCCAAACCTTCGTCAAGGCTCTTCTTAAACATCTCGATTCCCGTTACAGCAGTGCTGCGGGTTTCACGGATACCCACTAACTCAACTGTTTCGTTGATCTTAATCTTGCCGCGCTCAATCCGTCCGGTGGCGACTGTACCACGACCTGTAATCGTAAATACATCTTCAACTGCCATCAAGAACGGCTTGTCCACATCGCGCTCTGGGGTCGGAATGAAAGAGTCAACGGCATCCATCAGTTCGTAGATTTTGTCAACCCACTCGTTCTCGCCCCGCTTGGTCTTCGGATTCTTGACCATTGCTTCCAGTGCCATTAAGCCAGAGCCTCGAACAATCGGCAAGTCATCACCCGGAAAATCGTAGCTGCTCAACAGTTCCCGCAGCTCTAACTCAACCAGTTCTAGCAGTTCTTCATCATCAACCTGGTCAATCTTGTTTAGAAAAACCACAATGCTAGGAACGCCGACCTGCTTTGCCAGCAGAATGTGCTCGCGGGTTTGAGGCATCGCACCATCAGTTGCAGCTACCACAAGAATGGCACCATCCATCTGAGCAGCACCCGTGATCATGTTCTTCACATAGTCAGCGTGTCCAGGGCAGTCTACGTGCGCATAGTGGCGATTTTCGGTTTCGTACTCAACGTGCGCCGTGTTGATAGTGATACCACGAGCCTTCTCTTCAGGCGCGGCATCAATCTCATCATATTTGCGGGCTTGAGCTTGACCTAGAGCCGACAGCGTCATCGTGATTGCAGCGGTCAAAGTCGTTTTACCGTGGTCAACGTGACCAACTGTACCGATGTTAACGTGAGGTTTGTCCGTTCAAATTTTGCGCGTGCCATGTATCTATTCGTTCCTCATTTACTGACTATGCGTTCCCTTTGCTCTTCGCAATGATGGTTTCAGCCACGTTACGAGGAACTTCCTCATAGTGGCTAAACTCCATCGTGAATATGCCCCGACCCTGGGTTTTAGACCGAATGTCAGTTGCATACCCAAACATTTCTGCTAAAGGCACTTTTGCAGTGACCTTAGCAACTCCCTGCTCAGTATCCTGCCCTTCAATTTGACCCCGACGAGAGTTTAAGTCTCCAATGACGTTCCCGATAAAATCCTCAGGAACTTCAACTTCAACCTTCATCATCGGCTCAAGTAGAACAGGTGAAGCCTTCATCACAGCTTCCTTAATCGCCATTGAGCCAGCAATTTTGAAAGCCATTTCTGAAGAGTCTACATCGTGATACGAACCATCGACCATCGTGACCTTCAAGTCAATCACCGGATAGCCTGCCAAGATGCCAGATTCACAGGCTTCTTTCATCCCTTGCTCGGCCGGCCCAATATATTCCTTCGGAACTGTACCACCCACAATCTTAGAGACGAACTCGAAGCCGCTGCCCACATCGCCTGGCTCTAGCTGAATCACAACGTGACCATATTGTCCCTTGCCACCACTTTGACGGACAAACTTACCCTCGGCTCGAACGGGCTTACGAACCGTCTCCCGGTATGCCACCTGGGGTGCACCAACATTGGCTTCAACCTTGTATTCCCGCTTCATACGGTCAACCAGGATGTCCAAATGCAGTTCACCCATGCCAGCAATTACCGTTTGGTTCGTTTCGGGATCAACACTAACCCGGAACGTTGGGTCTTCCTCTGACAGAGCTTGGAGCGCCTTAGACAGCTTCTCCATATCCTGCTTTGTCTTAGGTTCAACTGCTACCGAAATGACGGGTTCAGGAACAAACAAAGATTCCAGAATAATGGGCGTTGATTCATCGCAGAGGGTATCACCTGTGAAGGTATCCTTCAAGCCTAGAGCTGCTCCTAAATCGCCTGCCCGCAGTTCGTCAACCTCCTGGCGGTCGTCTGCTTTTAGTACGATCAAACGAGAAATCCGCTCTTTCTTGCCCTTGCTAGCGTTGTAGGCATAGCTACCCTTAGTCAGCACTCCAGAATAGACGCGAATAAAGGTTAGGCGACCGTAGGGATCAGCCATGATTTTGAATGCCAGAGCAGAAAACGGCTCAGTATCACTTGCATGGCGAACTGCAACACTCCCATCAGGTAGCGTGCCCTGAATAGGAGGCACCTCTGTAGGCGAAGGCAGGTAGTCAACAACCGCATCCAGCAATTGCTGCACCCCTTTGTTTTTGAAGGCAGAACCGCAAAGGACAGGGACAATTTTGCCTTCGATCGTGCCTTTGCGCAGAGCATGACGAATTTCTGCTTCAGTGAGGTCTTCCCCACCCAGATATTTTTCGATCAGGTTATCGTCAACTTCGGCAACTGACTCAACCAATTTGAGGCGATATTCATCTGCCATCGCTTGTAAGTCAGCAGGAATTTCCATCACCTGGATGTCAGTGCCGATATCGTTGGCGTAGACATAGGCTTTCATGCGGACTAAATCCACAATTCCCTGGAAGCCTTCTTCTGCCCCAATCGGAATTTGAACCGGGACTGCATTCGCCCGCAACCGATCCCGCAGCTGCCCATACACCTTAAAGAAGTTCGCACCCATGCGATCCATCTTGTTCACAAAGGCAATCCGAGGCACGTGATAGCGATCAGCCTGTCGCCAAACTGTTTCAGATTGAGGCTGCACGCCACCGACCGAGCAAAAGACCGCAATCACGCCGTCTAGAACCCGCATTGAACGCTCGACTTCAATCGTAAAGTCCACATGGCCAGGTGTATCAATAATATTGATCCGATGCTCGAGCGCTTCTGGCATCGGTTGGGTTGGATTTTTCGGATCGCGTCGCGTCCAGGATGTACTAATGGCAGCAGCAGTAATCGTAATACCCCGTTCCCGCTCCTGCTCCATCCAGTCGGTTACAGCAGTTCCCTCGTGGACTTCCCCAATTTTGTGAACAACGCCAGAGTAATACAGAATTCGCTCTGTTGTTGTAGTTTTACCTGCGTCAATATGAGCAGCAATTCCAATATTACGTACCCGATCTAGCGGGATATTACGTGCCACAGCGACCTCCTTAAGCTTCAGCTGCAGTCCTATATGCTACTGCATCTGTTAAGATTCTATACTTTTTATCTCTAGTCCAGATGCGGCTTTCGCAAATTTAGTAACGGTAGTGAGCAAAAGCCTTGTTTGCTTCGGCCATGCGGTGAGTTTCTTCACGCTTACGAATTGTGCTCCCCGTTTCATTCGCCGCATCCATCAACTCGTTCGCCAATTTACCTGCCATGGTGCGTCCCGATCTTTGTCTTGAATACTGAGTCAACCAGCGCAGCGCCAACGCAATACCTCGATCAGAACGAACTTCCATCGGCACCTGATAGGTAGCACCACCAACCCGTCTTGCTTTCACCTCTACTAAGGGAGTCGCATTTTTGACTGCACGCTCGAAGAGTTCCAGTGGGTCGGAGCTGGTGCGTTCTTCCACAAGCTTGAAGGCATCGTAGACAATGCTATACGCAACAGACTTTTTACCAGACGACATGAGACGAGACACAATCATGCTGACCAATCTGCTGTTGTAGACAGGGTCAGGTGCAACCGAACGTTTTTGAGCAGCAGTTCGACGGGACATGGTAACTAAACCTTTGGTAACAGATGTTTGAGTAAGATAAAACAGTGCAGTGAGCTTGCTTTGGACAGCATCGACAGATCACCGAATAGAGATTTCAGCTACAAAGCGATAGCGAAACCCATGGAATCACTATCACCATAATGAGCAGAGTGAACAACAATACCCTTTCGCAGGGTCTAGAAAATTCAAGCAGTTCAGACTTCAGCAATCAATTCAAACAATCGCAGAAATTTAGTCGAGTTGCCGAGCAGAACTACTTAGCGGCTGGCTTAGGTCGCTTTGCGCCATATTTTGAGCGCCCCTGCTTTCGATCTTTCACTCCAGCGGTATCCAACGTACCGCGAATAATATGGTAGCGAACGCCGGGCAGATCTTTCACCCGTCCACCTCGAATCATAACGACCGAGTGTTCTTGGAGATTATGACCAATCCCAGGAATGTAGGCAGTTACCTCAAACCCAGAGGTGAGGCGAACCCTTGCAACTTTGCGCAGGGCAGAGTTCGGCTTCTTTGGAGTCGTTGTGTACACCCTGGTGCAAACGCCTCGACGCTGAGGACAACTCTTGAGAGCCGGAGATTTCGTTTTCTTTTTCGCCTTTTGGCGTTCGGTGTGGATAAGCTGCTGAATAGTTGGCATGAGTTAGGATAAACTTTACTCCCGAAACGGGCTGACTAACCTTAAGTTTTCACAGTCTCTAACTATACCGATTTTAATGGATGTCTGTCAATTTGTGTTTTTTATGTGATGGTACGATTGCTGGACAGGATAAAAGACTTTTGATGAGGTAAGCAGAAGAACTCAATTAAATTCATTTATCAAACTCATCTTGATGATTGCAGCCATAGAGTCGCAAAGTTATCGACCTGCTGCACCTTACCTTCAGCATCAATTGCGCCAAAAGGAGCGAGAAACGCTTGAACTGTGGGCGGCAGATGAGGAAAGTCAAAGATGGCATCTCCGTTCGCAATATCCGCCCAGAAATAGCGCAAGTGAGGTGCGAGTTGCTCAGCAGTTTCCATCGACAAACCTAACGAAGATTGGGCTAACAACTTCAGCATAAATGGCAAAGAGCGATCCCCCATCCATTCCCGTGAGGCGTGCAATAAATCCGGCCAATCTGGAACTTGCGTCACTCGACCCGACTCAATCCGCAGGCTGCGGCTGCCTTGCTCATCCTGCTGAAACTCTAGAACCCGATAGGGATGGGGATAGCTAACCAGCGATCCCGTCGTTATTTCATACAAGTTCTGCATCTGGGCTACATCTTGCACATGCAGATGTCCTGTGAACAGCAACTGAACCCCAGCTTCTTGTAAAAGCGGCAGGAGATCTGATCTGTTTTCTAGCATGTATCGACAACCCAAATGGCTATTAGCCTGTCCTGGCAGATGCTCCAAAACATTGTGGTGCAGCATCACAAGTAGGATCTTATCTTGTGCCGCCGCCAAAACTTGCTGCAACCACTGCAACTGCTGCTGATCTAAGTATCCCGACCGGAATTGTTTGCCTTCACGGTCAAAACCGTTTGAGTTTAATCCGATCAATTGCACTCCCGGCAGGACTTCACAGGTGTAGTAAGGTTGCTCTGGATTGCTGTAGCCGAATTTTTCGTAATAGCGCGGAAAGTCTCTCAGTCCAATTGTATGTTCAGTAGCATCGCGTTCTACAATGTCATGGTTGCCAGGCACCACATAAGTAGGATAGGGCAGTTGCGCCAAGCGTTGAGCGAGCCAAACATGATTTTCGCGTTCGCCATGTTGCGTTAGGTCGCCAGGAATCAGCAAGAAATCTAGATCGAGATGGCTTAACCGCTCAAGAACTGCCTCTAACGCTGGAATGCTAATTTCTACCAGATGAAAGCGGCTAGGGTGATCCCAGATTGTATGAGGTAGAGCGATGTGGGGATCGCTAAGAATCGCAAAGCGGAACCTAAAAGTCATGGTGCAAGGATTTAGCTTTTAAGTTGAAAGAATGAGGGATTAGAAGAATTAGCAAAAGTAGAAACCAGTACTGAAGCTTTAAATTTGATTTTGCTCACCCTATTCTCTACTGTCGCACTTTTTGTGGAGAGGCTCAAATATTGAGGTTCAAAGTCCTTGCAGTTTCAATTTGCAGTTTTAATGCACTTTTGCTCCCGCCTCCTGAACCCGCATCTTACTGTAGGACTCAATGAGCAGTAAGTCCTGCTTAGGAATGGGGATTAAATAAGTTCCATAGTGGGAAGGGGCGGGTTTTGCGGTCAAATCGATTGCCGGATGCCCATTGATCTGCTCAACCCGCCCGTACAGTTGACGGATTGATTAAATCCACGATCCTTAGGGCGCTAAGATCGTAGGCTGAAGCGAAAAGAGAGGTTTACGATTGGCAATTGTTCGAGTGCGTCAGCATGTCAACCCTCTGAGTCAGAAATATCAGCAGTCGCCTGAACTCCCAGTCTGGAAAGAAATCTACCCTAACCTGATGCAGCCGCTACACCTGGATATTGGCTGTGGGCGCGGACACTTTCTGCTGAATATGGCTCAACAGCAGCCAGACTGGAATTTTCTGGGCTTAGAAATTCGTGAGCCGTTGGTGATGCAGGCGCTTCAGTGGCGCACAGATTTGGGGTTAACCAACCTACACTACATTTTTTGCAACGCCAATAGCGCACTCCGTCCGCTGTTGCAGTCTTTACCACCAAATAGATTGAAACAAGTTACGATTCAATTTCCCGATCCTTGGTTCAAGCAGCGGCATCAAAAACGGCGAGTGGTTCAACCAGAAATGGTTGATTTGCTGGCAGAATTTCTAGCGCCCGAAGGATTCGTGTTGCTGCAATCGGATGTAGAAGCTGTAGCAATAGAAATGTGCGAACGATTTCAGGCTCAGCCAATTTTTACCAGGCAAGAACCCGAATGGCTGCCCACGAATCCGCTACCAGTGCCGACCGAGCGGGAGCAGTCTACCTTAAGCAGAGGTTTACCTGTGTATCGGGCGATGTTTACGAAGTAAGCGCTTAAACCCAAGAAGGCAACCACCGACGTAGCTGTAGCGCTTCGGGTGAGAGGGGCAGGCCCAAGTAGAGCGGCAGCCAAAAAACAAAGCCGATCAAAATTAGCCCGATCACCGTCACGGCTGCGGTTTTTTGCCAAGACCGATTGCCTCCCAGCCATCGATCGAGCAGCAGCGCTAGCAGCAGGATGGCAAAAATCAAAGACTCCATATAGTGATAGATGAACAAGCAGCGCGTCACTCGTACCCAGGGCAAAAAATTAGCTGCCCAGTTGACCAGCAAATACGCCATCACCCAAGTGTAAAGGGCTGAAACTGACTGGGGCTGACCTGTAACAGCCGTTGACTGAGAAGGCACTTGAGACGAGGCTTGAGACGAGGCAAACTGAACCGATTGAGAGATGCTTTGCCAAAGCCGCAGCAAGAGTAAGAATGCAAAAATCAGCACTGCTGCCGTCGAAAACCACCAGAGAATCGGGTTTCCCATTGCGTGAACATCATAGATAATTTCTTTGCCACCTGATGGCAACGGCGGGTTGACGGGCGGTAATCCAGTCTGGGTTGCTTGAGTCACTTCATAGAAATAGGCAACAGGGCGCAGCATCAGCGGCCAACTGTACCAAAGCGAACAGTAGGGATGCGCATCCAAGCCGCCAACCCGTTTGTGATAGTCCAGCGTTTCGAGTTGCAGTTGCCAAAAGTTGCTCTCACCTGGATCGACTTGAATGTAGGGTAGCCAACTGACGTAATAGGTAAGAGCAGGCACCATTGCTAGCCCAATGAAAATATGTCCCAGATGCAGTTGCGGCAAGTTAGACAGCGGCGAACGGGCAAGGCGAGGAATTGGACTTACAGAATTGGGACGAGGCTTGAACGAGGCTTGAATCAAATCAACCCAATGCACGAGCCAGCCAATTGCCCAGACTCCATACGCACCCAACAGAAAGCCCATGCCATTCCATTTGATTGCCGCCGCTCCACCGAAACCAATCCCAGACAGAATCAGATGAAGCCAACATTTCCAGGAAGTGGTTTGCAGTGCCAGCAAGAAGAACAGGTGTCCGAGCAATCCCAACAAAACCAAATAAATATTGTTCAGAGCATAGCGGGATTCCACCAAAAACAGCCCATCCAATGCCAGCAGCAAAGCTGCAATCAGGGCAAAACTGCGTCGATGCAGTAATTGGTAAGCAATGGCTCCCACTAAAACAGGAATGAGCGATCCGGTGAACGCATTCAGCCAGCGATAGCTAAAAGGTGAAAGTAATAATCCCGTCAGGCTATTTTTTGGGTCAGCGTTGCCCCAAGGCATTTGATTCCCCAACCAAATGCCAATTGCCACAATGTAGGTGCTGAGCGGTGGATGCCCAGTGAAGATAATTTCCCCTTTGAGGAAGGCACTGGCAAATTTGGCATAGTACACTTCATCAAAAACTAGGGTGTTGAAACGGCTGAGGCCCCAAAACCTGAGACCCAGAGAAAAACAAAAGATTCCTGCCATCCCGATCCAAAACCAGAGGGCATTATCACGAGAAGATTTGGTATGAGGTGGGGCAATCGACGGCATAGAAGTTCAGTAGCGGGCATCTCTACCCTACTTTAATGACCGAATCCTAATTTGGCAGCCTCAGGCATTGAGGATTGAGTGAAGGAGAGTCGGCGAGGCAGAGAGCAAAAGACAGAGGGCAGGAGGTAGCATCTGAGGAGTTGGAATGGATTTTTAATGGGATAACTTTTGACCTGTTAACTTTGCCTGTCACTTTACCCAACCTGTCACTTTACCCAAAATGTCACTTTACCCAAAATGTGGCATCGATAGCGCTGGTGATTCGAGCATTAATCAACCGCTACAACTGTCTCACGGCAGCATTTTAACGCCAAGAACAGATTGCAGGCTGACGCAATCCCTACAGCCTAAGTGTTACCGTATTTTCCTTCACTCCCTATCCTCCCCATTCTCCTAACCTTCTGCTCTCTCCCCTCTGCCTCCTCCCTTCCAATCCCAGCAACTATCCAAAGCAAGACTGCTGCAAAAATCTTGTAAAGCCGGTTTGCAATGCTGCGTACAGCGTAAAACTAAATTCGGAGGTTATCCTAGGGAGACAGCCTGCTCGATGGTTAATACCCTGCAAATAACTCCTTGCGATTGCTTGATCGAGCCATGTTTGATTTATCTGAGGTTTTACTCACTTCGCTTTGAATGCTCCATCAGAACTATTGATTGGCAGGGAGATCACTTCGTTGGAAGATACCAAACCGACTCGCATTCAGTTTGAGCGACAACTCAGACGTGTACAGCGTGATGTTCTGAGAATGGGTGCTTTAGTAGAGCATTCTTGTTGGTTGGCACGCAAGGCTTTGTTAGAGCGCGATCTAGAAGCTTCTCATCAAATTTCGCTGCAAGAGAAGCAAATCGATCAACTGTATCGGCAAATTGAAATCGAGTGTGTTAATTTGATGGCGCTGCAAGCTCCTGTGACGCAAGATCTGCGAATGCTCAGCGCTCTGATGCAACTGATTCGAGATTTGGAGCGAATTGGTGACTACGCCGAAGACATTGGCGAGATTGCGGTGAAGCTATTTCCTTATCCAGTACATTCTTGTATGGATCGGGTGCAAATCATGATCGATCGCTGTCGAGCAATGTTGGCGATGGGTCTGGTGGCGCTTTCAGATTTGGATGCTGAATCGGGGCTGGATATCAAGTTTAAAGATGATGCGGTTGATTCAGATTATGAAACGCTCTACAACTTGCTAGCTCGACAAACCAACGTTCAAGGTAACATCGAACCGATTGTTTTGCTTGTACTCACGATTCGCCACCTCGAACGCATGGCAGATCATGCCACCAACATTGGTAAGCGCGTTGCTTACATTGTGACGGGGCAACGGTAGTTAAAGGGGGAAAAGGGAAAGGGCAGGTTTTGTCATCAGCCTACGACCTCATCAAATCAATCTTTTGCTAAATTTGCCCTCTCCTTTGATCTTCTGCCCTCCATCTTCTGCCTTCCTTTCGCTTTGCAATGAATTCCATAGAAAAATTTCTAAGATGTACGTGTTTTACGTAAAAAGTGTTAATAGAATGATTAAAGTGCGAAAATAGACGAAATTTTGGCACTCGCTTCAGACATCGTTCACTCGATTCGGTGTTCGTTGCTTCTGTTTCTTGGCTGTCTGGATTTTTACGGTGTACTGATCTCGTTCGGTTATCGTTTGCTCGCTTGACACCATCTCATCACCAGAAGACTACAGACCAAGAAGGAGATTTTCTGGAGGGGGATCTTTAACGGTAAGCCTGCTTTGCAGTGCGGACTGCGGAAACAGATGTAAGTCTGTTAACGTTCCCAGAACAGCAGTTGGGTTAGGACATCTCGGTTGACGAGTTCGGCTGGCTGACGGCTCTGTGTAACTCAGTTGTGTCGAGCAAAGCAACCTACCGGAGGACAACAGACTGAATCCACGGGCTGGTTTCGGCCGGCAAAACGCTTGGAGCAGACGGCTGCTCTTGGGGTGCTGGTGACTGCTTAACGCTCTGTTTAACGCTTACAGTTGAGCCATTGCAAACGGCTGTTACGACAACTGCGGCGAAGTCGAGCATCTAGTGCCTAGTCCCTTCTTCAAGGATCAAGATCACGTTATTCAGGCTCCGTGCTCAACGAGCCAAGTCGGATCGAGCTTAATCAGTTTTGAGGATCAATCGCTACATGGAATTTTCGATTGCAGAACTACTGGCAAATTTCACAGATGATAAGTTAGTTGCTCCGAAGGCTCTGGAGAAAAAACTCAACTGTAAGGATGAGGCTAGCCAACGCCTGTTGCAAATTGTCCTAGATGCGTTGGAGAAAGTGGGCGTTCTGGTGCGAGATCGCGGCAAATATCGGCGAGTCCCTGAAGAAGATGTGGTGGAAGGGAAGTTGCGCTGTTCGAGCAAAGGGTTTTGCTTTGCCATTCAGGATGTAGAAGGGTCGGAAGACATTTACATCCGTGAGAGCCATTTGAACACGGCTTGGAATGGCGATCGAGTGTTGGTCAGAGTCACCAAAGAAGGAACGCGGCGGCGCAGCCCGGAAGGTGAAGTTCGGCTGATTTTAGATCGGGCGAATTCGTCGGTGTTGGCTCGCGTGAAACAAGTTGAAACCAGCTATCGGGCTACCCCGCTCGACGATCGGCTGCTGTTTGAAGTGGAGCTAAAATCGAACGGCACAGACTTAACCGAGGCGGTCGATCAGCTTGCCCATGTCGAAATTGTCCGTTATCCGCTAGGGTCTCATCCACCGTTGGGTCGGGTAGCCCAAATTTTGGGAAGCGATGCCCAAGCCGCCTCAGAATATGACATTGTTTGCTGTAAACACGATCTGCCCCGCAAGTTTTCCGAAAGCGTTTTGGAAGAAGCCAAAGCCCTGCCCACGAAATTGCGCAAAGCTGACCTCAAAAAACGGCTCGATCTGCGCCACTTGCCCACCCTCACCATCGACGGCCCGCCCAATCCGACCGGCCCTGCTATTGATGATGCTTTGACGCTAGAACCCCTCGGCGCAGACCACTGGCGATTAGGCATCCACATTGCTGATGTGTCGTCCTATATTGAACCGGGATCAGCGTTAGATATTGAAGCTCGTAGACGTGGCACATCGATCTATTTGGGCGAGAACGTGCTGCGGATGTTGCCCGAACGGGTGCATCAGTGTTGCTTGCTGGTTGCAGGGCAAGATCGGCTGGCGGTTTCAGTGCTGCTGACGTTGACTTCGGGTGGGCAAGTTGTCGAGTTTGAGATTCAACCAACCGTGATTCAGGTGGATCATCGGCTCGATTACCAGCAGGCACAAGCGATTGTGCAACGCCATCAGCCAGCAGACGTGGTCGCTAGTTTGCCCCCTGGCTATCCTTTGCCATCGCTGGAGCAGTTGCAGGACTTTGAACCCGTGTTTGAAATGTTGGATCAGCTTTTTATGCTGAGTCAGGCAATTCGGGTGCAGCGGTTGCAGCGAGGCGCGTTTGATCTGAACCTGCCAGAAAAAATCTTCCCGAACGAAGCTAGCCCAGAACTGAGCCAGTTTCTCTCTACCAAGTTTCAATACGATGACGAAGGCTCGCTGGGCGCAATGGTGGTTTCTTCGCTGCTGCCTACCCGCTCAATCGTCACAGAACTGATGCTGTTGGCCAATCAACTTGTCGCCTCGCATCTGCTGGCATTGCAGGTTCCGGCGGTGTATCGGGTGCACCGCGCTCCTGATCCGAGCGATGTGCAAGAACTGCTGAAGCTAGTCAGCAATATGGGAATCGACGCCCACCTAGAGCAAGAAGACGCAGTGCATCCTCGTGATTACCAGCACCTTGTCGAGCAGTTTGCGAACTCCAAAGCTGAGAAAGTGTTGACCTATCTGCTGCTGTCTACCTTTAAGCCAGCGATTTATAGCACCGCACCAGGACAACATTTTGGGCTGGCGCTTGACGAAGGCTACACCCATTTCACCTCACCGATTCGTCGCTATCCTGACTTATTGGTGCATCGCGTTTTGCACGCCGTTTTTGAACATGGGCGCGATCGGCGGTCTACTCGCTCGAAGGAAAAAGTCGATCTGCGGCACAGTTCTTGTCATGGGCAAATCAACTGGAATGTTTTACCAACCGACATTCAAAGCGAGCTAGAAGAAGCGTTTGCGGCTGTAGTGGTGCATTTGACTGAGAAAGAAAAGCTGGCGCAAGAAGCCGAAGCCGACCTCGAAGGCTTGAAAAAAGCCGAGTTTATGCAGCAGCATACGGGCAAAGTGTTTCATGGCTTAATTACGGGCGTGCAGTCCTATGGCTTCTTTGTGGAAATCGAAGAGCTATTGGTCGAAGGTTTGGTGCATGTCAGTTCACTCAAAGATGACTGGTATGAGTATCGTTCGCGGCAACAAAAGCTCGTCGGGCGCAAAAACCGCAAGCAGTATAAGCTCGGCGACCGAGTTGAGGTGCAGGTGAAGAGCGTAGATTACTACCGCCAGCAAATCGACTTGGTGGCAGTAGGCGGCGGCAGCGAAGCCCCTGACGAAGATGAGCCGGAAGAAGTTGTCATGATAGAAGAGGAAGAAATCAACGAGCAGTCGGAGATCGAATCCTACGATTAGCGGTTGGCGTTTAGAATTGAGTTAAGAATTGTAAATAAATGGATTTACGTGTCTCAATCTTTGCCAATTTCACCAACTCTGCCGCTAATTCTGGGTGTGACGGGCGCATCAGGCTTAATTTATGCGGTGCGTGCCCTCAAACATTTGCTAGAAGCCGATTCCTGCATTGAGCTAGTGGCTTCTAAGTCAACCTATATGGTTTGGCAGGCTGAGGAAAAAATTCGGATGCCGGTGGAGGCAGTCCAACAGGAGCAGTTTTGGCGACAGCAAGCCGGAGTGCCCACCGCTGGAAAGTTGCGCTGCCATCCGTGGGGTGATGTGGGCGCAAATATTGCGAGCGGCTCTTTTCGGACAGCGGGGATGGTGGTGATGCCGTGCAGTATGAGTACCGTTGGCAAACTGGCGGCGGGGCTGAGTTCTGATCTGCTAGAGCGGGCCGCAGACGTACAGTTGAAAGAAGGGCGTAAACTGGTAATAGTTCCCCGTGAAACGCCGTTTAGTCTGATTCACCTCCGCAATTTAACTACCCTGGCAGAAGCAGGCGCACGAATTGTTCCAGCCATTCCGGCTTGGTATCATAAACCGCAAACGATTGAAGACTTAGTCGATTTTGTCGTTGCTCGCGCCCTAGACCAGCTTGATATCACCTGCGTGCCGCTTAGCCGCTGGGAAGGACATCATCCCTCCTCGCCACCGCTCTAAAAGCTGTTAAAACCTGTTCTGCAAGCTGTTCTCAAAGCTAATAAGCGACGCTGTTTCTGGTTCTCCCTGCCGCTTCTCTCACATCTCACCCCTACCTCAAAGGAGAACGACCGATGGTAAGAGTTGTGCTGTTACTCCTCATTGTTGGTGGATTAGTTGCGTTTGCGATCCAAAACCTGACCCCGATTGCGCTTGTCGTCCTCGGTACTAGAACGCTGGCATTACCGCTGGCGGTTTGGGTGTTGGGTGCGCTCGCTGCCGGAGCTTTGACCACATTGTTACTCAGCGGATTTATGCCTCTCTAAAGCTGGGGCGGTGCGTCGGGCGGCGCAACGATTGAGTGACTCAGGGGCAGGAATGCCTCGCTCGCCTTGGGGTGGAGTGGGTACAAAACGAGGAGCCGAAGCCAGCGGAACGCGAGGGGATACGGTCGGCTTCAGAGCGGCTTCGTCTGAGCGCCGCAGTGAGGGGCAACGCCGTTCAATCAATGATGATTGGGAAGCAGGCAGCAGCGATCGAGAAGTCTGGGACGATTGGGGAGAGCCAGAACCCGCACCGCGCCGAGCGACTCAGTTCAGCCCCAAAACCAACATCCGTGATACTGCCGACGATCATCGCATTCGATGGGACGATGAGCGAATCGCTGACTCCCCTCCCCGACGCAGCGAGCCAAGACCGGAATCCCCTGCTCGCCCCCCCGATGCCGACCGCTATCGAGGGCAGGATGATCCAACTGGGCGCAACAGCGGAGTGTATGATGCCGAATATCGAGTACTGGTTCCTCCCTATGGTACTCAACCTGCGGCTCAGACTCCACCCCCATCCTCGCCCCCGGCGCCCAACCTGCCGCGCCAGAACCCGATCCGCTGGATGATGACGATTGGGGACTTGATGATCTCGATCCTAAAAAATAACCTATGGAATCTCTCAGCTTTTGGATTTGGTTCATTGCAATTGGTTTGATTGCTGGAATTGGCCTCAGCGCTATGGTGTCTGCCTATTGGGGGAAGGGAAGCGTCGCCGTTGTGTTTGCCGAGCCAGTCGCGCCTGTTGAAGCCCAACCGATTCCAACGTTAAATCCAGAGGCGGCAGAGTGTTTCCAGCAAGGATGTGCCGCCTATCGGGAAGGGCAATATCGGCAGGCGGTGGCTTGCTTTAGTCAGGCGATCCAGTTAGACGCTCAGTTTGCCGAAGCGTACCATAACCGAGGTCGAGCAACGGTGAATCTGCGACGGGTGACAGAAGCGATTCCCGATTGGGTGAAAGCCAGCGAACTCTACCTTCAGCAAGGAGACACGACCCAAGCCGAGCAAATTAAGCAAGACTTGCTGCGGTTGAAATAATTTAGCTCCGCCACCCTACTTTGCCTATGCCACCTGCTTACGAACTGCTGCTACGTCAAGGTCGTTTACTCCACTCAACTGGAACGATCGAAACAGTTGATATTGCGATTGCCGCTGGAAGAATTGCCGCCATTGCACCCCACCTTGAAGCCGAGGCTCAGCTAGAGCTTGACCTGAACGGGAAGCTGATCAGCCCGCCGTTTGTCGAATCCCATGTGCATCTCGATTCGGCGCTTACTGTCGGTCAACCGCGCTGGAATGAAAGCGGCACTTTGTTTGAAGGCATCGAAATTTGGCGAGAACGCAAGCAAGATTTGTCGCTGGAGGATGTTAAAACTAGAGCGATCGAAACGCTGAAACAGCAGGCAATGCAGGGCGTTTTGTATGTGCGCAGTCATGCCGACGTGAGTGAAGCAAATTTGGTCGCGCTGCAAGCGTTGCTAGAAGTGCGGGAAGCCGTGAAAGACTGGACGACGCTGCAAGTGGTGGCGTTTCCGCAAGATGGGATTTACGGCAGTCCGCAAAACGAACGGCTGATGGAAACTGCGCTGCAAATGGGAGCCGATGTGGTAGGCGGCATTCCACACTATGAGCTAACCCGCGAAGATGGCGTCAAATCGATTCACCGGATTTTTGAGCTAGCGCAACAGTATGACCGTCTGATTGACATCCACTGTGACGAAATTGATGATGACAACTCGCGCTTTCTGGAAGTCGTCGCCGCCTGCGCGATTCGGACTGGCATGGGGTCACGAGTCACGGCCAGCCATACGACGGCTTTTGGCTCCTACAATAATGCCTACGCCTACAAGCTGCTGGGTTTTCTGCGCCGGACTCAAATGAACTTCATCGCCAATCCGCTGATCAACATTACTTTGCAAGGACGCACCGACACCTACCCCAAACGGCGCGGGCTAACTCGCGTTAAAGAACTGTGGCAGCAAGGCACAAATGTCAGCTTAGGGCACGACTGTGTTCAAGACTGCTGGTATTCACTGGGCACAGGCAATATGCTGGATGTCGCCTTTATGCTGGTTCATGTCGCTCAAATGACAGGCAGAGCCGAAATTGACGCCTGCTATGACATGATTACCTGGCACGGCGCAAAAACACTCAACCTCAGTGAGCAATACGGCATTGAAGTCGGTAAACCTGCCAATTTGATCGTGCTTGATGCGTCTGATCGGTATGATGCGATTCGGCGGCGGGCAACGGTGCGTTATGTGATTTCGAGAGGAAAGCTACTCGCCTCGACTGAAACGCCAACGCTGGATTGGAAACTCGGCAAAATTTAGCATCCCTTAGAGCCATTCATTTCATCTAGAGCATCAATCCTGACATGAGGGGAAGAGGCTTTTTCTGGTTTCTGTTACTCTATGTAGGTTAGCCCTCAAACAAAATATTCGTACACCTTACTTCATAAAGACTCAATGACAACCGCAACTCAGGTCAAGCACGACGTTAAGGATCTTTCGCTTGCTGCAATGGGTAAACAGCGGATCGAGTGGGCAGGTCGAGAAATGCCCGTTCTCCGCCAAATTCAGGAGCGTTTTGGCCAAGAAAAACCTTTAGCAGGAATTCGGTTGGTCGCCTGCTGCCACGTGACAACCGAAACCGCCCACCTAGCGATTGCGCTGAAGCACGCTGGAGCCGACGCATTATTGATTGCCAGCAATCCCCTTTCGACACAGGACGACGTGGCCGCTAGCTTAGTTGCAGACTACGGCATTTCTGTGTTTGCCATCAAAGGAGAAGACAACACCACCTATCACCGTCACGTGCGGACAGCGCTCGATCACCGTCCTAACATCATCATTGATGACGGCAGCGATGTTGTTGCTACGCTAATTCAAGAACGGCAAGATCAGCTCGGCGATTTGATTGGCTCCACTGAAGAAACCACCACCGGAATCGTGCGGCTGCGGGCCATGCTGCGGGATGGCGTGCTCACCTTCCCGGCGATTAACGTCAATGATGCTGAAACCAAGCACTTCTTCGACAACCGCTACGGCACAGGTCAATCGACCCTAGATGGCATCATCCGCGCCACCAACATTCTGCTGGCAGGTAAGGCAGTTGTGGTGGCAGGCTACGGCTGGTGCGGTAAGGGCACGGCAATGCGGGCACGCGGCATGGGAGCCAATGTGATTGTGACGGAAATTGATCCGGTGAAGGCAATTGAAGCGGCAATGGATGGGTTCCGCGTGTTGCCAATGTCCTTAGCGGCGGCTCAGGGCGACATTTTTATCACGGTGACGGGCAACAAGCATGTGATTCGCAAAGAGCATTTTGAAGTGATGCGAGATGGCGCGATCGTCTGCAACTCTGGTCACTTTGATATTGAAATTGACCTCAAATCGCTGAAAGAAATGGCCACCGAGGTGAAAATCGTCCGCAACTTCACCGAAGAATATCGCCTCAAGAGCGGCAAATCGGTAGTGGTGTTGGGCGAAGGGCGTTTGGTGAACCTAGCCGCCGCAGAAGGGCATCCCAGCGCCGTCATGGATATGAGCTTTGCGAACCAAGCGCTGGCTTGCGAATATCTGGTGAAGAACAAAGGCAGCTTAGAGCCAGGAATTCACTCGATTCCGACGGTTTTGGATCAAGAAATTGCTCGCCTGAAACTACAAGCAATGGGCATTGCCATTGACTCACTGACCGCAGAGCAGACTGAATACATCAACTCCTGGACAATGGGAACCTGAATTTAAAGTTAGTTTGTAGCGGGGAGCAGGTGACTTGCTTGCTCCCTGTTTTGTGTGCCAGATTGACGTAGATTGTAAAGACGAGTTAAGTAGGAGCCGATTTCCCCATGGCAGAGTGGGTTACACAAATCATGACTTCCCTAGGATATTGGGGAATTGGACTTCTAATGTTCCTGGAAAACCTGTTTCCACCCATTCCCTCTGAGCTAATCATGCCGTTGGCTGGCTTCACGATTGCTCAAGGTCAAATGACGTTTGTGCCTGCCCTAACTGCGGGCGTGATCGGCACAATGCTGGGAGCGTTACCCTGGTTCTACTTAGGGCGCTATTTAGGGGAAGATCGGCTCAAAAATTGGTTAAACCGTTACGGCAAGTGGCTCGGCATTTCCGGGGAAGAGATCGACAAAGCTCAGCGCTGGTTTTATCGGCATGGCAACAAAGCTGTCTTCTTTGGGCGGTTTGTACCCGGCATTCGGACACTAATTTCCCTCCCTGCCGGATTCAGCGAAATGCGGTTCTCGCAGTTTTTGATCTACTCAACCCTCGGCACTCTCGGCTGGACGTTTCTGCTCACCTATATTGGCTATGTACTTGGCGATAATTACGAACTTGTCGAGCAATATTTAGGGCCGGTCTCCAAAATTGTCTTGGGCATTGTAGTAATTAGCTTTGCTGTCTGGTTGTTTCAGCATCAGCGAACGCGGCGCCGATCCAACCGCAACCTATAGCTTCACTGCACGGCTGACCGTTCCAAAAAGTTACCGTTTGAATCGACATAGCGCCACTGCTCACCATTCTGCACCCACGCCCATCCTTCTGAAAAAGACCCCACGTTCTCAAACTGCGGTTCGATCTGCATTCTGCCGGTGCGGTCAATAAAGCCCATTTGGTTGCCCACCTTCACTGCTGCCAACCCTTCCGAAAAATCAGTGGCATAGTCGAACTGTGGCGCAATCGTTAGCTTTCCGGCTGGATCAACATAGCCCCATTTGCTGCCGACAAGAACAGCCGCCCGTTCTTGAGCAAAATCCGAGGCAAAGTCAAACTGCGGCGCAATCGCCATCTTGCCCTGCGGATCGATAAATCCCCACTGGCTGCCCTGCCGGACTCGGGCCCGCGATTCTGAGAAGCTAAAAGCTCCGTCGAATTGTGGGTTGATTGCCACGTTGCCTGCCCGATCGAGATAGCCCCACTGCGAATCGACCTTCACAACCGCCAGCGATTCGGCAAAACGCCAGGCATCCTGAAACTGAGGACGAATCACCCAATCGCCCATCAGGTTAATGTAGCCATACTGGTCATTTCGCTTCACGGCAGCCAGCCCTTCCGAAAAGTCGTCGGCGAGGGTGAATTCCGGATCGGTAGCAAGCTGTCCCGCCCGATCGAGATAGCCATAGCCTCGCCCTGTCCGAATCACCGCCAATCCTTGCGAATAGGAATTTGCGCTGGCGTACTGCGGATCAACCACAATCTTCCCGGATTGGTCAATGTAACCGTAGAGATCAGACACTCGCACAATCGCCCGCTGCTCCGAGAAACCCGAAACGCCGTCTAAACCTTCCTCAACCGTAATCACAACCTGTCCCGTGCGGTTAATGTAGGCATACCGATCGCTGAGCTTGACAGCAGCCAACCCTTCCGAAAAATCAGAGGCAAAGTCAAATTGGGCAATCGAGGCAGTCATGGCAGGAGATAGAGGAGATGGAGGCAGTTGAGCCGTTGGAATTTGCGCCGACTGAGATTCAAACACAGCCCGTCGAATCGCATGTTCTGCTGTAGCTGTTGCATCAGAATTGGCTGAATCAGAATCGGCTGAATCAACGGGTTGACAGCCCATTGGCAGCAGCAAGCCCAACAGCAGCAATCCTACCCTAATCACACCATTTCGTTGCCTCTTTTGTTGCCTCTTTTGTTGCCCAAACTGGATCAAAAAAGGACAGCGTGCCAGAAATAAGCGCACAGAAGTCATAGGGCTTGCCATGAGGGAGATTAATGACGAGGATAAGGGCTATATCTTTCTTTAACTTGGCACAGCTATTTGATTTTGGGACTGCACTTTGGTCATGCATTCGTCTAATTCCAACCGCTATGCGCTGGCAATTCACACAGCAAGTCCTGATTTGGGGCTAGCGATCAGCAATTTTGCAGGCGACAGCCGCTCTCAAGCTTGGGCTTTGGGTCGAGAAGTTTCGAGCTATTTGCATCTTTACTTAAGCAAATTTATTCAGCCGCAAACCTGGGCAGATTTAGAGTTTATTGCAGTTGCCAAAGGCCCCGGCGGTTTTACAGGCACTCGACTCGGTGTGGTTACGGCTCGCACGCTGGCTCAACAGCTTGACTTGCCGCTGTTTGCAATTTCGACGCTGGCCGCCGTCGCGTGGGCAACTGTAGCAGTAAGAAGTGAGCCAGAACTCGACATCGCGGTGCAAATGCCCGCTCAACGAGGAGAAGTTCACGCTGCGATTTACCGCATTCATTTAACAGACTCAGAGCACCAAGACACTATCACAGCGTTGCTGCCCGATGCAGTCGTCAGTCAGGAACAGTGGCAACAGATGCTCGCAGATTGGCAGCGTCCCTATCGGCTAGTGCAGGCAGAGGGTGGGTTAGGCGCAACCGCTGAGAGTTTGCTGACATTAGCCTACTTAGAGTGGCAGGCTGGCAGCCGGCCCCATTGGTCAACCGCCCTACCGTTTTATGGGCAAAGTCCGGTATAGGCATCAGCGAGTTCATCAGCGAGTTCATCAGCGAGTTCAACGACGAATCGTGGCAAAGCTCTTAGCCATCCATCCACCCATCTATCCGCCAGCACGCCTACTGCATATTTCGCGGATCAAGCGCATCCCGAAGTCCGTCTCCTAGCAGGTTAAACGCCAGAATTGTCAGCACAATCAAAATCGCGGGCGACCAAACCAGCCAGGGTTGCAGCACTAAAATCGAAGCATTCGTGGCTAGAGAGAGCATATTTCCCCACGATGGATCGGGCGGCTTGATTCCCAGTCCAATCAGACTCAGAACCGCCTCCGCGACGATGAAACTCGGAATCGCCAAGGTCGCAGAAATGATGACGTAGGTGGCAGTTTGGGGCAGCACATGCCGCAAAATAATGTAAAGCGGCTTGCCTCCCATCACTTTGGCTGCCTGCACAAAGTTGCGTTCCTTAATCGATAGCACTTGCCCTCGGATCACCCGCGCCAGTCCGGCCCAGCCGACGAAGGACGTGATCATCGTAATTAGCAAAAACTCTTCAAAACTCGACAGTTTGGGCGGAAAAACGGCTTTAAGCGCTACCAGCAGATAGATACTCGGAATCGTCATCAGCACTTCCACGATCCGCATCAGCACGGCATCAACCATGCCGCCAAAATAGCCAGAGATGCCGCCAACCAGCATTCCGAGCGGAAACGAAATCGCGACGCCCACAATCCCAATAAACAGACTAATTCGCCCACCATACACCAGCCGACTAAACTGATCGCGGGCCTGCTCATCAGTACCCAAAAGATTGATTCTGCCTTCGCCAACTGCACCGAACAAATGCAGATTGCCCTGAAACCCTGGGAAAAACTGGATCTCGGTGATTTTGGGATCGGTGAGGGAAAACTGAGTCGGTAAGGGAAACCGCAGTTGCAGGAAGCGATATTCGTCACCTCGAACCAACAGCCGCAGCGGAGACGGTTTGCTGCGATCCACCCGCAACTCTCGATCGCCAGTTTCCAAACTAATCGGGCCCTGGGTTGTGGGATAGACATGCGGCCCAATCAACTGCCCTTCCACATTCCGCCAGTAGACCGGCGTGGGAGGCAACAGCGAGCCATCTGCCTGAGAATAATAGGGGCTGTAGGGCGCGACAAATTCAGCAAAAATCACAATCAGATAGAAAACGAGCAGCACGATTGCGCCAAACTTTGCCAAATTGTTTTGCTTCAGCTTTTGCCACCAATTCATAAACTCGCCCAGTTCCAGTTCATGATGATCATATCTCAATAGTTTTTGGGAAAAGGTAGGCAACGGCAGCTTTAAAAAGCAAAAACCAGGATATGACTACCCTGGTGATGAATTGCTTCGTGAGCGCTTGGCTTAACCTAGTGCGCCAGTGTTCGTTAAGCCCAAAATGACGCCAGCCGCCAACAGATGTCCAAAGCTAGCTGCCCCCAGAAAAGCAGGCAAACTCAGACCGGAGATATCCGACAGAACCGGAATTCCTGGCCCCACGTTGGGGTATTTCACCGTAAATTTAGCAAATAAAATCGCAACGACATTGCAAGCCAACATAATCAGCCCGATTGATGGCGACCAATCTGGCGTTCTAACAGCCACAGCGAGTAGTGTTGTCAACAATTGCTTATCTCCTTAAAACAAATTCAAGATTGCAATCCCTATAAGGAGCACTTCTACCAAAAAATGGGGACTGTACGGCAAATGTTGCATTAAAGTTAATCTTTGCTGAGATGCAATCCTGCGAACTGCATCGGTAGATCGTTTCCGGCAAACTGGAAAAAGACTTGGATCAAGCTCGATTGGGCCCACGAATTGCAATCACATTGGAGCCAGGTGAAGCCATGAAAATTTTAGTCATGAATGCAGGGTCTAGCAGCCAAAAAAGCTGCCTCTATGAAGTGCCAGATCGTGGTTTACCGGAACAGCCCGCAACTCCAGTTTGGGAAGCGCAAATCGACTGGACGCACCAGCAGGGCATTGCAGAGCTTAAGGTGACAACCCCAGCCGGAGCCGTCTTGAAGGAAGAAGTGCCGTTTCAGTCACGGATGCCTGTGGTGGCTCAGATGCTAGAAACGCTTTGGAATGGCGACACCCAGGTTTTATCGGATGCTTCGAGCATTGATGTGGTGGGGCATCGGGTGGTGCATGGCGGTGAACACTATCACGATAGCGTTCGGATTACACCCGAAGTCAAAGCCACGATTGCGGATTTGGCTGCCCTTGCCCCAGTGCACAATCCGGTTAACTTAGAAGGAATTGAGGCGATCGAAAAAGCCTTGGGCGACGTAGCGCAAGTGGCAGTGTTTGATACGGCTTTCCATGCTCGGATGCCTGACTATGCGGCAATTTATCCAGTGCCTTATGAATGGGTCGAAAAAGGAATTCGGCGCTATGGCTTTCACGGCACCAGCCATCGCTATTGCACGCAACGGACGGCTCAACTGCTCAACCGTGACCCCAACAATTTGCGGTTAGTCACCTGTCATTTAGGCAATGGCTGCTCGCTGGCGGCAATTCGCAACGGCAGAAGCATCGATACTACAATGGGTTTTACGCCACTAGACGGACTAATGATGGGCACTCGCTCAGGGTCAGTTGATCCGAGTATTTTGCTCTACCTGATGCACGAAGAAGGCTACACTGCCGAAAAACTAGAGCGGCTACTGAACCAAAATTCTGGGCTACTGGGGATTTCGGGTGTTTCAAATGACATGCGGCTCGTCATGAAAGCCATCGCGGAAGGCAACCCTCGCGCCAAGCTTGCCCTTGATGTCTACCTACACCGACTGCGGCAACTCATTGGCAGCATGATCGCGTCTCTAGGCGGACTGGATGCGCTCGTGTTCACCGCAGGCGTAGGGGAAAACGCGCCCCACGTGCGGGCAGGAGCCTGCGAGGCGTTTGCCTACATGGGTTTGAAGCTGGATTTGGAGAAAAACGAACAATCTCCTCGTGATCAAGTAATTTCAACGCCCGATTCCACTGTGCCTGTGCTGATTATCCATACGCAAGAAGATTGGGCAATTGCCCGCGAGTGTTGGGAGATTGTGCAGGAGTAGGAGGGAGATATTTGGCTCTTCTCTGAAATCCGTCAAGAGATCATTCTCCAAATGCTGCTTCCTTACCTACGGCGCGTCATCCATGAATGGTCAAACGCTGGCAGCATCAGCATAATCGTGTCCGTTCCCCAAGACAGGCTAGGGGCTATCGCCTTGCCATGATCAGGGTTTTAGCTGGAATGGATCACAGCCCCTAGATAACAGCGAAAGCTCTCTGCAAATAGGGTGTGAGCCGTCCGTTGGCGTCGATAAGCATTGATCCGATCTTCAGCAATAATCTGATCAATTTGCAGGGTGATGAGTTGCTCAATTTGCTGCTGGTGTTGGGTCAACTGTTCTGAGTCAACATAACCTGCTAACAGACGCGCAATTCGAGCGCAAGTGAGGCGGTGCCAAGGTTGCCGCACCTGTTCGCGTAGCGTTTTAAGCGCTAGTATGCGGCTCACTTGATATTCCTTTTGGCATCCAATTTTCTGAGCAATTTCGGTCATTGACTTGCCTTCACAATAGAATAACCGCATTGCTTCCAAAAACACTTGATCTTCCGGCAACTTTTTGGCTGCTTTAAGCGGGTTTTGCTGACGCAAACGATCGAGATGGGCATCCAAGACTTGCTGCACGGCTTGATCCAAACATTCGCGCAGTAATTCCTGCTGATCGTGCGAAAAAGCGCTTGCTCTTGTTCTTCTACAGAAGCATAGGGCTGGTATCGCTGCAAAGAATCTTCACTTTTGCCTAGTTCTAGTCGCTTGTGACGCAGTTGCAGTGCCAGGAAGCGAAGTGTTTGCATCACTTGTTCAGGCGAATAGCCCTCAATACCTCGCTGTTGCAGGTCACACACCATTGCTTCAAGCTGGTCTGGATTAGGGTCTTTGCAAGGTTTGCCTGCTTGGGGCGTTTGCCGTCGGGCTTGGCGATAAACTGCGTGATAGCTTTCTAGCACAACACACATCAACTGAATTTCAGCAGCCGTCAAAATGCCAGCCAGCAGCCGTCTAACGCGAGTCGGACTGTGGCTATTCAGAATCGACCAGTCGGTTCTCGGATGAATACCATGCTCTACCAGAATGCAATTCAGTTCTCGGTGTTGGGAGGTTAGCAGTTTCGTCCAGGCAGCTAAAGTACCTTTGTTTGGATCAAACGTGCGAGTAATGTGGATTGCTAGCGGTGCTTGAAACTTATAATTCTTACTGGCGTTGCCATCAGCTTGATGCTTTTTCTGGTAGCTTTTCTCATAGTCCAGTTTAGATTTGAGAGGGTCAGTATCACTCAAACATAGGGCAGCACGTTAACCGCTCTCAATCCAGATTGCTCTCGAAACCGTCTCTCTAATTCAATACAAACTAACGCAATGTGATGGGAAATAAAACAGCGTAAACAGCATTCTGCTAGCGTTGCCTCTGAGATTTGTTCTGGCGTATCTAAATCAGAGACCGAGCGCATCATTTGAACGAACCGAGATTGGATTTGTGGATGAGATAGAGCAATCGTTTTGGAATGAGAAGCTTCAACACTAATCATTGCTTCAGTAAGTTCGGGAAACTGTCGCTGAAGGAACGCTTTCGCGGCAGGAATTTCTATTTTCTTGAGGCAACCAGAGGGCAACAATCGAACATGGATGAAATAATGAGCTATTTTGCTAGCTGATGGGCGGTTAGACATACTTCATGCTCTCGTCAAGGGCTAGGCAGGGAAAACTGAAAGAATGTTGCCGTCAATTCCAAGTAACCGAAATTTGAGCGAATGACTATTAGTTTTCCAGATTTCTGAGGGAAAGTAGGCTCAGTTTGGTTCAGTTTGGCTCACTTATGCGCTCAGTTTGCTTCTAGCGTTACCAAAAGCTTTACACCCCATCCACAACGCTGTTTCCTTGAGCGTATTAAATTCGCTCATCGTACATTCGTATTCTTATCTATCGGAATTCGGTGTCAGGTGCTAATTCAGAATTGAAGAGTGCTGTAATCGTTTTGATTGGTGATGTTGAATGGCTGTCTGTTTTTTCGAGTAGGGGAGTAACTTTTACAGTAACTTTTACAGCTAGCGTTGAGGCGCTAACATTTCTGACTGCACCCACACCAACCAAATACCTTGCGGTACTTTGATTGAGCTACAGATTGAGCCATCTACTTCATCAATGAGTTCAGCTTCAGAAAACACTTGCAGATATAGCGAACCGTCTTCTCGATAAAGTTCTGCTTGTCCGGTGATGCGATAGCAGTGTCCAGTGATGTCATTTTTCAACGCGAGATGAGGTAAAACTTGGCGCTCTGTGAGGAACTTTTCCAAGGCGCGATCGGCTGCGTTGATCGGAGCAGCGTATATCAAAATTACATTACCTTGTCGCATCGGGCGCATCAATGTTCCTCCATAGGGCGCACCAGTTTTGTAGCATCTTGCCAAACGAACCTATGCAAGCTTATAAAAAATTTGGGCAAAGTATCCGCCTAACCTAGCCAACTCGCCCATTCTATTAGACACTTGTGGTGAAGCAGTTCCGTAGTTTCATATGGCAAACGTTCTTGATTTGGTTGTATCAGGTGGGCCGGTCATGATCCCAATTATTGGGCTATCGGTCGCCACCATTGCTTGTGCGCTAGAGCGAATTTGGTTTTGGTATCAGTTGCTAAGCCAAGAGGACAAGATTGTTCATGATGTGTTGGCTGCGGCTCGCTACAACCTGGAAGATGCTAGAGCAATTGCCGAAAGTGCTCAATATTTGCCGATCGGTCGCTTTTTGTTGGCTCCACTGAAGTTGCGGCAATCTAGTCCAGAAACCTTCCGGCTAGCCATGGAAGCGGCAGGCGATAAGGAATTTGTGCAAATGCGGCGAGGCGACAAGCTATTGGAAACCACGGTTGCCGTCGCGCCACTGTTGGGGCTGTTGGGAACCGTCACCGGATTAATTGCCACCTTCGGCAGTTTAACCATTGGTGGTGGCGGAACGACAGAGCAAGCGAACCAAGCAGCAGGCGGGATTGGGGAAGCGCTGATCACAACTGCTGCCGGAATGATTGTGGCGATTATGGCACTTTTGATTTATCGCGTATTGGTAACGCTGCAAGCTCAGCAAATCGACTATTTTTCTGAAGTTGGCTCCGAACTCGAATTAATCTATCGGCAAGTCTGGTATGAGCCAAGCCAAGTCAACGGTCAGTATCACGACGGAGTTGGTGTGCCGCCCTATACCCCACTGCCTGCTACGGGCTTAAGTCCTGAGCACTGATATTCGCCGTAAGAACCTACGGTGTACACACAACTCCTCTCAGCTCCCTAAATCCCCCACCAGTGGAGAACTTTGAAGACACAATCGGCTTGGAGAAGTCTCCCAAAATGGGGGATTTGGGGGGCGAAATCTGCAACGAAGCGAATCTCAACGGGTGTGGACACGGTAGCCTTAAGGACAGGTTGAGCAAGTACGCCATAGCATTAACCGAATGCTTCCTACAAAACCTACCTCACCCCCGTCAACCTCAACCTGGACTATCTCTGCCACCAGTCTCCTGAATTGTCAAGTGATTGGGTTGGGCGGCGACTCGCTCAATCCAGGCTCGAATGCCAGGGTAAACCTCCAGACTGAAACCGCCTTCATCAGCAACGTGGGTGTAGGCATAGAGGGCAATATCTGCAATAGTATATCGATCACTGACCAAAAAAGGGTGCTCAGCCAAGCGCTTTTCTAGCACACCCAAGGCAGCATAGCCGGGTTCTCGCTTTTGCTGAATCATTGCCTGATGGTGATCAGATTTATCGGCATAGTGCATTAAAAACCGCGAGGTGGCGATGTAAGGTTCGTGGCTATATTGCTCAAAAAATAGCCATTGCATCACATAAGCCCGCTCTAATTGATCGCTAGGCAGATAGGCTGTGCCTTCGCTGAAGTAGATCAAAATCGCGTTAGATTCAGATAAATGTAGGCCGGGTTCAAGCTCTAGAACCGGAATGCGACCATTGGGATTGATTGCCAAAAACTCTGGCGTGCGTGTTTCTCGCTTCAGAATATCTTTTTCAATGTAGGTGTAGGGAATGCCAAGCTGGGTTAACAGCAGCCTGACCTTATAACCATTTCCAGAAGGGCGGAAATCGTAGAGCTTATACATATCTCTAAGTAAATGGACAAAATGAACGGTCAGATGCGTTTCGGCTTCGCTCAACGCGCCAACTTTCTGAATTCGATCGGTTGAGCACAGTCAAACAGTGGGTTGAGCGCAGTCGAACAGTGGGCACAGTCAAACGGTGGGTTGAGCGCAGTCAACAGT
>JAAUQT010000168.1 GCA_012033495.1 Cyanobacteria bacterium RM1_2_2 | reverse complement strand
GGAGTTGAGCGCAGTCGAACGGTGGGTTGAGCGCAGTCGAACGGTGGGTTGAGCGCAGTCGAAACCCGAATTTTAACTCCGTTTCATTGAGTTCTTCTACTGAACAGGCAGCGTTTTAGTATTTTAAGACAGGGACTAGGAACAGTTGTGGTAGCACAATAAACGCTGGTTCCAGCGGACTGAATCAAACTGCTGGTGGATGCAAAAGTCACTTGCAACTACTGAACTAGAACGCAACGTGGTAAATAGGAGAATATTGTGATGCAATTACCGATTTCAGCAAAATCTATTCCAGCGCTAATGGGCAAGACGATATATCCAAAGCCTTATGCTTCAGTGGTTGAAGGCCGATTGAAACGCAAACTTGGTGAATTCTTCGGACTGACTAACGTTGGGGTCAATCTAACTCATCTTTCACCCGGCTCAGTGTCTGCTCTTGCCCACAGTCACTCGAAGCAGGATGAATTCATCTTCGTACTGGAAGGAACCCCAACTCTGGTTCTTGGCAAAGAGGAATTCACTCTGAATCCTGGTGACTGTTATGGTTTCAAAGCAGGCACAGGTATAGCCCATCAACTTGTCAACCGGTCTGAGGAGAACGTGATATATCTTGAGATTGGTGATCGCACCAAAGGAGATGAAGTCGAATACCCAAACGATGATCTCAAGGCAACACAATCACCAAATGGCGCATGGACGTTAACGCATAAAGATGGTCGTCCATATTAGGGATACTAACAGATTGGTTTATAGGAGTAGACATGCTGACTGGAGAGCAGGCACACGAACTTGCAGAGCACTGGGTTCAAGCGTGGAATTCTCACGACCTTGACGAGATTATGTCTCACTATGAAGAGGATGTAGTTTTGGTGTCACCTGTCGCGGCAAAGATCCTCAATGATCCATCGGGGACAGTTAAAGGTAAAGAGGCACTGCGAAATTATTTCAAAAAGGGGCTTGAAGTTTATCCTGACCTCAAGTTTGAGCTTATCGATGTGATGTGGGGCCTATTCAGTGTAGTGGTTTACTACATCAATCAAAAAGGCTCAAAGGCAGGTGAATTGATGGAAGTAGGCTCAACAGGAAAAATTACAAAAGTAATTGCTCATTACAACGAGTAAAGCAAGCACGATGACAATTGATTTAAACAAGCTTTCAACCGAGCAGAGAAACCCCCATACGGCAGAAATTGACAGCGTTTCGACGCTCGAAATGATGCGGCTGATCAACCAGGAAGATCAGCGGGTGGCGCTGGCAGTTGCCGATGTGCTGCCTCAAATCGCGGCGGCAGTTGACCTGATTGCGGCGCAATTCAAGCAAGGCGGCAGGCTATTTTACATCGGGGCAGGCACGAGCGGGCGGCTAGGCATCCTAGACGCTTCCGAATGTCCTCCAACCTATGGCGTTGATTTTGGTCTGGTGGTTGGCTTGATTGCGGGCGGTGATGGGGCGATTCGTAAAGCGGTTGAGGGCGCAGAAGACAGCCTCGAACTGGGCGCAAATGACCTGAAGGCGCATCATTTTAACGCGCAAGATGTGCTGGTGGGGTTGGCGGCTAGCGGTCGCACGCCCTACGTGATAGGCGGTTTAGACTATGCCAAACGCCTAGGAGCGCACACCATTGCCGTTGCTTGCACACCCGATTCCGCAATTGGCAGAATTGCTGAAATTGCCATTGAGCCGTTGCCCGGTGCAGAGGTTGTGACAGGTTCAACTCGGATGAAGGCGGGCACTGCCCAAAAGCTGGTGTTGAATATGCTTTCAACTGGAGCCATGATCAAAATGGGCAAAGTTTACGGCAATTTAATGGTTGATGTGCAGCCTTCCAACCAAAAGCTGATTGAACGCTGCAAGCGCATTGTTTGTGAAGCGACAGGCGTTGATCGGTCGCAGGCAGAAGCCTTGCTCGAAATCACTCAATATGACGTGAAGTTGGCGATTTTAATCGAAAAAACTGGCTTAGATGCAGAACAGGCTGCTGCCCTTCTCCAACAGGCAGACGGCTATCTACAAAAAGCAATGGATCAGATGTAGAAGCGGCAAAACCAGTACACTGGATCAGTTGTACGTGCGCGATTCCCATGTTTGATTTTCCTCGTCTGATTCTACATAGCCGCAAAACCGATGCCGTGAGGCGGTTTCACCCCTGGGTGTTTTCGGGCGCGATCAAAAAAACTGAAGGTGAGTTGCGCGACGGAGCCATTGTTGAAGTCTACGATGACAGCGGCGAGTTTTTGGCAGTCGGGCACTATGGCACAGGCAGCATTGCGGTTAAGATTTTTGCCTATCAGCCGCTAACCGATTTGGAGCAATTATTTTTGTCAAAGCTCACTACTGCCTATCAGCTTCGCCAGCAGCTTGGTTTCGTTGATTGCTCGCACACAAACTGTTATCGATTGGTGAACGCTGAAGCAGATGGTTTCCCAGGATTAATTATTGACTGGTATAACGGTGTCGCAGTCATTCAGGCGCATTCTGTGGGGATGTATGAGCAGCGGAAACTATTAGCGCAGTTTTTACAAGAAATCTACGGTTCCAGACTCAAAGCTGTGTATGACAAAAGCGCCTCTGTTTTGTTTAAACAAACAGCCGCCAATGAATACTTGCTGGGAGAACCTTGCACTGGCGAAGTGTTGGAGTCAGGCAATCGCTTTGTCATTGACTGGGAAACTGGACAAAAAACTGGCTTTTTTATCGATCAACGAGAACATCGAGCGCTTTTATCTCGCTATGCCTCTGGAAATAAGATCCTAAACACTTTCTGCTATTCGGGTGGCTTCTCAGTGTATGCGCTGCAAGCCAACGCTCGACAAGTCGATTCAGTTGATAGTTCTAGTAAAGCAATCGAGCTAATGAAAGAGAACGTTAAGCTGAATGATTTTGATGAAGCAAATCATCATGTTTTTATGGCGGATGTGTTTACTTTCCTAAAAGACTGTGATGCAGATTACGACATCGTTGTGCTTGATCCGCCTGCCTTCGCTAAAAATTTGGCAGCGCGGCATCACGCAGTCATGGCTTACAAGCGACTCAACCAGCTAGCGATAGCAAAACTCCGTCCGGGCGGTTTGCTGTTCACCTTCTCTTGTTCACAGGTGGTGGTTCCCGAATACTTCAATGGCGCAGTGATGGCAGCCGCGATTGAAATGGGACGCCCGACACAAATCCTGCATCATTTGACCCAGCCAGCCGATCATCCCGTCAGTATTTATCACCCAGAAGGGCTGTATTTAAAAGGACTAGTGCTGAAAGTCGGGTAGCGGTGAGGTCATCCCAGCCGCGTTTGGATGTCTTTTAGCAAGCCTCTACAGGCGTCGTGCAGCAAATCAATGACATACACAAAGCCTGCTTCACCGCCATAATAGGGATCGGGCACTTCTCGATCTTTGTGCTCGGTGCAAAAGTCGCACATGAGTTTAACTTTGTGGTGATATTGCCCGTCGCGGTCGAGACGCAGCATGTTTTCGTAATTTTCTTTGTCCATCGCCAAGATGAGGTCAAACTCCTCAAAATCAGCGCGCTGAAACTGACGAGCTTGCCCTTCGAGCCGAATTCCTTGCCGGAGCGCGGCGGCGGTCATGCGGCGGTCGGGTGGGCTGCCAATGTGGTAGCTTGACGTTCCGGCAGAGTCACAAATGATTTGCTCCTCCAATCCGTGCTGTTTGATCAAATGATTCATGATGCCTTCCGCAGAGGGGGAGCGGCAAATGTTACCAAGACAGACAAACAGCAGCTTGTAGGGGGTGGATGTCATTTGAAATTGGGACGGGGATAAGGATACTCAGGACTCAGGTTCGCAAAGCATATAGCAGTACTGCCTAAGGTTAGGACGGGGTGTAGGGGTGGAACCCCTAGCTGGGGCGTAGCCCCCACACCCCTTATGTTCTAAGCTTAATGCGTAACGCTATAGTTCACGAATCATAGCTATCGTACACTGAGAACTGCTGCTATCAAGCCAGTTGCGGGATGAAATTAGCTAGCGCGGTCAAGCACTTGGGCAATGGTTGATTCAAGTTCCAATTGGCTTAAGCCCGTCAGCACAAACACTTCCTGAAACGTTTTGCCTTTCCGAGCAATCAGCTTAAACCCACCGCGAATCGGCACAGAGACCTTAAGTTGCAGTTTTGGCGCATGAGACCTTGTCCGCCCCAGCACGGCAGGAGTGATGGTTTGAATTCCGGCTTGCTCAGTCAGACGCTCTAGAATGGGAATCAAACCTGGAAGATGGGTTGAATGATTCCAAACAACTCGGCCTTTGGGCGGTTCAGCATTTTTCACAATATTCAAGCCGTTTCCAAAGGAGCCATCGTCAACCCAGCGCGGCTAAGCTGCTGATGGTAGAGTTCAGCCTGCTCTTCCGGGCCCACCCAAACGGTTGCCTGCCCTTCAAAGTGAACTTGATTCGTCAACTCCCACGCCCGATCGCTGCTCATCGCAGGGATGTACTTCATCAAACATTCTGCAACATGCTGGAAGGTGTTGAAGTCATCGTTGAGGACGATTACTTTGTAGTTGGGATAGTTTTTGGGGTAACTTCACTGGCTCGGTCAGGAGCTACCGTAGGGGCTGTTGTTATTGCAACAAGCAAGCTTGAAGATACGGAAGTCATAGGCGTTGCCCAGAAAGCTTTACAAAAATACACTCTCTCCTACTCTACCTCACTCACTTGCGCTTGACACAAGAGTTTATAGACTGAAGTCTCCTCTACTGGAGGGCGCGTCATCCATGAAGGGTCAAATAATGGTCAACCGTTGACGACATCCGCCTGATCGCACCCGCCCTCAAAAACAGGCTAGGGGCTGTCGCTCCGCCATCATCCGCTGCATTCGGAGGAGGCAAGTGACGACTTTGCATTTGGGCGACATCCGATGTCTCTAACAATATCGTACGCACTCGCCTCTTGTCCCGGCTGCAACTAACGAACGCTCAGGGCTTGGTGTGAGTGAACCTTGCCATAATTCTTTCGCCTGAGGTTGGGGGTATTCGAGTTTTATCTAAACCCAGTGTAACTTTAGCGTGTGAGTATGAAAAAGTCTGTATCGTCAGCGATTGCACCCATTCCTTCGCTTTATACTGCTTGCATTAGAATTGATTGGGCAGACCGAAAGCATGACATTTGCCTTTATGATCTGACCACCCAACAATTCGAGTCCTCCGTAATTGGTTCTCGACCAGAAGCGATTGATGCTTGGGTTGAAGGATTAAGGGAACAATTTAGAAGCTGTTTGTAAAAGTTAGTTAGGATCCTTACAAAAATAACTTGAGTAACTCTCAATCCGAAAGCGCCATTTGCTAAGGATCAGAATGCTAGCGGTTATGCAAATTAAATTTGTAAGGATCCTTATTTGGGCTGAAACTTTCCATCTAATCCTCCTGAGCGGGCAGATATACGGAAACTTTCAGCATATCTTCCACGTTTGGCTTCAAGTGTGCTACGTATTAATTATTGTGAATAGTACATGGGAACTATGGAGGCAAAACCAAGGAAGTTATTGGATCAAGTCCGTGATGTGATTCATCTCAAGTGCTGCTCCCATCGCACTGAGCAGAGTTATGGTTCAGTGCGTCAAATGCTAGCTCATTCGATACAAGCTCCCTAGACGAAGCCAGCTAACACCTAGCGCAGTAAAGGCGGCACGTTTAACCCTGCCAACGTCTGACCTGCCGCATTGTCTAGCCCTCTTGTTTGAATCAACACGCCAAAATTACCGAGTCTGGTTGGGTCGATCAAGGCATGAAGCACTTCGCGCCGTTTCAGCAAGTTCGATACCGTTGCATCCGGGTCAGGATTGGCAAGGGCCGCCAGTCGATCGCCCAACCCCAATGCCATCAAAAATAAGCCTTGCTGGGTAAAGCCGATAGTTTCTAACCCGCATCGCTGGCCCTGCCGTTCTAATGCAGTGAAGTCAACATGGGCTGTCATATCTTGCCGCCCAATCGCCACGTAGGGATCATTGTGGTGACGGTGTTGGGAATAGCACTGAAGCGTACCCTGACTGCGAGTGGGGCTGTAATAACGCTGGGCAGGATGTCCGTAATCGATGGTGAGCAAATAGCCGCGCTGAAGCCGATCGGCGACGGTGCTAATCCAATCAAGGGCAGCTAAATTGACCTCAGTTCGGTATTGTGCAGGATAACGCTCTGAGAGAAGTTGAATATCAATTAAGTTAAAGTAATCTGCTAAATTGGGTGTAGATAATTCAGCGATGATTTCAACAAAGGTAGGTGAACTGTTCAGTAACGCCTCAGATAATGATTCTGGAGAATTTGAGGTGATTAACTCTGCAACAACCGGCAAATTAGCAACGTAGATCTCTTGCAGTTGGTTTTCTTGAACTGTGATTTGATGAACTGGAAATGCGTCGATCAATTCATTTGAGAAACAGCAGCCCACAATTGAATCGGCAGGAATGTCTTCCCAGGTGCGCCAGTGTAAGTTTTGCCAGGATTGCCTGAGGGCTTGCAATCGCTGCTGTTGGGCGTCCCTAAGGGCAGGCGATTTTTCAATAATCCAATAATCGAGTGCGGCAAAACATTCAAAGTGATGGCGATGCAAATAACGCACAATATCCTGTACGAGCAGCCCTTGTCCGGCTCCCATTTCTACCAGCGTAAACGGATGAGGACGATCGAGTTGTTCCCACATTTGGGCAAATTGCACTGCTAGCAGTTCGCCAAAGTCTGCGCCGAGGTGAGGAGAGGTGAAAAAGTCTCGTTGGATGCCTTCAGCATCGCGGTTGGTGGCGTAATAGCCGTGCTGCTGATGGTACAGCGCCAACTCCATGAATTCGGCAAAGGTGATACGCTGCTGAGGGCTGGCGGCAATGCGTTGAGCAATGATTTGGCAAAGCTGAGGGTTGCTTTCCGGCAGGTCAATCAAAGGCTGGGAGAGGTTCAGCATGAATGGGGGTGAATCTAATTGGTGAGTTGCACTTCTCCAAATCTAGCTCACCTTCTAACTCACCACAAAGCCGCGCTGGAGTTGCCGATCGCGGATGGCTTCTAAATTACCCAACGGAATAGCGGCAATCAGTTGGCGAGTATAGTCCTGCTGGGGTCGCTGGTAGATGCATTCGGCGGTATTAATTTCTTCAATTTTGCCGCAATTCATCACCATAATTCGATCGCTCATAAACTTGACAACACTGAGATCATGAGAAATGAAAATATAGGTGAGGTTAAATTCGCTTTGCAGTTCCTTCAGCAAATTCAGAACCTGTGCCTGCACTGACACATCCAACGCCGATACCGACTCATCGCAAATCATAAATTTAGGATTTAGGGCCAATGCCCGCGCAATGCAAATCCGCTGCCGTTGCCCTCCCGAAAATTCGTGGGGATAGCGCTTATGGCATCCCGGATCGATGCCCACTCGATCCAGCAGATAGGACATGCGCTGAAGCTGCTCACGAGAGGATTTGCCGACCGCATGAATTTTCAGCGGTTCCATCACTGCTTCGCCAACTGTAATGCGCGGATCGAGCGAACTAAAGGGATCTTGGAAAATAATCTGCATCTCGCGCCGCAGTTGCCGCAATTGTTTGGGGTTGAGTTGGGTAATATCTCGACCGTCAAACCAAATCCGACCGCTAGTTTCCTTCATCAGCCGCAACAGAGTGCGAGCGAGGGTCGATTTGCCACACCCCGACTCACCCACTAGCCCCAGCGTTTCACCTGGAAAAACCTGAAACGAAATTCCGTTGACCGCCATCAGGTAGCGCTGGGTTTGCCCGAATGCATTCCGCACTGGAAAGCCAACCTGCAAATTCTCGACTGCCAACAGCGGGGCTTGCTGCATCAAATCTTGGCAACGCTGATCGGCATCATCGACGCAAATTTCGGTGCTGAGCCGCAGAGCTTGCTCGACACTCAGCGGCTTTTCCTGGATGATAGTTTGCCCGTCTGGATCAACCGTCACTTCCATAAAATCGGCCACAATCGGCAGGTGTTTCATCCGCCGATCAAGCTGAGGACGGCAAGCCAACAACCCTTTGGTGTAGGGATGTTGAGGCTGAGAGAAAATCCGCCAGACGGTTCCCTGCTCGACAATTTTGCCGCGATACATCACCGCCACCTGATCGGCAATTTCGGCAATGATGCCTAAGTCGTGGGTGATGAACAAAATCGACATGCCGCGCCGATCACGCAACTCCCGCAGCAAATCAAGAATCCGAGCCTGTACTGTTACATCGAGAGCCGTCGTTGGTTCATCCGCAATCAGCAGCGCCGGATTGCAGCTAATCGCCATAGCAATCATCACCCGCTGAATTTGCCCGCCCGATAGCTGATGCGGGTAGCGATCGAGCATTGCCTGCTTGTAACGAGCCATCTGCTGCACCAACGCTCGCTCAGACAGCGTTTCACCCGGATTTGCCTTCTGCCACTCTTCCAAACAATGCTGTTGCAGTTCTTCATCGCTGGGCAGCAGTTTCACCTCTTGTAGCAAACTCACTGCCTGCCGTCTGGCTTCAGTGGGGGCAATACTAGGGCAGTGTTGCCGGATCGCTTCGACCATTTGATACCCGCAGGTGTAAACCGGATTAAGCGAACTCATCGGCTCTTGAAAAATCATCGAAATTTTGCCGCCCCGATATTGGCGCAACTCTTCTTTGGAAAGAGCCAGCAGATCGATTGGCGGCAGGTCTGGCGATTCTTGAAACCAAATTTCGCCGTCGCTGACCTTGCCCGGAGGTGAAGGAATCAACCCCATCAACGCCAGAGCCGTCACCGACTTCCCAGATCCCGATTCTCCAACAATGCCGATGGTTTGTCCGCGCTGGATCTCAAACGAAATGCTGTCAACTGCTTTAACAAATTGCTGGGCTTGAAATTGCACTTGGAGATCTCGGACAACAAGAATGGTATCACTCATGGGGAAGCGCGGCAGTAGATCGGGTTATCGCTCGTCAAATATAGCTTAGGTGCATCTTAGCAGCGGTTGAGTATAAAGTGCTGTAACGGGTTGATCTGTTTTGGCAGTCTTAGGAGCAATTCGCAATGCGTCATTCCAGCGTTCAGTGGTTGTTTGTTTGGCGGCGCTTGATTGGAATTGTTTAGGGACAATAGCAGTTTTACGAAAATGCCTATCTCATAGCAGTTTTACCGTGATCTCATCTGTTGAAATCACTCAAACGAAAAAAAGAACCCCAGAATTTTTGCTGAGATCTTCTCATTTGATACTATTGTTTGATAGCATGGCGATATCCTTGCTGGAGTCAAGGTGAGATATAAACTACAGGGGTGTCAGCCCCCACGCCCCTGTATGAATGCTATTGACGAACTTGTTGGAATATTGGAACAAGCAGGCAATTCAGTCATGGTTGAATTGTTCAGTTTGTTGCAGAACAACGATGAAGACAACAACAAAGCGCAGGGAGATACCGAATGGAATTCCTTTTACTAGCTGTTTTAGGTTTAGCAACGTTTGGCACGAAGGAAATGCTGTCTTCGGGAGAGGAAGAGGATCAGTCGAAAGACTCTACCAATTCAAAAAATGGCGCTAAGGGCGACTCCAAAAAAAATGGCAAAGACAAAGACACTGAGGATGCAGACGAACCTAAGAAAACAGCAAAGCAAGAGCTAATTGAAGCGATTGCTAAATATGAAGCTGAAACTCGCAGCGGCGAAATCAGCAAACTTTTCTACGAAATTACGGAAAAATAAACCTGTTGCTTATTTCGGTTGAGTTGCTTGATTTGCAGCATCCTCTAGTCAATCAGCCGATTCGAGTAATTTGTTGATTAACTTTTGGTTTGCCAAATCGCGCCCATGCACTGCCGCCTCGCAAAAATAGTTCAATCCAGCGTAATGGTTGCCCATTGCTACCCAACCAGCCAGAGCTACCCGGCGCAAAAGCGAGTGTGCCTTCTGGAACGCGGAAACTGCCATCTGAATAAACGGCATCGCTGACAATATCACCAATTCGCACCACAATTTTGCTTTCTGGCTCCATTTCAATTGTGTGGGCGGGAATAGTGGTTTTAATGTTGCCGTAGCCGTCTATCCAAGCAATTCGGTCAAGCGGCACATCTGGAAGTTGGTCTGGTTTTAGCATTTCTCCGAGAACGTTCAGATCACCTTTCACAAGAGCGGCAGCGGCAGGCGGAAAAACATCCCGTGAGCGAAACTGCGATCCACCTCGCGAAACATTCACACTATACATCTCAACTGCATAGTCTTTAATAAAAGACAGCGTATATCCAGCGTTTACACCAACAACCTTAACGCCGTTTGCGAGCAGCGCATAGGTTAATCCCTCTCCTTCATTATCCCGACGTGCTTCTGGATCATCTTGTCGAGGAGCGCAGTTATGATAAATCAAACGCTCTGTGGGGCCTAAATTCAGCCCTAGCTGAGCAATCCAAAAGCCAGTTGCCAGCGTGCTGAAAGGAGGAACCGACAGTTCGTGAATTTGGGCATTCGGGATTGCCATCAGTAAGCGCTGTTTCACTTCTGCAAAGGCTGGATCACCTGTGCCATAGTCTGCAATGAGGGAGATGAACATAGCTAAAAAGGGGTAAAAGGTAGAGCTAAAGTGAATAAGCTGAACAATAAGGCTGTATCACAAGCTGCGCCTGTCAGCGTAGCGGATTTTGAGACGAAATTGCGACTTTGTAGAGCACATTCATAAAATTTCTGCATCTTTTGAAGCCCCTTTTCTGTAGATGCGAAGTGGCTTCCCGCAGGGAAGAGAAATTGGCAGCTCTCAATCATTTTGCGACCACCAACTAAGCTGTTCAGACACCCTCTAGTCATGAGGGCACAACGGCTAGCTTACCTTACAATACCCAGGTCGTACACTAACCTATCTAATGCAGATGCCCTAAACACTGGTTTTCCAACCCCACGGCTGGCATGAATTCTTGATACTACCTTAACTTCAGTAAATACTTTAGTGAATGATGAGAGTTTGCCAGCATGACAGCACAGAATACACTAAGTATATGCTATGTTGATCTGACTGATTCAAATACATCAAAAAATGGGATCATGCTCACTATCCCAACAAACATCGTCTTGCCAGGTTCTGCCGCTGTTTTTGCAGTCAGCTTCATTCTCAATCCATGGAATCCCAGTTGGGTAGGCTTGAGTTTCTCCACCAGCTCTTAGGGGTTGAAATATCCAGAGCCAGCCTAGAACAGTAATTGTACTCAATGATACGAGTAGTAGCATCGGCTGGACGAGTACCCTGTAAGAAAATTGTTTTCTCATGTCTACTTCATTCTAATCCTTTTTGATTAAGCTATTCTAAGTAAGCTAGTTGATCCGACAGCCTCGCAACCTCAGTAACCCCACAGAAATTTTAGGATGCGAGAAGATTTCTACGGTCTAATCCTGCTTTTCCCAACCAAAATAATACTTAGAAGTAAAGGGATTGCAAAGTAGTAATTTATACATACACTTTCGCTTGGGTAGGGATTTGCCTTGATTGGCTGTTGGAGCATTTTTACAGCAACGTATTGAGCACAACCGAGCCTACTCAAAAGTTTCACTACAATTAAGTGAATTACTGACTTGAAGAAATACGGCAAGGGCTGATAGAGCAAAGAGTTGCTGGAGGTGAGACGAGCTAGCGCCTCTTAAAGTGGCACTGCTGAGTGAGGCTTAGTAAGCGCAACTTGACAATCTGTCCTGAGAGAGAACTCCTAGCCTCTATCCTTGCCAGAAGGCGAATTCCTCCCATGCTTAGGCAATTCACAACCCTTAAGCCTAATTTTGATCGTCCTTTTCTAACAAGATGTAAAGGACGTTGTGAATAGAAGCTTAATCTCTTATGAAATTGCTTCCAGCTAACGAGCGCCTGAGAGTTACAGGGCTAATGAGCGCCTAAGAGTTACAGGGCTAACGAGAGCGCCGCTCATAGCTCGTATTTTTTTGCAGGTAGCTTTC
>JAAUQT010000167.1 GCA_012033495.1 Cyanobacteria bacterium RM1_2_2 | reverse complement strand
TAAGCCCGTAACGACATATCCGCGCTGCACAAGCTGCTGTATCAGTTGCCCCAGTGCCGCAACAGAGATCCAACAGATGCGCGTTTTTGAGGAACAGAAGGCAACAGCAGATTTTCCAGTGGACGAATCTGGCTGGCAGAATATTGCGGGCCCATTGTTTGGTTGTAAAGCCAAGCCCAAGTATCATACTCTGTGTAACGATTGCTGAGCACCATTTTTAACCTCATGATGTTGCTTGAGAGATAAGAGATGACTTTTGCTGAGATGCGGGAATTAAGCGGCTGTCAATTAAATAGTCAATGTATGTATTCAACAAATCTGCATCAATCGGAGGACAGCGAATGGTACTGTGACTAAGTCCCTGGATAGTATTTTTAACATCAAACTCTAAGGACATAGAGCGCTCAGCTTGAGATTGAACATGACTCGTTGAAAAGAGTGGAATAATTGAATAGAGCGGATGATTTGGTGAATGATTGGCAATACCAATTAATGACTGTCGCCATTGATTATAAGATACTATGTTGATATCATATTGCCTTATCTTCAGTAAATCAAATAATAGGGTTGAAGAAACAGGGCTTGGGTGGACGAAATGAAATGCTTTGTTGATCAAATGCTGCTGCTGGGATAAATAAATGATTGCCTTACTCACATAATCAACGGGTAGTAAATTTAATGCCATTTCCACATTTGGAGCTTGACCAAGTTGAATACAGCCTTGAATCAATTTGTATAAGAAATCACTACGATTGAAAACACCTGTTTGACTGTGCCCAGAGATTGCACCCGGACGGTAAATGCAAACGGGCAGTCCTCGCCCCTGAGCAATTGTTACCAGCCTTTCAGCGACCCATTTACTTTGCGCATAGCCTCCTGAAGGAACGCCGTTTGAGTCGAGTGGGTCATTCTCAAAGATAGTTTGTACACCCATTTGAGTCGCTACAAAAACGCTGATAGTTGAGATGAAATGGAGAGGTTTAGGTTTGCTGCGACAGGCGAATCGTAAAATTTCTTCAGTGCCCAGAACATTAGTAGCTTTTAGCTGCGCATAAGGCAAGGTGTGATGTACCCAAGCACCGTTGTGATAGATGACATCAATTTGCTCAGCGAGTGACTGAAACAAATCGCCGGAAAGTCCTAATAAAGGCTGTGACAAATCGCCTACTAGAGGCACAATACGTGAATCAAAGGTCTGTTCAATACTGTAGGAGGCGAAGCACTGTTGCAGCTTTTGTTGTGCCTGCTGCTCAGAGCCAGCCCGGATCAGGCAGTAAATGACAGCCTCGGTTTGTTGGAGCAGTTCAGAGAGTAAAAATGCACCCAGAAATCCGGTGGCTCCAGTGAGGAGAATTTTTTGCGGTTGAGTGATGACTGCGGCTGAAGTTGGGAGGATTGTGGGGTCAAGTGTGGCTTCTGCGGCAAGGTCAATGGTTGAAGTCGCTTGAGTAGTCAGGAACGCGATAATTTCAGCTTTACGGTCTTTGAGTTGGGCTTGTAGCTCCGCTGTTAAGGTTCCCTTCGGAGCATTGCACTTGAGACGAGGTTCGGCAGACGCAGGGGTTTCAAGCGTGAATTTGATATCCTGTCGCGCCAGTTCTACCAACCAGTCTTGGATTGGCGGATGCAGTGAGATGCTTTGTTGGTCAATCCTGATGTCTCGATATGATTTCTTTTCCTGTTTAAGGCTGCTAGGTTTTTGAAATGGAGCGGAATATGCCTTGCTAGACAGCAAAATTTCTCGACAACCTAGTAGTCGTTCGCTATGAATACCTTGCTGACGGCACTCGTTGATCAGGCGATCCGATTCGAGAATGGGTCGAGAGGTGGAGGTATATTGAATAGAGGTGATGTGGGTTAGCCAAGGTTCTTGCCCCATGGCGTAGACGTAAACCTGCTGGGGAGAAAATTGCTGGATCAGCTTGATTGCCTTCTCAGCGTTGGAACCATCGAGCCGTCTGGTTTGTGCCATTTTGCGCGGCACAGATTGAGTCAGCAAGGGACTATATGCCCAAGTGTAGGGTGCACCATCACATTCCATGCCGACAAAAATCACGTCAATATTACCAATGTAGTTCCGTAAGTGAGTGTAAAGTTGAGGTTCGATGTTGTTAGAGTCGGCAGCACAAAGGATTGACTGCCCCTTAAGGTGAATCAGATAGGCAGTTTTTGCACCAATATTGAGGTCGCCATGCTCACCCAACACCGGTAGACTGGTCATCCAGCCGCCAGTTATGCCAATTTCTTCGAGTTCATCAACTTCTTGTACGTCAGAAAATCCGATTGCCTGTAAAATCAACTTTAGGGATGGATCAATCAATGAGCCTTTGTTACTTTTAGGAACGATAATTTTTTGATTTTATAACGCAATTGTAATAGAGTTTCAAACATGATGTGGTCTTGGTGATTGTGCGTAATCAACACATAATCGATCACATCTGGTAAATCTGCATAGGTGTATCGAGCAGTGTCATTTTGATACTGATAGCTAATCAGCGGATCGCAAAGGATATTAATTGTTGAAGTCTGAATTAGAATACAGGCATGTCCGAAATAGCGAATTCTTAGTTGATATTGAGCATCTTGCTCAGATGAATGGGGTATTGATTCCGTAAACAATGATGAGAATAAAGAATCATCTGAATCAGTAATTTCCAGTAGGTTCTTGATATAAGCGTAGGATTGAGGTGTTTCGCGCATTTTGAATAGCTCATCCCATCGATGGTCAGCAAAGGGAATCTGAAGATGGAGCGAGGTTGGGTTAGGCAGTCGAGGTGTACTTAAGACAAACGAACGGCTGTCTTCATTGCCTAAATACAGCGCAATTGATTGGCTAGCAGGTTTGTAGTAGGGGGTGCGATAGAGTAACCCTTCTATCAGTCGAATTGCAGGATGATGGTTCGCGTCATACACTAGCTCAACGTAGCCCCGCAACGGCTCAGGAATTCGGGCATACAGTGGCTCCAATGAGTATCCTTTGGCTTCCTGACGCAACAGATCATCCAACGTCTGGATGGCAGCCGCAAGCTCCAGCAAATCTGCTTGTTCAGCGCGGGTTTGTTCTAGCAGCGATTGAATTTCTGGAACTCGGTTAGCATCGTAGTGAATAAAAGGCCCGCCTCGCATTGCCGGATCTCGCAGTGCAGTTTGATGTACCTGCGGGGATTCCACAAAAGATGCCAAAATTTTGAGATGGGAGTTTGCCAGATAAAGCGCAGCAGTCGCAGGTGGGATCAGGTAAGACCAAGCGTACCACTGGTTAAATAGCGGTTCGGCGATGGCGTTGGGCTTGAGGTAGAGGTGCGACATAGGGATGGGGGAGTGAGAGAATAACTAGAGTTCGATTTCTTCGCGTTCGTCGTCTTTGGGGATGGGAGTTTGCAGAAGTTGGCGAGTCTGGTGGCTTGTGATGCGCTCGGCGAGTTCGGCAACAGTGGGAGCTTGAAAGAGGTCGGCAACGCTAATTTCGAGTTGAAGAGTCGCTTGGAGTTGGGCAATCAGGCGGGTGGCGAGCAGGGAATGACCGCCAAGGTCGAAGAAGTCATCGTGAATGCTAAGAGATTCACCATCTAGAACGCTAGCGAATATATTCAGGAGGGCTGCTTCTAGTTCGGTGCGGGGCTGAAGCAGTGAATGCGTTCGGGCGGAGGTAGGGGCAGGCAGGGCGCGTAAATCAACTTTGCCGTTGGGAGTAAGGGGCAGCGTATCCAAAGGAACAATCGCAGCAGGAATCATATATTCGGGCAGTTTGGCTTTGAGGAAGCGACGCAAATCGGTAGGAGTGGCGGTAGCCCCCGGATAAAGGACAACGTAAGCAGCGAGGCGTTTATCAGCATCTGTTGCTTGCACAGTGACAAGGCTGGTTTGGACGGCAGGATGCTGGTTGAGCAGTGACTCAATTTCTCCCGGTTCAATCCGGAAACCGCGAATTTTTACCTGATGATCAACTCTGCCTAATACTCTAATTCGCCCATCAGGAAGGTAGCAGGCAAGATCACCTGTCTTGTAGAGGCGATCGAAACTGGGATGGGAGGAATCAGCAAAAGGATTGGGGATAAACTTCTCTGCCGTAAGAGCAGGGCGGTTGCGGTAGCCTCTCGCTAGTCCAACTCCACCAATGTGAAGTTCACCGATTACGCCAATGGGAACGGGCTGGAGATGATGATCGAGAATGTAAAGCTGTTTGTTGGCGCTAGGGCGAAGGGTCGGTAGGAGCGGTTGTCCGTTGCCGCAGAGTACCATGCTAGCGTTGACGGTCGTTTCGGTAGGGCCGTAAGCATTAATGAAGCACCGTCCAATTGACCAGCGGTTGATTAGATCGGGCGAGGGCGCTTCGCCGCCAACTAGCACCATCCGCAGGGCAGGGAGTTCAGCAGCAGGCAAAGCCGAAAGTGCTGAGGGAGTGATCGTGATGTGGGTCATTGCCTGTTGGCGTAGCAAGTGCAGCAGTCCGGCTCCGGGCAGTAGGGATGCTAGAGGTGCGAGGTAGAGTTTTGCACCGCTGGCCAATGCCATGATGATTTCAGGAATTGAGGCATCAAAACTGAATGAGAAAAATTGCAGCACACAGTCACCTGCCCGCACATCGCAAACGCGAATTTTGTCTTCAGTTAGGTTCACTAATCCAGCATGGGTAATCCAAACTGCTTTCGGTACACCTGTCGAACCGGAAGTGTAAATCAAATAGGCCAGATTGAAAGGTTGCAGTGGGCTAGTTGGATTCTGGTCATTCGATTGCGCAATGGTGTTCCATTCGATGTCAAGTTGAATCAGAGTTGAAACGGGCAAAGAAACTTGTATATCTGAACGGGTGATCAGAATTGAAATCTGAGCATCTGTCACCATGAAGGCGAGGCGATCGGGCGGATAGGTTGGGTCAAGCGGCAGGTAAGCTCCGCCTGCTTTGAGAATTGCCAACATGCCGATGATCATATCTACTGAACGATCAACGCATAGACCAACCAATATCTCAGCCCCTACTCCTAGCTGCTGTAAATAGTGAGCAAGTTGATTACTACGGCGATTCAGTTCTTTGTAAGTGATCTGTTCATCCTCAGAAATCAGTGCCACAGCATCTGGAGTATGTTTAGCTTGTATTTCAAATAGTTGATGGAAGAACTGATGTTCAGCGTAACTCGCTTTTGTCTGATTCCATTCCCGTAAAATTTGCTGCTTCTCAGCAGATGCCATGATCTCTAGATTGCTAATGGGCTGATCGGGAGCTTGAACAATGCTTTCTAGTAGCGTACAAAAATGCTGCACCATTCGATTGATCGTTTCGGGTGAAAATAAGTTCCGATTGTATTCAAAACCGCCAACTATTCCATCTATCGTTTCGTACAGATCAACACTCAAATCTAACTTGGCAGTAGAGGCGACTTGTGGCAGCAGATCGAGCGTGAGTCCTGAAACCTGTATCGTTTCGGTGGGGGCATTTTCGAGGCGGAACTTTGCCTGAAACAGTGGATTGTAGCTGAGATCGCGTTCAGGATGCAGTTCTTCTACTAATTTCTCGAAGGGCAAATCCTGGTGATCGTAGGCTTCCCAGGTGGTTTGCCGCACTCGTTGCAGCAATTCTCGAAACGTTGGGTTTCCTGATAAATCAGTTCTCAGTACCAGCGTGTTCACGAAAAAGCCAATCAGCCCCTCTAATTCCGCCCGATTGCGGTTAGCAACAGGTGAGCCAACAATCATGTCAGTTTGCCCAGTGTAGCGGTAGAGCAGCAGCTTATAGGCAGCAAGCAGCGTCATAAAAAGGGTGCAGCTTTCACGTTGAGCCAACGTTTTGAGTTGATTGCTGAGCGCTTCTGAAAGGGAAAAGGAAACCACCCCCCCGTGGAAAGATTGCACCCGACTACGCGGAAAATCGGTTGGGAGTTGAAGCACAGGCAAGTCGCCCCCTAGCTGCTGTTTCCAGTAGCCAAGCTGAGCAGCTAACGGTTTTCCTTGCAACCATTGTCGCTGCCAGACGGCAAAATCGGCATATTGAATTGGGAGTTCCGGCAAGGATGCTGCCATTCCGGTCGCAAAGGCAGCATACAGTGTGGCAAACTCCCGCACAAACACCTCCATCGACCAGCCATCTGTAATCATGTGGTGTAGGGTTAGCAGCAAAATATGCTGATCTGGGCTAATCCGCAGCAAAACTGCTCTCAGTAGGATATCTCGCGCTAAATCGAACGGCATCTGTGCCGCTTGAAGGACGAGTTTTCTAATCGTTTGATCTACATCATTGAGATTTTGCAGGTCAACAATTGGAACACTTAGAGGTACAGAGGATTTGATCACTTGAACAGGCTGACCGTTAGCAATCTCGAAGTTTGTTCGCAGGCTCTCGTGGCGCTGGATTAGAGCATGGAGGGCTTGTTCAAAGTAGGTAACGTTCAATCCAGCCAGGCGAAGGGCAATTGGAATATGGTAAAGTGCGCTCCCTGGCTGAAGTTGCTCTAGAAACCAGAGTCGCTGTTGGGCGAAGGAGAGCGGCAAATCACCAACGCGAGAAACGGGCACAATCGGCGGAGGTGCAGTTTGAGCAAGTGCAGTCTGGTTGAGGAAGGTGATGATTTCCGATTTGCGCTGCTGCAATTCGCTGCTGAGGGCAGGGGTCAGCACTTCCTCTGGCGCATTACAGCGCAGCCGCACGGATTCGGTTGTTTGGTCGTTTTCTAGCCAAAGCTTGACATCCAGGCTGTACAGATGGCTCAAAAACTGATCGATCGTTTTCATAGCTCTATCTCCTTGCGTCCTTTGGGAACTGGCGTTTCTAACTGCTGTAAGGTTTTTTGCATCACTTCGATGCGTTCTGCAAGCGCCGCGATGGTCGGTTTTTCCAACAGGCTACGCAACGGAATATCGAGTTGAAACGCTTGGCGGAGGCGCGAATTAATCCGAGTGGCAAGCAGCGAATTACCGCCGAGTTCAAAAAACGAATCCTCTACGCTAATCTGCTCTAATCGCAGCACCTCTGCCCAGACTGCTGCTACCGTCGCCTCGGTGGGGTTACGCGGAGGTACATAGCGGTCAGGGGACTGTTCCGATTGCATCCGGCGATAGTGCTCCAGTCCAGCGCGGTCAAGTTTGCCGTTGGGAGTAAGCGGCAGAGCCTCTAGCCAAACAAAGGCAGATGGAATCATGAAATCGGGTAGATGAGGCTGGAGAAAGGCGATTAGATCAGAAGTTGGAGTGAGCGTAGGGGAGACAAGAAAAGCGGTGAGATGAGGATGAGGCGTGGGGGTGAGGGTGACGACGGCTTGTTGAATTGCAGGATGCTGGGTGAGAATGGCGGCAATTTCGCCTAACTCGATGCGAAGTCCACGCAACTTGATTTGCTCGTCGTTGCGACCAAGAAATTGAATGTTGCCATCGGGTAAATAGCAGGCGCAATCACCCGTTTTATAAAGGCGGCTAAAGTCTGAGGAGTTAGGCTGTGATACATCAACAAATGGATTGGGAACGAATCTTTCAGCAGTCAGATCGGGACGATTTAGATAGCCGCGAGCAAGCCCAATACCAGTGATGTAAAGTTCTCCAGAGATGCCAACAGGAACAGGGCGAAGATAAGCGTCAAGGATGTAAAGCTGAATATTAGAGATAGGCTTTCCGATCGGTACAGAAGCAGAATTCTGTAAATCTTTAGGATGCTTGACTGCAAAATAGCTAACATCGATTGCGGCTTCAGTCGGCCCATAGAGATTATGCAGCGAGACATTGAGGTGAGACAAACAGTGTTTCGCTAGATCGATCGGTAAAGCTTCACCACTGCATAGGATTCGTCGTAACGAGGTGCAGTCTGAGAAGTTGGGTTCTTCTAGAGAAACTTGCAGCATAGAAGGAACAAAATGCACGGTAGTAATCTGCTGTTCCCAAATCAACTGGATCAACTCAGCGCTATTCTGGTGGATGTGAGGTGCTGCCATCACCAGAATAGCTCCGTTCAACCAAGTCCAAAAGAACTCCCAGACCGAAACATCAAAACTAAACGGCGTTTTTGCAGCACCCGATCATCTGAGGTGAGGCAATACTCTTGCTGCATCCAGTTCAGCCGATTGGCTAACCCCTGATGGGTATTGATCACTCCTTTGGGTTGACCTGTTGAACCAGAAGTGTAAATGATATAGAGGCTCTGATCAGGGAGAGTCGGTAGATTAGGGTTTGTGGTGGGAAAGCTGATAACTTCATCCCAAACGCTATCTAGATGAATAAGTGAAGCTATATTAGAATCAATTTGCGATGCTAAATTAGAATGACTGAGAATCAATTTTGTTTGGGAATCGGTAAGCGTGAATTTCAGCCGCTCAATCGGATAAGTGGGATCGAGGGGAACATAAGCAGCTCCAACTTTGAGAACCGCCAGAATAGCAATCGCCATTTCCAGAGAACGATCGAGATAGATTCCAACAGATGTTTCAGGTTCAATGCTGACAGAGCGTAGATAATGAGCAAGCTGATTGGCTCTGATGTTGAGTTGGGCATAGGTGAGATGCTGCTGCTCGAATACAAGAGCGATAGCATCCGGAGTGCGTTCGCACTGAGCTTCAAACAGTTCATGGATACCGGTTTGTGGATAGCTGGCTAAAGTCTTGTTCCACTGATATAACTGCTGCTGCTCGGCTGAAGTGAGAAATGGCAGATCGACAATTTGCTGGTGTGGGTTAGCAGCAATGGCGTTGAGCAAAGTTGCTAAGTGATTTAACAGGCGTGTGATTGTTGTTGGCTCAAACCGCTGTTGATCAAACTTAAGTTTGAGAGCAATCTGTTCAGCCGCAGAGACCAGCAGTGTCAAGGGAAAACTTGTCCATTCTACCGAGCGTACCTCTGTTAATCGTAGTCCTGCCTGAGACTGAAGCAATGCCGGATCGATCGGATAGTTTTCAAATACTAGAATGTTCTCAAACAGAGGCGTACCACGAGGAATATCGCTCCAACCTTGAATGTCCAGTAACGGCGTATAGTCATACTGAAGCGCCTCTGACTGCTGCATTTGCACCTGCTGAAGCCAAAGAATGAGATCTTCCTGCATAGGAATTTGTAGCCGCACTGGTAAGGTGTTGATGAATAAACCCACCATCGATTCGCTGTCTGGGAGCGCAGCAGGGCGACCGGCAACCGTGGCTCCAAAGACAACATCGGTTTCGTTGCTGTAGTAGCTGAGGAGCAGCCCAAAAGCCCCCTGCATCAGCGTATTGAGCGTAAAATGATGCTGTTGAGCAATTGATTTTAAGGCGGCGGTCGTGGCAGCCGTCAAAACAAGCTGTTGTTCGTTCCAGCGGGGCATGGTGCTGGTTTGCGCTGATAGAGGCATTGACACAACCGTAGGCGTAGTAAACCCTTGTAGCCGAGTCTGCCAAAAGGCTTGGGCGGCAGATGTATCCTGCGTTTGCAGCCAAGCAATGTAGTCGCGGTAGGGGCGGCTTGGAGGAGAAAACCGCTGATGATAAGATTCAAACACGTGCTTCAACACGAGTCCGGCTGACCAACCATCGAGAATTAAATGGTGCTGTGTCCAGATTAGATAGTAGTCAGTGTCGTTGGTTTGGATTAGCGTCAGGCGCATCAACGGCGCAGTTTTGAGATCGAAACCTTGCTGACGATCGCGTTCTAGAAAAGCATCTAGGTTGCGTTGTGCTCCAGGCAGCGAACGCCAATCCTGCTCCTGCCAGGGTAACTCGACCTGACGATAGACAACTTGAAATGGCTGATCGCGCTGTTCCCACTGAAAAGCAGTGCGTAAAATTGGGTGGTTCTGAATGACTTGTTGCCATGCCGCTTTGAAAGCTGCAATATCTGTAAGTCCTGTTAAGGTAAGAACAATTTGGGGAACATAAACGCTGCTATTCTCTTCTGAATTTTCTAACAGGGCATGATACAAAATGCCTTGTTGCATGGGCGAGAGAGGATAGATATCTTCGATTTGTTTCTTGCTGTTCATCTTGATATCTCCCTATAGTTCTGCCAATAGTTCGTCTAACTCAGCCTGATCAATTGCCATCAGGGGAAAATCGGATGGAGTATAGCCTCCAGCATCAGGTGAAAGGCAGTGCTGAATCAGATGGCGTAGCGCTGTCAGGTATTCCTCAGCCAAAGTTGTAATCGTGCTGCGGTGATGAATGGCACGGCTATAGCTCCAATCTAACCGCAGTCGTCCACCACGAATCAGAGCATTGATTTCTAGCAACACACCACGTTCAGATTGGAGGCTGCGAAGGTTGCCAATAGTCTCAGGTGCGAGGTTAAACAGGGAGCTTTCCGCTAACGTCTGATCGATTTGACCAAGGTAGTTAAATCTGATCTGTGGATGTGCCGCAGTATTTTGAGCATCACGATACAAACCATGATTTTGTAAATATCGTAGGATACCGTATCCAATGCCTCGATTTGGGATCGAGCGCAACTGTTCTTTGATCGTTTTCAGTGCGGCAGCCGTCGTTTCAGCGTGACTCAGATCTAATCGAACAGGAAACAACGCCGTAAACCAACCGACTGTACGGGAAAGATCAATCCCAGCAAATATATCTTCGCGTCCATGTGCCTCTAATTCGAGTAGTAAAGTTCGGCTTCCTGTCCAAGCTGTGAATGTTTGAGCTAATGCTGTTATCAATATGTCATTAATTTGGGTTTGATAAGCAGTTGGCACTTCTTGAAGTAAGTCCTGAGTATCAGTTATAGAAAGAGAAACAGATACGGTTTCCACATCAGAAATACGGTTCGTGCCGAATGAATCGACTGGAAGCAGAACGTCTGAGCGACCTTTCCAGTATGCTAGCTCTTCTGGACTGGGAATATAAGAGGATAGAGCTTCTGCCCACTGACGAAAAGCAGTTGTTTTAGGTGGTAGCTGCATTTTTCTACCACGGCTCAACTGTTGGTAGAGGGTTTGCAAATCGCTAAGCAGAATTCGCCAGGAGATGCCATCTATTACTAGATGATGGATGATTAGCAACAGGCGACCTGAAGTTCTGTCCTGATTGAAAAAGGTAATTCGTAATGGTGCTGTTGATAAATCTAGACTGGTTTGGAGAACGGCAGCAGCAGTTTCAATCGATTGGATTTGCTGAAATTTAGGCAAATGGGAGAGATCAATCCAGTTAAACGGTGCAGGCATCACAGCAGCATATTCCTGCTGCCATCCATTCTCACTACACTGAAAGCGAAGCCGTAAGCTGTCGTGATGTTTAAGCAACTCCTGTACCGCTTGCTCCAGCCAGTGCCGGTGAATAGGCTGCCGTACCTCCAGCAAGATGGCTTGATTCCAGTGATGCATCTCTGCAAAATTCTGCTCAAAAAACCAGTGCTGAATGGGGGTTAAAGGAACCGTCCCAGTCAATATATCCTGTGAGGCTGTCGGAGTCACAGTTGTATTGGCGACAGCAGCTAGAGCAGCAATTGTTTGATGCTGAAAGACCTGCTTAGGTGAGAAATGCAGCCCAACCTGATTGGCTTTGGCAATCATTTGAATCCCCAAAATTGAGTCGCCGCCTAATTCAAAAAAGTTGTCGTGAATGCTAACGGCTTCAATTCCTAACACCTGTTGCCAAATGTTGTGCAGCGATTGCTCAGCAGGGGTTCGCGGAGCTTCAGAAGTGTGAGCCGCTTGACGCAATTCAGATACGGTGGCAAGGCGCTGCGATCGATCTTGCCGTTGGGAGTGAGGGGCAAAGTCTCCTGAAGGGTAATCAGGGCGGGAAGCATGTAGTCAGGAAGGCGGGTTTGCAAATAGACGCGAATCTGTTCAGGAAGTAGGGATTCCAGTGTTGGGGAGCCGGGAACAGAGTGGGGGATAAGGTGAGCAATCAGGCAAGGCGAACGGTCTGAAGGAGAGGCAAGCACAACAACAGCTTGATTCACAGCCGGATGCTGGCATAATACTGCCTCTATTTCGCCTAGCTCGATGCGAAACCCCGCAGTTTAACCTGGTGGTCGAGTCGTCCCAGATACTCGATGCTGCCATCATTCCGGTAGCGAGCACG
>JAAUQT010000166.1 GCA_012033495.1 Cyanobacteria bacterium RM1_2_2 | reverse complement strand
AGCGCAGGGCAAGCCATTCACGGTTCAAACCTTGCCCAGACCCATTCAGCCAGAGTTGCCAATTTGGATTACTTGCCAGTCGAATGAAACCTTTATCGAGGCAGGCAAGCTGGGCGCAAATGTGTTAACGTCACTGTTGGCTGGAACCCTAGATGATATTGCACCAAAAATTCAGTTATACCGTGAGGCACGTCAGCGTCAAGACTATAATCCCAAAACTGGAAAAGTAGCGTTGATGACCCACACTTTTTTAGGTAACGACATCGATACTGTTAAAGCACAAATTAAGCAGCCCTTCTGCAACTATCTTAAAAATCATTATGATTTATTAGAAAATCTGGCAAAGGGAATGGGTTTGAATGTGAGCCTGAAGAATTTTTCTGAAGATGATATTGATAGTTTGCTGCAATTTGGAGTTGAGGGATTTATGAAAGGACGAGCGCTGATTGGTACACCGGAAAGCTGCCGTCCGTTTGTGGAACGGGTTCGTCAAGTTGGTGTCAACGAAATTGCTTGTTTGATTGATTTTGTACAAGATTCAGATTATGTAATGTCCGGTTTACCCTATCTGAAACAGTTAATGGAACAGTGCCAATCCCGTGTAATCAGCCATGTATGAAAATGAGATAGTTGGGTAAATTATTTTGAGTAAACTCTACGCCCGCAATGAGTATGACTGAATCAAGGCAAGACATCACAGCATTACAGCAACGCATCGCTGCGCTTTCCCCGGAAAAACGTGCCTTGTTTGAGCAACTACGGGCATCCCAAACAGCGATTGGTAAACGTCGGAATCCAGACAATTGCCCTCTCTCCTTTGCTCAAGAACGGCTGTGGGTTTTGCATCAGCTTGATCCAGATCATCCCGCCTATAATATTGCAATCCTCTGGCGATTTAGCGGCCGATTAAATATCCCCATATTGCAGCGATGTCTGAATCAAATTGTTGAACGCCATGAGAGTTTAAGAACGGCATTTGTTGAAAACGCAGGGCAGCCGATTCAAACGGTTGTATCGATCGAATCTCTTGTATTTCCAATTGTTGATCTCCGATCCCTGCCTGCACAATCTCGATTAGCCGAAATGGATCGGTTAGCCAAACAAACCGCGAGCTATCCGTTCAACCTCACGCAAGCGCCGCTGCTGCGAACGATTCTGGTGCAATTGTCGGACATCGAAACGGTTTTGCTGCTAACCCTCCATCACATCGTGGCGGATGGTTGGTCGCGGGGCATCCTGCTGCGAGAATTGATCACCCTCTACAAAGCTCACCTGACCAGACAGCCTGCTTCCCTGCCTACTTTGCCGATTCAATACATTGATTTTGCTGTCTGGCAGCGACAGCAAGACTTCACCAATCAGATAGCATATTGGCAGCAGCAACTCGCTGACCTCCAGCCTCTAGCGCTTCCAACCGATTATCCGCGTCCGCCCATCTCCCAATTTCGCAGTGAAACTCAATCGCTCACCCTATCGCTCCATCTGCTCGAAGCGTTGAAAAGCTTGAGCCGTCAAGCAGGTGCCACATTATTCATGACGTTGTTGGCTGCATTCCAGGTATTGCTGCATCGCTACAGCCAGCAAAACGACATTGCCGTGGGTGTGCCAACCGCGAATCGCAGTCCGTCAGAAGTAGAACCATTGATCGGATTTTTTGTTAACACACTCGTGTTACGAACTGACCTCTCTGGCAACCCTAGCTTTCGGACGTTGCTAGAAAAGGTGCGGCAGGTGACGGCAAGCGCTTATCAGCATCAAGATTTGCCCTTTGCTAAACTGATCGAAGCTTTGCATCCCCAACGTCATCTCAACCAAAACCCGCTCTTTCAGGTCATGTTTCAGTTGCAAAATCAGGTGTATCAGTTGCAGAACGCCCTATCTCCTGAACTGGATATACCTGAGCTAACATTGAGCCAAGATTGGATTGATACAGGCTTTACCAAATTTGACCTGAGTTGGCATCTAATTGAGCGATCTCAAGGACTGCTAGCGGTGGTAGAGTACCGCACGGATTTATATCACCCAGACACCGTAGCCCGAATGTTAGGGCATTTCCAGGTTTTGCTAGAAGGCATCATTTGCGACCCTAACCAGCCCATTTCTGAACTACCAATTTTAACCGCTTCAGAACGTCAGCAAATTCTCGTAGACTGGAACCAGACACGCACAGATGCAGGCTTGGATCAGTTTTTGCCTGATCGCTTTGAAGCTCAGGTGGAACAAACGCCCGATCGAATTGCGGTCATCTTTCAAGATCAGCAGTTAACTTACCGAGAACTCAACGCCAGAGCCAATCAGCTTGCGCATTATTTGCAGACTCAACGGATTACAACAGAATCACGAGTTGGCATCTGCATGAGGCGATCGCTGGAGATGATCATAGCCCTACTCGGCATTCTTAAAGCTGGAGCCGCCTATGTGCCGCTTGATTCTAGCTATCCCAGAGAGCGCTTAAATTGGATGATTGAAGACGCTCAAGTAGAATTATTACTAACGCAACTAGATATTGATTTAGATACGGATTGTCAAACATACACAGTCGATAATCGTTGGTATCAGATCGCTGATTATCCGCAGCATAACCCCACTCATGTCCTTACAGGTTTAAATTTAGCCTACCTGAACTATACATCCGGTTCGACAGGCAAACCAAAAGGCGCGATGTTAACCCATCAGGGATTAAGCAACTACTTAAATTGGTGTTTGCACTACTTTAATGATAATTCCAGCGTTGATACTACAGCTAATTTTACAACGAATTATTTTGGTGCACCTGTCCAATCTCCGATTAGCTTTGATGCCACAATCACCAGCCTCTATGCACCGCTGTTGTTCGGACAACCGATTGTGCTGCTGCCCGAACAAGCGGCAATCGAATCTCTGAGTCTTGCCTTAACAGCCCATTCCTTTAACTTACTGAAACTTACTCCTGCTCACTTGAAGTTGCTCAGCCAGTGGCAGCCCAATTCTGCTCCGCGAAAATTGCCCTCTACTACCTTTGTGATCGGGGGCGAAGCACTAACCGAAAGCCACCTTGCCGACTGGCGTACCCTTGCCCCTGACAGCCAATTTATTAACGAGTATGGCCCGACCGAAACGGTTGTAGGCTGCTGCGTTTATAAAATTCCATCAACTTCTCACATCATATCTCAGGCGCAGTCAATTCCAATTGGAAATCCCATTTGTAATACCGAGCTTTATATTCTTGATCATTATCTTCAACCTGTTCCAGTTGGAGTTCCTGGGGAACTATACATCGGCGGTATTGGAGTTGCACGCGGCTATTTCCATCGTCCTGATCTCACGGCTGAAAAATTCATTCCTAATCCGTTCATCTCTGTAGGTTCTTTTGATTCGCGTTTATACAAAACGGGTGATCTAGCTCAATATCTTGCAGATGGAACAATTGAGTATTTGGGGCGAATTGACCAGCAGGTAAAGCTGCGAGGATTTCGGATTGAGCTAGAAGAAATTGTCTCGGTATTAGACCAACATCCGCTTGTAAAAGCCTCTACAGTTACCGTGGATGTTGATGGAGAGCGCCTAGTTGCTTATACAGTCCTGCAAAAAGATTTAACAGAACTGCCTGATTCAACCCTATTGCCATCCTTGCGACAAGAACTTCGCAATTTTTTGAAGGCAAAACTACCCGATTACATGCTGCCTGCGTTGTTTGTGCTGCTGCCTGCGCTGCCTTTAACCGTAAATGGCAAAATTGACCGATTGGCATTACCTGCTCCTGTTGCGCTCACCTCATCTACTGCTGAAGTATCGCCCTGCACTGAAGTTGAAGCCCAGCTTGCTCAGGTTTGGACAGCGTTATTAGGTGTAGCGGTTGGCATTCACGACAATTTCTTTGAATTAGGCGGTGACTCAATTCTTAGCTTACAGGTGGTTGCCAAAGCCAAACAAGTAGGTCTACACCTGACACCGCGTCAAATCTTTCAGCATCAAACGATTGCCGAACTTGCAACACAGGTCAACACCACAAAAATCATTGCTGCCGAGCAAGGAACGGTCACGGGCGAAGTGCCGCTGGCTCCCATTCAACATTGGCTATTGGCACAGAACTTGCCGGAACCTCATCACTATAACCAAGCTTTGCTTCTAGAAATTTCGCCTGCGGTGGAAGCCGACTATCTCAGGCAAGCATTAACTTGTCTTTGGCAACATCATGATGCACTGCGGCTGCAATTAGTGTCCGACGAGACGGGCATTCGTTCGGTTCATGCGGCAAGTGAAACACCGATTAGCTTCACCGTTGTTGATCTATCATCCTGCCGTTTCAGAAAAAGCTTCGACCCTCACAGCGGTTGCAAATTCCCTTCAGTCTAGCCTACATTTGTCTGGCATTCTCTGGCGCAGTATCTTATTTCGCATGGGTGCTGATCAGCCTGCTCGATTACTCTTAATTCTGCATCACTGGATTATTGATGGCGTCTCATGGCGAATTCTGATAGAAGACTTAGCCATAGCTTATAGTCAGCTTGAGAACAGCAAATCTGTGCAATTACCATCGAAAACAACTTCTTTTCGAGATTGGGTAGAGCAGCGAATCGCCCAGGCTAATTCAGAATCTATTATGTCTGAGTTTAACCATTGGTCATCCCGTCCATCCACAATACGATTACCAGTCGTTTGTTCCACCTACAGCCAGAATATATTCGATTCTGTAGAAAAAATTGAAGTCTTGCTCGATGCTAAACAGACCCGCGAACTGCTAGAAGGAGTTACTAAGAACTATCATGCTTATATTAACGAAGTTCTACTCGCCGCATTCATTCACGCAAGCCAACTCTGGCTAGGAACAGGAACACTACTAATTGATTTGGAAAATCATGGGCGTAATAACCCTTCAACCAACCATAGCGTAGACCTTGATGTATCCCGCACCGTTGGCTGGTTTACTAGCATTGCGCCCGTAAGCCTACAAATGGCTCCCCAACCTTTGGTTGAAACACTCCAACAGGTGAAAGAAACGCTGCGACAGATGCCTAATCATGGCTCAGGCTATGGGCTATTGCGATATCTCAGTCGGGATACTGCAATCCGAACCCGCCTAGAACAATTGCCCTCTGCACAGATTAAGTTTAATTATTTGGGGCAGATTGACCACCAAAATCAAGCTTCTCATTCATTGATCTTGGGATGGGCAAAAGAATCCTGTGGCAGAACGAATAGCCCCTCAAATCCGCGCCCTTATCTACTGGAGATCAATGCCTGGATTGCAGATCAACAGTTAAAAGTAAGCTGGGTTTACAGCCGTCACTATCACCGTCGTAGCACAATTGAACGACTAGCACAGGCGCATCTGCAAGCGTTAATGACGCTGATTCAGAAGCAGCAACCAGCGACCTATACGCCCTCAGACTTTCCTGCCGCAAGAGTCAACCAGAAGCAGCTTGACCAGTTGATCCGCAAGCTTCAGCCAGGGAGGTCGAATCATGAATAATATAATTGACCTATATGAACTATCACCGATGCAGCAGGGAATGCTGTTTCACTCGCTCTATACTCCAGCATCGGGGCTGTATATCGAGCAACGCTGTTGCCGAATTCAAGGCATGGAAGTTATAGCATTCAAGCAAGCATGGCAGCATGCGTGTGATCGGCATTCCATTTTACGTACTGCTTTTTATTGGGAAGAAGTGGACAAGCCACTGCAAGTCGTGTTCCAGTCAGTCGAATTACCCTGGATGGAGCAAGATTGGCGAGGATTTTCTGCTGTTGAACAACAAGAGCGACTGACTGCATTTCTGCAAGCCGACCGAGTGCAGGAATTTGTGTTGAATCAAGCTCCTCTCATGCGCTGTGCGCTGCTGCAAGTTGCAGATGATACCTACGATTTTATTTGGACACATCACCATTTGCTGCTCGACGGTTGGTGTAATGCGATTTTGCTCAAGGAAGTGTTTATTTACTATGAGGCGGCTTGTCAGGGCAAGCAGGCTGTTCTGCCAGAGCCTCGCCCCTATCGGGACTATACTCTCTGGTTACAGCAGCAGGATACATTGCAGGCAGAGCGGTTTTGGCGACGAACGCTGCAAGGCTTTACAACGTCTACGCCGTTGCTGAATTCAGTTCATCAACCTTCTCATTTACGTTCGCTTTTCAAGCATAGGCAACAGCAGTTTGTTCTCTCTAAAAATATTGCTGGAAAATTACAAAGTTTTGTTCGGCAGCATCACTTGACGTTAAACACCGTTATTCAAGGCGCTTGGGCAATTCTGTTAAGCCGCTATAGTCAATTGAACGATATTGTCTTTGGGATCACCGTTTCCGGTCGCCCTCCTGACTTAGCAAGTGTTGAGATGATGGTTGGTTTGTTCATCAACACCGTACCAGTGCGAGTAGAGTATGCCCCAGAAATGCAACTTATTCCCTGGCTGCAACAGCTACAATTACAGCAATCAGAGCAGATTCACCATTCCTATACTGCGCTGGTTGATATTCAAGCATGGAGTGATGTTCCACATGGGACGCCTTTATTTGAAAGTTTGATTGTTTTTGAAAACTATCCAGTTTCAATTCATGATGCACTGAAATATACCGATTTACCGCTTCAGATTAATCCACTATCAACGTCGAACCAAGTTGCTCAAACCAACTATCCGCTCACGTTGGCGGTACTTCCAAGCACAGAAATAGTCCTGCAAATTGACTACGACTGCGAGCGCTTTTCAGATCAAAGCATCGATCAATTATTGGAGCATCTACAAACTCTGCTCTGTGCGTTCATTGACTTGCCAAAACAATCACTATTTGCCTTACCTATGCTGACTTCTGCTGAACAACAGCAGTTTTGGCAGTGGAATCAAACCCACGTGCAGTATGCCAATCCTGACTGTATCCATCAGCAAATTGAGGCACAAGTTGAACGCACACCTGACGCCATTGCTCTAGTCTGCCAGGATCACCACCTAACCTACCGTGAACTCAACGCTAGGGCAAACCAACTTGCTCACTGGTTGCAGCAGCAAAATATTAATTCCCAAATCGGTGTTTGTCTTGATCGCGGTTTTGACCAGATTATCAGTCTGCTTGCTATTCTCAAAGCTGGAGCCGCTTATCTTTCACTTGATCCAACCTATCCAAGCGAGCGATTGATCTGGATGCTAAAGGATGCTCAGGTAAAGCTCGTGTTAACGCGATCAGGCATTCTCGATTTGGCTCCTGAGTTACGGCTCAATAACATTGATTATCTTCAAATTGATGTTCATCAGAGCGTTATTGAGGAGTTCAACTCAGATAATCCTGCCTGTCCAGTTGCGCTTAATCAGCTTGCTTATGTCATTTACACTTCTGGTTCAACCGGACAACCCAAGGGTGTGATGATTCCGCATCGAGCGCTCTTGAATTATGCATTGGCAGCGTGCGAAAAGTTTGAGTTAACCATCAACGATCGCGTTCTGCAATTTGCTTCAATTAGCTTTGATACTGCCGCTGAAGAGATTTATCCAACGTTGATGTCTGGGGCAACGCTGGTGCTGCGAACGGATGAAATGCTGGAATCCAATGTCTTCTTACAAACCTGCCGCGATCAGCAGTTAACGATTCTCGATTTACCAACTGCCTATTGGCAACAGTTGACACACAGTTTAATCCCGCACTTCTTGTCACATTTTTTGTCATCCAGCCTGCGGCTGACCATTATCGGCGGAGAGGCTGCCTCACTCGATAGCGTGATGGCATGGCAGCAGACGAAAATCCGGCTTCTCAATACTTATGGCCCAACAGAGGCTACGATTGTTTCTAGCTGGTGGGATGTGCTAGATAAACCAAGCGTAGTGGCGATCGGGCAACCAATTCCTAATGTTCAGGTTTATGTACTGGACGATTATTTAAATCCTGTTCCAGTTGGTGTTGCTGGAGAACTTTATATTGGTGGAGCAGGTGTTGCACTAGGATATCTCAATCAGCCTGCACTTACGGCTAACCAATTCATTCCAAATCCATTCCGTGAACCTATTGCTAATCCATGCCAATCTCCTTACCTTTACAAAACAGGCGATCGCGTTCGCTATCTCCCTGACGGCAACTTAGAATTTCTCGGACGATTCGATCAGCAAATCAAATTGCGTGGCTTTCGGATTGAACTCAGCGAAATTGAATCTGCTCTAGAGAAGCATCCAGCGGTTCAGACGGCGATCGTGGTGCTACAAACCACACAGTCCGATTCGCAACTCATTGCCTATTTCACTTCAGCATCCGTTGCTGCACCTTCGAGTAATTTGCGGCAATTCCTTTCCCAATCCCTACCGTCATACATGATTCCAGCCGCCTTTGTCCAGTTGGATGCTATGCCTCTCACTTCCAACGGTAAATTGATCGGGTTCATCTTGCAGCACGCAATATTAGCGCTGAATTGGACGATCAACCAATCCATGGCATCCGCCCCCAAACTCCAACTCAGGAACTGCTGGTGAACATTTGGGCAACGGTTTTAGAGCGATCAAGGATTGGTATTCATGATTCATTTTTTGAGTTGGGCGGGCATTCATTACGAGCAACTCAGGTTATTTCCCGGATACGCCAAGTATTCAATATCGAGATTCCATTGAGTCAATTATTTGAACATCCTACTATTGCTGAGTTGGCTCAAGTAATTGAGGAGACTCGGCAAACTCAGCAGACGCCAATGGCATCAAGCGATCGCTCTGTTGCCCTACCGCTCTCCTACGCCCAACAGCGTCAGTGGTTTTTAGCCGAGTTGGAACCTGACAACCCTTTTTACAATATTCCGGCAGCCGTGCAGGTAAATGGTTTGCTGAATTTTGCTGCCTTACAACATAGTTTCAACGAGATTGTGCATCGCCATGAAGTGTTGCGAACTGGTTTTCATACAGTAGAGGGTCAACCGATTCCGAAAATCGAGCCAATATCGCTAGAGATCCCTCTAATTGACCTCAGCCATTTGCCTAAGTTCTTACAAACTCAACAGGCAGAGCAGTTAGCCGACTGGGAAGCCAAACAGTCTTTTGCGCTCAATTCTCCGCCGTTACTACGTATCAAACTCATATGTCTCAATGATTCAAAACACATTCTTTTGATAACACTGCATCATATTGTGGCAGATGGTTGGTCGATGGGAATTTTGTTACAAGAAATTGCTGCCCTCTATCCTGCTTTTCATCAGGGTAAACCTTCACCGTTGACGGAGCTTCCCATCCAATATGCTGATTTTGCTGCGTGGCAGCGATGCCAACCTTTAACCGAGCAACTCACTTATTGGAAAAAACAGCTTCAAGATGCCCCAGTGTTGGAACTGCCTACCGCATACCCCCGTCCTGCTGTCCGAAGTTTGCGAGGAGCCAGCTATCGTTTCCAGCTATCTTCATCTCTCACTCAGTCGCTTCAGCAGTTGAGCCAACAAATGAGCAGTACGCTGTTTATGACGCTACTTGCTGCTTTCAAAATTTTGCTGCACCGTTACACTGACAGTGACGATATTGTAGTTGGAACGGTGATTGCTAACCGTAATCGGACAGAGCTTGAAGGCTTGATTGGATTTTTCGCCAACACACTAGCACTCCGCAGCAATCTAGCGAACAACCCAACCTTTGAAGCTTTGCTGCATCAGGTCAGGGAGACAGCGCTAGCAGCCTATGCTCATCAGGATTTGCCGTTTGAACAACTCGTTGATGCCCTACAGCTTCAGCGTTCACTCAGCCATACACCGCTGTTTCAAGTATTGTTTGTCCTGCAAAATGCGCCAATGCCGTCGATTGAAGTTGCAGACGTAAGCTGGACACCGCTTCAGAGCGATAGCGGTACGGCAAAGTTTGATTTAACACTATCAATGCAGGAAGAATCTGGTTATTTATCTGGAACATTGGAGTATAGCCTGGATTTGTTTACTGAAGGGTAATTGAACGTATGGCAGTGCATTTTCAAACCCTGCTAGAAGCAATTACTGCTAATTCAGAACAGCATCTTTCGGATCTCACAATTTTATCTTTGGCAGAACAGCAACAGATACGCAACTGGAATCAATTGGGCTATCAAGATCTACGCCCCTATAACGTTTGCCAATTATTTGAACAGCAAGTTGAACTTGCACCTGATGCGATAGCTTTGGTGTGTGAAACAGAGCAGTTCACCTATCGTTCTCTTAACGCAGCAGTTAATAAACTCGCTCACTATCTCCAATCGCTTGGTGTTCATTTAGGAGAAACTATTGGGTTCTATTTTCAGCGCTCACCAGATCTGATCATCAGCATTCTGGCAATTCTCAAAGCAGGTGGAGTTTATCTACCGCTCGATCCAACTTGCCCTGCTGAAAGGCTGGCGTTTATGCTGTCCGATGCTCAGGTGAAGCGAGTCCTGACCTGTTCAGCTATTCCTGCATTACAGACATTGAACCTTCAGCAAATTCGTCTTGATGTCGATCGGCATAAAATTACAGCTTGTAGTACGCTCAATCCAAATAGTCCAATTACTTCTGAGCATTTAGCGTACATTATGTATACGTCCGGTTCAACCGGAACTCCTAAGGGTGTTTGCGTGCCTCATCGTGGCATCATGCGGCTCGTTCGACAGCCCAACTATGTGGATCTAGATGGTGAAGTTATCTTACAGGCAGCCCCGCTTGCCTTTGATGCTTCCACGTTTGAGATATGGGGCGCATTGCTGAATCGTGGACGGCTTATTTTGTTACCAACTCAGCAGCCTGACTTAGAGCAGTTGGGGCAGGCAATCGCTCAGTATCAAATCTCAACGCTTTGGCTCACCGCAGGACTGTTTCATCTGATGGTAGAAGAACAGCTTGCTAGCCTCCAGCCTTTACGTCAGCTTTTAGCAGGCGGCGATTCGCTGTCCAGCCAGCATATCCAAAAAATTTTGCAGATCTATTCTCATATTCGTATCATTAATGGTTATGGCCCAACTGAAAACACTACCTTTACCTGTTGTCGTACAATTTGCAATTCTGATCTATCAATGACTTCTCCTCCGATCGGTTCTCCTATTTCTGAAACAAAAGTCTACATCCTCGATCGTTATCTGCAAACTGTTCCGATTAGCATTCCTGGAGAATTATATGCCGCTGGCGCAGGACTGGCACAAAGCTATCTAAATCAGCCTACGCTCACTGCTGAAAAATTTATCCCTAATCCATTCACTGCTGCATCGCGTCTCTATAAAACGGGCGATCAGGCTCGTTATCGAGAAGATGGCACAATTGAATACCTGGGTCGGTTAGATCAGCAGGTAAAAATTCGCGGTTTTCGGGTTGAATTAGGCGAAATTGAGACGATTCTGGCGCAACATCCTGATGTACAAACTGCAATCATCACAACTTACGCTGAGGCAGGGCATAAGCGTCTTGTTGCCTACATTGTTCCGCACTCTACCTGCGATGCTTCTAACCTCCGCGACTTTCTGAAATCTAAACTGCCTGACTACATGATTCCGGCGGCGTTTGTAAACCTCGACGCTCTGCCCTTGACTGCAATGGTAAGGTTAACCGTTTAGCGTTACCTGCTCCAATTCTCCCCATCACTACTGCTGCTCCACGCACCGAAACCGAAACCGTGCTAGTCCAAATTTGGGCTTCTGTGCTGGGAGTTCAGGTTGGCGTTCACGATAACTTCTTTGAGCAGGGCGGCGATTCGATTCTGGCGATTCAAATTGTGAGTCGAGCAAATCAGGCAGGTCTAAAAATTACGCCAAAGCAGGTATTTCAGCATCAAACGATTGCAGAGCTAGCAACTGTTGCGGGTAAAGCATCTGGTGCAGGTGTGTTGGCAGAACAAGGGGAGATCATTGGCAAAGTGCCGCTGACTCCAATCCAGCACTGGTTTTTTGAGCAGGCGTTGCCGCATCCCCATCATTACAATCAAGCCGTGTTGCTGCGGGTCAAAGCGCCTCTGCATCAGCAGTATTTGGAACAGGCGATTGTGGCACTGCTGCACCATCACGATGCCCTACGGCTGCAATTGATGGAAACAGAGACAGGCTGGCAGCAGCAGATTGTGCTACAGGATCACTTTCCGC
>JAAUQT010000165.1 GCA_012033495.1 Cyanobacteria bacterium RM1_2_2 | reverse complement strand
AATGCAAGAAGGTCTTGGAAAAAGCCCTTGCGGGTTCCTCGCTTGTGACGAATCTGCTGATACGAGTCATCGACGAGGTGCAAGACCGTGTGGAAGAGAAATGCTAAGAGATTCAGGGTCAGAAGACTGGAAGCGAGATGGTGTTGTCCATGCCCAAAGTTATGCTCCAAATGATAGCCCTTGGTTTTGAGAACATTGTGATTTTCATTTTCGGTTTTCCACCGACTTCTGCCTGCACTCACAACTTGGGGCACCGTTTCGGGCGTGAGGTCATGGTCAGTCACAAACGCATTGAAGTAAAGCACTTTGCCATCGGATTCTCGCACCAACGTCAGTTCACACCCGTTGACCAGCAAGGCAGGTTGGGTGTCGCGCAGCGGAATCTGATTCACATAGCGGTAGCGATAAATCTCTTTGGTGCGTTTGTTCCACTGCGCTTGTTCTAAGGTCTTGACTTCGCCATTTGCTTCCAAGTAACCCAGCCAGTCGTAGAGAGCAGCATGAGACTCGCTCAAGCAAGTAAAGATAAAGCCCAGTTGATGCGCCAAACAATGTTCACACAGCGGCTGATGGCTGTAAAGGTCGTCTCCGAGCAGCGGGATGGGTTGAGGTCCCAACCGAGTTGCATGAGCGCTGATCCACCGTTTGGCAGCAGCGACTTCACAATCTTGCTTGTCGTGCCCATCTTGAGGCGTGACAAACTCCGGTGCTAACGCAATCACCGATTGCTGCTGTGGAGACACAATCACAGGCAAGATCGCCTGATGAAAGTAAGTGATGTTGCCATTTTGTGGGTTCGACTCGAACAGCACTCACAGTGAATCTTCTGCGACTTGAAGGACTCCGTGCCATCCAATGCCACTAAAAGATGACCATTCCATTGCTGAAAGGCTTGCAAGTACCCTCCTCGCATCAAAGCGGCATAGACTTGGAAGAACACTTCAAACAATCCCACTGCTGCCACTTCATCCAACAGATTGCGGATTTGAGCGGAACTTGGGATCTGGGCAATCCCAAACAGACTTTGAGCATTGTCTTTCCCCCGCCGACTTTGCATTTGCCGCTGATGTTCGAGAAAAGACTCGCATTGCATGAAGAACACCGAAAACGCGCCGACGATGACATTGCCTAGTTTGTAGCGCGTCGCATTGCTCGGCTGTCGTGGGTCAGCAATCTGTTGAACCGCGACATAGAGGTAGTTCAGCAACACGGCAAAACTGAGGGGCAGGGGTTCCATGTTTCTGCTCTCGCTGACGAACCTCTATCCTCTCCCCAGTTGAGCCTCCTGTCAAAATCTGAATTTGGAATTGCTGTCCGAGAGCGCGAGTTGTTGACAAGTGATCGGGATTATGTTCTCTTCGCGCCACAAATTGACCATCCTGGCAAACTTAATCCTACGGTTGATGTCCCTGCCTTTTGCGATCGTTGGGAGTTAACCGTTGGTGGCTTCTACAAGGCTTTACTTCTACAAGGCTTTTAGGAGACCTAAAGAATAAAGGGGGATCTCAACCGTCTCGCGTCCAATAGCTAGACCTTTCAAACCGCTGCTAAGGGTGGGGTGAACGAAGTTGTATGGGAATCCAGCAGCTTGCAACCCCAATCGCACCATCATCCAGCTTCACCCGGCTGAGTTGGCAACTCCATCAGTAGGTAGTTCGCCCTGCGCGGCTTTTTCTCGATCCAAGCGGCGTTTGCGAGCATAAAGCTGAATAATGGCTGCCATCGCCACAATCATTGCCATCACGCCCCAAGAAGCGGCTGACGTTGGAAAGTTGTTCTTAAAGACGGCTAGCAGCACAACGATCACAAATAGCACCGTGGGAAATTCGTTGAACCAGCGGAACTGCTGCCCCGTCAAGCGAAACTGCCCAGATGCCATTTCTTTCATCAGGCGACCACAGACATGATGATAGCCAATCAGCACAGCGACTAAACCCATCTTGATCTGAAGCCACGTGTCTTTTAATAATTCAGGAGCCACGACCAACATACCCACGGCCATTGCCACGGTTAAAATCATGGCGGGCGTCATAATAATTCGGTAGAGGCGCTTTTCCATCACCTGATATTGCTGCTGCAAAATGGTGCGAACGGCTTCTGGTTGCTCATTGGCTTCGGCATGGTAAACAAACAGACGCGGCAAATAAAACATGCCCGCAAACCAAGCCACGATTCCGACAATGTGGAAGGCTTTAAACCAGAGATAGGTCATAAATTGCGTCCTCTACAGTCTAATTTTATTAAAGATTAAATCAAGCTCAAGCGTTCGATCTAGGCAAGAACGAAGCCAGACTTGATCTGCGTTACGACGAAGTCTATTCTACCGAGTTCACTTGCAGCATTTGGCGATCCACCGGAAGCTGTAAAGATTTGAAGCATATTGTGCAGCGCGGTGTGGTCGAGGCTGAGGGTTGAAACCCGGAACTTAACGCGAAACGCAGGAGACTGTGAGTTGTAGCCTGAAAGAACTGAGGCTCCCCTAATCGGTTTGCATCAATGCTTGCAGGTCGCTTGCGCTTAAACCGCGTGTTTGAACAGCGTATCCAAATAAACGCGAGCGGCTCGGCGGTAGCTGCGAGAAGCATCCGGTGTACTGCTGCTGCCATTTTGTAACAAAAACAGCGACAGAGCCGCAGAGAAAACCCGGTCTTGATCCCAGTCTGGGTGATTATCCAGATAGCTCTGCAAAGACTCGTGGAGTTCTTCAGGAATTTCCGCCAGGATGCTAACGGTGGTGTACATAGAACCTCTACCTCTACTTGAAGGTGAACTGCTGAAAAAGGACTTTTACCGCCTTTTAGGTGGGCTTTTTCGCCGTCAGCAATCGGAATGCTGAATTGTAGCGAAAAGCAGCGCTAACGTAACTTGAACTTGGCTCAATTTCCCTAAAATCTCAGGAAATGAATGCTGCGGGTTCAAGCTATAGCGCCCTAGATCGAAGTCGGTCGCATCATTTTGCGCTATCAGAGGGTGGAGTTGCAACAATAGGCAATTGTGCCGAGCGCCTTTCCGCAAACAATAGTGAACGAGAGAATCGCAATCTCGGCTCATTTTTATTACATTTCTTTACATGAACTCAGCGTGCTCGGTGCAAATCCGCAGATCGGGTAGAAATCCCCAATAATCCAGCAAACCCTAGCCCTTGCGTTCAGCCTTGTGGAAAACTCTAGGCGCACTGTGGAGAACCCCAACAAAGGTGTGGAAAGCCTGGGGAAATCGTGGGGAAAAGCCCAAAGAAAGATAAGAATTGTAACGAAATCGAAAAATCAGGCTCGTTCGGGTATGGCAGACCCCACCCAACAGCAACAGAGCCAAGGCTTCTAGCTTCTGGCAGTGGAGCTTTAGCTAAGGCTGCTAGGCGGCTGTTCCCCAAGCAATGGCTGTTCCCCAGGCAAAAGCTGCTACCAATGCCTACACGCCTTGCTGCACCAACAAATCTGTTGCTGCGCTAGCATTCATCGGCTTATAGAAGAAAAAGCCTTGCCCATACTCACAGCCCATCTCGTGTAAACGAATTGCCTGAGCTTTTGTTTCCACGCCTTCAGCGACTACATCCAGTCGCAGACTATGGGCAAGTGAAAGAATGGTGCGAACAATTTCCAAATTGTTGTTGCAATCACTAATTCGATCCACAAACGATCGATCAATCTTCAGGGTGGTAATGGGAAAGCGGGGTAGGTAGCTCAGCGACGAGTAGCCCGTGCCAAAGTCATCAATGGCCAACCGAATGCCCAAACTTTGTAACTGATAGAGCACGTCGATCACGCTTGCCATATTTTCCATCACCATGCTCTCGGTGAGTTCTAACTTGAGGTGCGCTGGCTCCAAACCTGATTCTTGCAGAATTTGCAGAATTTGCTTCGTCAAACCCGGCATGGAAAACTGCTTGCTCGATAGGTTGACACTCATCGTTAATGCGGTGTTCTGGGGAAACATGGCTTGCCACTGGCTCATTTGACGGCAGGCAGTGCGTAAAATCCACCAGCTTAAAGGAATAATTAATCCTGTCTCTTCTGCCATCGAAATAAATCTCGAAGGAAACAGCAAGCCTTGTTCTGCATGTTGCCAACGCACGAGGGCTTCAAATCCAGTGACCTGCCCAGTGGTTAGCCGCACAATGGGCTGGTAGTAAAGTTCAAGCTGAGGGTATTGTTCAGCCGTTTCAATTAAATTTGGCTGGGATGTTTTCTGAGAGGCTTTGAGCGGGGCTGTTCTGAGGGCAGCATTCACATCCGGCTGTTCAATATCTGCCTGTTCAATATCTGCCTGTCCGATATCTGCCTGTTGGAGATTTGTCTGTTGGAGATTTGTCTGTTGAATATTTGTCTGTTGGATGTCTGCCTGCCTCGCAATAGCGGCTTGGCTCTGGCGTTCACCTTCTGCAATGGCCCGACGCAGATCGCTTTCCAGCCGCAGTTTGACTAACATGCCAGTCCGCATACTTTTGTCGAACACGAGATAGCTGGCTCGCCCCATCGCTTTTGCCCGATACATGGCGGTTCCGGCATCGCGGAGCAGATATTCAGAATTGTGGTAGTGGGGCGCATTCAGGGCAATGCCAATGCTGGCAGTTACAAAGATTTCCTGATCGTCGAGGTGAAACGGACACGCTAACTTTTGCTGGATCTGTTGCGCCATTCGGATTGCCTCGTCGCTGTCTTGAATGTGCTTCAGCAGAATTGCGAATTCGTCTTCTCCAAGCCGCGCAATCACTTCATTAGGCAATAAAAAAGCAGAGAGTCGTTCTGCAATTGCCACCAGCAACTGATCACCCATCCGGCTGCCCAAACTGTTGTTGATCAGCTTAAACTGATCCAAATCCAACCACAGGATCGCAAACCGAAATTGGGCATCCTGTTGGGCTTGATTCATTGCCTGCTGTAGATGATGAGTAAAGCCTGCCCAACTGGGTAAATCGGTGAGTCGATCGAAAAAAGTGCTGCGCCACAGTTCCTCTTCAGCTTGCTTCTGGGCGGTGATATCAATTTGAGAACCGACCAACCGCTCTGGCTGTCCTTTAGCACTGTAGGTCGCTATCGCTCGGCTTTGCATCCAGCGGTAGCCGCCATCCTCATGCCGCAAGCGATATTCGTGCTCGAAGGGGGTCGCTGAACCCTGCAAATAGTCGCTAAGGGCGGCTTCTAAGGCTGAGCGATCCAGTGGATGCACCCGATCAAACCACTCCTGCGGTCGGTTGCTGAAATCTGCTTTGCTGTCTCCCAGCATTTGCTTCCAGCGGGGTGAGAAATAAACTCGATTGGTCTTCAAATCCCAATCCCAAACGCTGCCATTAAAGCCTTGCATCATCAGCAAGTAGCGGGTTTCTGTGCGACGTAAAGCTTGAACCAGCATCAGTAGGTAAACCACCAACAGAGATGCGCCAGTCAAACTCAACCAAAGAATTGGCACAGCAACCAACAGCGGACAATCGGCTACTCTTAGGTGCCATAAACTTCCGCCGATTAGCACTGCCACCATGAGCACAAGCCCCTGCTGCCAATGCCATTTCAGCCAGTTTTGCCTCTGAGACACATCATTAGACTCCTGTTGTTGAAGTGAGGTTTTCATGCCACTGAAATGGGATACAGAGAGGTACTCTATTTTTCGAGAATTTTGTCCTCCAATCAGTGATCCTGTCCCGTCCTTACTGCTACTTGACATTCAACGGCATCTGTTTCTAGCGATTAATTAGCAGCTTAGACAATATTTGATCAAGATTTGCAGCAGTTCTTGAGCTAAAGCTGTCTAGATTCCGAGATTAGTCTAATTGAGTTCTCACCTCACAAGTTGACGAGGTGAGGCGACTCAGTCCATCTCTTCCGATAGAATAGGAGGCTGAACTCCCCCAACCCCATGAACCTCCTGTGACCTCTCCTGAAGCGCTTCAAACTCTCCTCAATGCCGTTGCTCAGGGCACGCTCAGCCCAGACGCAGCTTTTGATAAGCTGAAACATTTTGACTATGAGCCAGTTTCAGACTTTGCCAAAGTCGATCATCACCGCTCGCTCCGCACAGGGTTTCCCGAAGTGATTTGGGGGCAAGACAAAACCCCAGAGCAAATCATTCAAATTATCAACACGCTGCGGTCGCGCAACTCCAGTGTGATGGCAACCCGAATCACGGCGGCGGTCTACGCTGAGCTGCACACCCAAATTCCCGATTTGCAGTATTACCAACTCGCTCGGATCGCGGCAATTGTGCCAGACAACCTGCAACCTCGCTATACCGGAACCATTACCCTGCTCTCGGCGGGCACGGCCGATTTGCCTGTGGCTGAAGAAGCTGCCGTCACAGCAGAACTCTCTGGCTTCGCGGTGACACGGCTCTGGGATGTGGGCGTAGCTGGAATTCATCGCCTGCTGAACAACCGGCAGGTGATTCATGAGGCAGATGTGCTGATTGTGGTGGCCGGCATGGAAGGGGCACTGCCGAGCGTTGTAGCCGGACTCGCCGATTGCCCGGTGATTGCAGTTCCAACTAGTATCGGATATGGAGCTAGCTTTGGCGGACTTGCCCCTCTCTTAACCATGCTCAACTCCTGTGCGGCTGGAGTCGGCGTCGTGAATATTGACAATGGCTTTGGTGCAGCAGTGCTGGCGGGTCAAATTCTTCGTGCCGCCCAAAAGTTACAAACTCGGTGACAGCGGGAAATTTAGAACTGAGCGCCAAATCTTGGCATTTGTCGGTTGATTTAAAGTCTGCAAATTCATCAACACTATTGTTCTAATCTTGATACTTTTAGGTTTGGGTGTCTCCGACTTGCAGCGAGCCATCAAACCCTGGAGGAGTTAAACCGATGCCAACCCCCTGTCACATTATCGTAGAAGGCAATCCAGCCATAGTTTATGCCAGCCGTAACGGATCTCCCAAAAAAGTTTTGCCCACTTTAGGCCGCTTTTTAGATACGTTTTGGCAAGAGCGCGACATTTCCGGTGAGGTGAGCGATACGCCAGAATGTCTTGTGGCTCAAATTGTTGTGCGGTTTGGGTTTGAGCTTTGCGAAGATGACTATTCTAATCTCAGAGTAGGGCTGAAATACCATCCTGATGTTGAGTATCTCTACTACATTGGAGCCGATCGGCAAGTGCAAGTTTGGGTTCCAGGGGCTGCTTATCACACTGATCCGAGTTTAGGGTTGCAAGCCTGCCGTGAGTTGGTGGTCGATAGATGCGAGATAGGCGGCTGATTAAGCTGATTGGGCTTAGACAAAGAATGCTGCCTTAGGCGCGTCATTCATGAATGATCAACCGTTGACGGCATCTGCCAGATTGCGCCCGCCCTCCCAAACAGGCTAGGGGCTGTCGTGCCATCGTCAGGGTTCTCGCTGGAATGGATCACAGCCCCTAGACAAATGCGGAACCTTCTAGATCCCTCAAAGTCAAAAAATACCAGGTATGCCCAATTTGCCTTTTGTGAAGCTGAGCGAAGTCAGAAAACTCAATTCAACTCAACTGAGAATCTGGGGTTCGGCTGCGCTCACCCCGCTTTGACTCTCGGTTTGAGTGTTGAGCGGAGTCGAAACGCATCTGCTCTCGAATTGTACCTATCGGCTGGTTCGCTGATGTTAGGCGCAGTCAATTTAGCTGCTTTAACCGATGCAGCAGAGTTGCGGAGGGCAGGTTGGGCAACCCAAAACTTTTGGAGGTTCCATCATGATTTTGCAGCGTTGGCAGGCTAGCACTGCCCTGACTTTGACCATTGCCCTGACTGCATCGACTCTGACACCGCTCCTCTGGGCACGAACAGCAGCGGCTCAGTCTAACCGAATTGCTCAGGTGTTTCCCCCCTCTTGGCGGAATGATTTGCCCCGCACCAGCCCCAGTTCCCCCGGCGGTTTGCCCAATACATGGCGCAATCGAGCAGTGGTTCCCGCAGGAACCCTCATTCCGACTCGCTACGACAAAGACAAGATCGTCGTGACGCCAACGGAAACCAGCGAAGTAACGCTAACTGTTGCTACCAATGTGCGCTCGCTGGATGGAGCCGTTTTCATTCCGGCAGGCAGCGAAATTAGAGGAGAATTGCGCCCTACTTCCGACGGCACTCAGTTTGTGGCAGAAGAACTGATTCTAGAAGATGGTGATCGGTATAACTTTGATGCCACTTCTGAGATCATTACCCGACGCGAAACGATTACCAAACGCTCTAACCCTAAATGGCTGGAAGGAGCCGCGATTGGAGCCGTTGCCTCATCTGTGCTGGCAGAAATTTTTGGGGCGATATTGAAATCTGGCATGTATTGGGTGGCGCTGGTTTGGGGGCGTTGGCATCTGTCCTGATTCGTGATCGTGACCAAGTAGAAGTGATTGTGGTTGATCCCGCAACTGATTTGGATTTACGCCTAGAATCTGACTTTGCGCTCGATCAACGCTCGGCTGATTAATTGGGTTTAGGCATGAGGTTGGCTGTGGGTAGCGTTGGCGGGCATAACTGGGAATTCATGGAGATTTCTGAGCAAAGATATCTGTGTGGGTTGGGGCAGGTTTGGGTTAAAGATGGTGATAAACCAATGAAATGATGGCTAAACCTGCCCGACAGGGGTTTTGTCTGGTCAAGCTATCCCGCTGGGCGGGGCAGGTTTGGTTTAAGGATGGGTTGCAAGGCAATGATCTCATTACTAAACCTACCCATACAGAGATTTTGCTTTCTAGAGATCTCTTCAGTCCTTAAACAGAAGATCATCTGAGTGTGTTGAACTAGATCTGGAGTTTTTGCTTGAAAACATCTTGGGTTATCAATACGCGATCTAATTTCTCCCGATTTGCCAAAGTTTCTAATGGTCGCTTGATTCTGGTCGCAATTGGGTTTCTAATTGCTATCGCCTACAGTGCTTTGTTGCTTCGCGTCTTCTCGCCTTTGGTTCCTGTGCCACAACTGCTCACCGACCCATTTTTGCAACTGCCGACCGCAAATTCTGTGCGCGTGGTTTGGTTCACAGAATTTGCCGGAGCACAACATATTGTGGAATATGGTGATCGGTTTGCCCAAACTGCAACCGCCAGCAGCTTTAAGCTCAGCCGAATGCGGCAAGACCAAAAACGCCCGAAGGATCAAGCTCAGGAAGAGCCGCCTCAGCCTCCTGCGAATCGAGATATCTGGCGACATGAAGCCGAAATTACTGGACTGACTGCCAATCAGCGGATTCCCTACCGCGTCACGAGCCAAGACAACGGGCGTTCTGTCACCAGCCAAGCCTTTACGCTCCTGCCTTTGCCAACGGCTGGAATGCCGCTGAAAATCCTGCTAACCTCTGATCACCAGTTGAAGCAAATGACGCCAGCCAACTTGCAAAAAGTGGTGGAGACTGTGGGGCAGGTAGACGCTGTGTTTTTGCAGGCGATTTGATTGACGTTGCCGATCGCGCTTCGGAATGGTTTGATGATGAAAAAGGGAACGCTTTTTTTCCGAGCTTGCAAGGGAAAGCCGCCTATGAATTGGAACGTGATGGGGTAAAAACTCGCTATACGGGCGGTGCAATTATTCAGTCGGCCCCGCTGTTTCCGGCAGCAGGCAACCATGAAGTGATGGGGCGCTTCTCGCTAACTGCCCCTTTGAATGAGCAATTCAACGACCCGATTCCGCGCCAAGTTGCAGAGCAGCTTTACAGCCAAAATGCTCAGGCAATTAACCCAGGAAATGACCCAGCGATGCAGGCAACCTGGATTAAGAACAATTCGTTTAATACCGACTCCTACGAAGAACTGTTCACATTGCCAACAGAAAGTCCGGGCGGCAAGAAATACTATGCCGTCACATTTGGAGATGTGCGGTTGATCGTGCTTTATGCCACGAATATATGGCGACGACCCAGCCTCAAGCCGGATGTCCGAGGACGCTTCCGAGAACGCGAAGAAGATTTTAACTTCCCAGAGCGGTGGGGATACGGTCAGCATATTTTTGAACCGATTACGCCTGGCAGCCCTCAATATACTTGGCTGCAATCGGAACTGGCTCGCCCTGAATTTCAGCAAGCAAAATATCGGGTTGTGATGTTTCACCATCCGCCCCATTCGCTTGGCGATAATGTGGTTCCGGCTTACACCGATCCGGTTCAAACCATTGAGCGTGCCCCTGATGGAACCATTACTGCCGTTCGTTACGAGTATCCGCTATCCGCAGATTATCTAGTTCGAGATGTCATGCCCTTACTGGAGACAGCAGGCGTCCAGCTTGTTTTTTATGGACATTCCCATATTTGGAACCGTTTTGTGAGCCAAACGGGAATGAATTTTTTAGAGTCTTCAAACGTAGGAAATACCTACGGTGCATATATGGGTGAAAAGCAGCGCCCAGTTCCAGACAACTACACTGAACAATACGTTGCAGTCGGCGATCCGAACGGGCTTCAGCCGATCATGCCAACCATAGCACCTCTCCTGGATTCAGCCCAGCAGCCTCAGCCTTATATTGCTAGCAACGAGATCACGGCCTTCAGCATTCTCGATACAGGCACGGGAACCGTGAGCAGCTATCGGTTTGATACCCGCCAGCCAGAGTCAGCCGTCGTTCTGTTTGATCAGTTTAGTTTGCGCTAATGCTGCTTTTTGCGCGGTATTGACATGCCGATTTTACATGCAACCACACGTAAACTAGACGCAAATTAGCCAGAGCGCCAGAGTGAAGATGCTTTACTCAAACCAGGAGATTGGGTTGCGTTAGCTGCTCTTTTTGCGGGTTCGAGACGAAGGCGTTCTAGGGGTCGCTTTCGTTTTAGAAACAGCAGAACTGGTTTTGGCAGCAGGTTTTGCTTTAGCAGCCGATTTCCGAGGGCTTGGAGCGGGTTCTGCCGCTTTAGACTTGCGTCGCGTGGGTTGCTTGGCAGGTAGCTCTACTTCAGCATCAGTAATGACGGTGGAAGCATCTGGCTCAGATAGAGCACTCAGCGCTGCTTTGCCGTTGGTTGTCGGCAAAGGGGCTGAGGCTCCGTTCATGCTTGCGTTCGATTCTTCGCTTTTCGGACGCCGCCCGCCTCGCCGCTTCGTGTCCGAAGTCATCCCGTTCTGGCGCTTCGCAGCCGACAAATAGCTTTTCAGTGAAGAAGCCGAAATATCAACCCCTTTTGTAGAAAGCATGGTGGCAACTTCTTCGTAGCTATACCCTTTACTGAGGGCAGCACTAATCGATTCTTGCAGTACCGAAACCGCCTCACGCAAAGACCAACTTTCCTTCGGCTTTTCTGGTAAACCTTGTAGGGTTGAAGTTGCACTGTCAATTGCAGATTTGGAAACACTCACAGAAGACGGCAAACGCTTATTTGCTCTGGCCATTATTTCAATCCTTGCACACGAGAGTTGGTGTACATAATACTATTTTTAATTTTGTACGCTATTTGCAATTTTGAATCAACTAATTTGTCATCGCTCGTCTTTTTTCTGACTATAAGTTTGACTTGAAACCGTGAAAAATCTAGCCAGTCTAAACTCCTCATTGCTGTCTCTTCATCTCTTGGCTGACAGCAGATCAAATCAAATCAACCCATCCTCAATTCTTTTGAGCCAACATCAACTCAGCTTCGATTGAGTGCTAGTGAGGAATATAGAGATGAAGCAAGAAATGCTGTAAAAGTTATATAGTCAACTATGTCTGATGTTATGCTCTCATCACTTTGCATCCGGCTATCCCTTTGAAAAGATAGAGCCGATTGATTTAACGAGCCATCTGATCGCGCCATCCCAAATCACCTAGAAAAACAGAAGAGAGGTTGGGGGGCTTTCCGTTGTTTGTAAAGTTTAGTCTGTAAAGTATTTTTTGAAGGTCATTATCCGACCCAGAAATTGATTACTGTATCTTTGCTGCCCTTTAATTTCCAAGTTTTTGATCTGCAAGCAGCAACTTTCTAAGCAACATCTTTTCTCAACCGATACACCTACCGTTATGCCAACCTGCTGTTATGCCAACCTGCTGTTATGCCAACCTACTGTTACGCGATGTGCAACTTTCTGGTCAAAGTCCCCCTTAAAAAGGGGGATTTAGGGGGATCTTCGTTCAATCCTGTTAACAGCCACCCAAC
>JAAUQT010000164.1 GCA_012033495.1 Cyanobacteria bacterium RM1_2_2 | reverse complement strand
AGGGGGGAACCGAACCCAAAATGGCTTGAAGTCCCCCTTTCTAAGGGGGATTTAGGGGGATCAGCCCAGGTTTTAGACTCCTACGCAAGATGTGTGTACACCGTAGCTTTCGTAAGGGGAACGTTCACTTGTGTGTACACAGTAGGACCGAAAAGGGGGGAACTGTTCGCGGAGTGTATGCAGACACAAACCAAAACTGGATTGAAGTCCATCTTTTTCTAGACGTGAAGCAGCTTTCTGTAGGGTAAGGGAATAGAGGCGGATCAGGCAGGAGTTTGAACCCACCCTGCAAGATGGGTGTATACCCTAGCCTTGATTGAGCAACATTTGATGTCGTAGATAGTAATACTATACTGAATAGTAAAATGATGCCGCAGATAATGGCTCAAGTAGCGATTCCGGGCATTTTGGGCGGTATGGGGCCGCTAGCACATGTTGAATTTGAACGTCGATTAATTCAGAAAAACCTTGAACGAGGTGTAACCTGCGATCAGGATCATCCCGTTTGGGTGTTGGTAGGCGCATCGAACATTCCTGACCGCACGCGCAGTTTGGCAGGCGATGTGGAAGACTGTACACCCTGGCTGGTACATTATGGGCGGCTACTGGAGCGGGCAGGCGTTGACTTTATGATTGTCACCTGCAACACGGCTCATGCTTTTTACGAGCGGGTGCAGCCTCAGTTGAATGTTCCCTGGATACATTTGATGGATCACACGGCGCAATTTATTGTTCAGCATCATCCTTCCCTACGGCGAGTCGGCATTCTTGCCACGGATGGCACATTGCGGACAGAGCTTTACACGCGCAGTCTTCGGCGTGCCGGATTGTTGCCAATTGTGCCGATGCTGGGTTCGGTGGTGCAAAACCAGGTGATGCAGTCGATTTACCATCCAGAATGGGGCATCAAAAGTGCCGGAATTTGGGTTCCAGATCAGGCGCTTGAGCAATTGCAGCAGGCAGTGAATTGGCTGAAGCAGCAGGGTGCAGAGCTAATCATTGCCGGATGTACAGAGTTGTCGGTGGCGTTGGCTCGTATGGATACGCTCAGCCTGCCGTGGATTGATCCGCTGGAAGTTGCCGCTTTGCTGACGCTCGATTTAGCGTTTGGAACTCAATCGCTTCAGTCAATTTGGGCAGCATAGAAGAGAAGGGAACGGAGGCATGATGAGTCGAAAACTGAGATGGAGTAGGTGGGTACGCTGGGCTGCTGGGCTATTGGCAATCTGGAGCATGATGCTGATGACGCCTGGTTCGGCTGAGGCGGCGACTGCTTCGACAACCGCTTCTACAATCACTCCTGCAATTACTTCAACTGCTTCTAAAATTCCTTCTAAAACCGCTTCTAAAACCAATTCTGCCATCACTTCTACGACCACCGCGATACAAACAAACTCATCCTCTCGTTCTACCTCTCCTCGTTCTACCTCTCCTCGTTCTGAATCAGCCCGTTCTGACCCGTCCCGTTCTGAAATGCCACCGGATATTCAGCGGATTTTGCGGCGCGGCAAGCTGATCGTGGCAATGCTGAAACAAGACAACCCGCCTTTTTTGCCACAGATGCAGCCGGAGAACTGGAAGGCTTAGATGCTCAGGTGGCTCGTTCCCTTGCCGATCAGTTGGGTGTCGAAGTGGAGTTCAATCGATCAGCAAATACGTTTGATCAGGTGGTGAAAACGGTTTATCAGCTAGATGCAGATTTAGCGATTTCTAAGCTTAGTCGGACGCTTAACCGCGCCAAGTTGGTCAGGTTTACCCAACCCTATGTGACGATGCGGCAAGGGCTGCTGGTGAATCGGCTGCAAATTGCGCAACAGGCAAACGGACGCAACATTGCCGAGGTGATCCGCAGTCTAGAAGGTAAAGTTGGAGTGATTCAAGGCTCCTCCTATGTTGGATTTCTGCAAAAGAAATTTCCGAAAGCCGAAATTGTCGAGTTTCCTTCCTGGTCAGCCGCGATCGATGCCGTGATTCGAGGAGACGTGCTAGCCACTTACCGCGATGAGCTAGAAGTCAAAAAAATTGTGCTCAGTAAACCGGATGCAGCGCTGCAATTTCAAACGATTGCCCTAACCGACACGGAAGACTCGATTGCCATTGCCCTGCCTTGGGATAGCCAACACCTACTCGCCTTTGTCAACCAGTCGCTGGAAATGATGCAGATCAACCACACGGCTGACAGTTTGCTGCAAGATTACACGAACGTGGAAGGGAAAATTAGGTGAAACATTGTCGGAATCGAAAAACACCTGTGAACTGGCTGCGCAGTCCTTGGGCGATTGCGATCAGTGTCGGACTGAGCATACATCTGGGAACCGGTCAGCCGCAGATTGCCGCCTGGATTGCACCGCTAGGATTGCTGTATCTGGGGCTGTTGAAGATGTGCGTGTTGCCGATTTTGCTCTCAGCAATTACAGGCAGCATCGGGAGGCTCATGAATGCCAATAATGCCGGACAGTCAATTCGCCGCATTCTCACCATCTTTCCGCTCGGACTGTTGCTCAGCAGTTCGTTGGTGGTGGCGATTGGCGTGGTGGCGCAGCCGGGAAAAAATCTGTCAACTTCAACGCTGGAAAAATTGGGAGTATTGGTCAACCAATCGGGAATTGATCTGGAAATTTCCCTCAGCGAAACCGCTCCCGCGTCCGAAATGGCGCAACTCGATCAGATCTTTGCCAACGTTGTACCCGACAATATTTTCAGCGCTTTGAGTGAAGGGCAAACCCTGAAAGTTTTGATATTCTCGATCATTTTTGGGGTTGCTTTGGGGTTAGTGCGCGAACCTGTCACTGAAGCCCTATTTGACATTCTCGAAAGTGTTTACAAAGCCTGCAATCGGTTAATTCAAGGTTTGACACTTCTGCTACCGATCGGATTGTGCAGCCTGTTAGCTAATCAATTAGCTCAATTGGGCTTTGATGTGTTGCTGTCAATGATTCGCTTCGTTATCTTGGCAATCATCACGTTTATTAGTATTTACACCCTCAGCACTTTATTAATATGGCGGCAAAGCCGCTCCTCGCTGATTACCGTTTTGTTTAAACTCAAAGAGCCAACCTTTCTGGCTTTAGCAACTTCCAGCAGCCTAGCTTGCATTCCTTCAGCGATTGCTGCCCTCAGCGACGGCTTGCGGTTTGACCGACAAACCACCCAGCTTGTCACGCCGCTGTCGATTACGCTCTGCCGCTTTGGTTCCGTCATCTATTTTGCCCTAGCGACCCTGTTTGTTGCCCAACTCTACAGCAAAAACTTGAGCGGCGTAGATTTAGTAACGGTGGCTGTGCTTTCGATTTTGGCAGGCATGGCAACTTCAGGCGCAACGGGTGTTTTGACGCTCACCATGCTAGATATTGTGCTGAATCCGCTGAAGCTACCGTTAGAGGCAGTGCTGGTTCTGTTGATTGCGATTGATCCGATCCTTGATCCGTTCCGCACGCTCAGCACGGTTCATACAGGCATGGCAGCCACCGCCATGATTGCCGAACGAGAGCAAGCTGCATCTCCGAAGTTATCAGCCATGTCGCTCGATTCTGGACTTTCCGATGCCATTCTTCCCGATTCTCCCCTCCCGGACTCCACCCCATGAAACTTCCCCTCCCGTCACTCAAATCGCTTTGTCCCGTTCCGAAAACACCGAGCCTGAAGGTGAGCTTAGTCGGCGCAATGCTGGCAACCATCGGCGCAACGGCTGCGATCGTCTACATTCCTTGGGCGATGGCATCGAAGCGGAACGTCAACACCATGATGGCGCAAGTTAACCAAGAAATTGTTGGCGCAACCAAGCAAGAAGTTGAGCGGCTTTTCCTGAGCGCCCAATCAGCCCAACAGCTTACGCAAAGCAGCTTTCAGTTTATCGAGCTAGCAGACTTAGATAAACAGGAAGCCTTTTTTCTGAGCACTTTAGCGGCTAATTCAGATTTCACCTGGATTCAGCTTGGCTATGCTGACGGAGATTTTATTGGCGCCCAGCGTACAGCAGAAGGGTTACTGCGGTTTCATCTGCGCGACTGGAATCCCCAAACTCGCAAAACCGACTACAAAATCCGTTCCTACCGTTCAGACGGGGCGGCTCTCAAGCTGGTGAAACAGGAGTCTGGAGAGATGAAGCCTGCGTTTTATGCACCAGAACGCCCCTGGTATCAGAACGCAATTAAGACATCGGGTAAACCTGCCTGGACAGTTTACGTCTATCGTTCAACGAACACACCGGGAATGGATGCAACGGTTAAACTTGAACAAAATCAACAAACGATTGGCGTGATTGGAGTGGGAATTGAACTGACGCAACTTTCGAGCTACCTTCAGCGATTGAAAGGTGAACGGGCAGGAGAAGCTTTTATCATCAATGCTAAAAACGAGCTAATTGCTTCAACCGATTCGCGGGAAGTTATGCCTGATCAAGCAGGACACACGCAGCTTCAGCTTAGAAAGTTTGATCAAGCTCAAAATTCGCTGCTGCAATTTGCCAGCAACACGGTTCAAACTCAGCAAGTTGACCTCAAACAGCTTAAATCCTGGCAGCGGTATGCCTACACTGATCCTGAAACCGGAGAAAACTACATCATTTCCCTTTCTCCGGTCGGCTATCTTGATTGGGTGGTGGGAACCGTTATTCCTGAAGCCAACTACTTGATGGAGATCAACCGCAACAAGCAGATTCTCTTTGTCGTGATTAGCCTATTTGTGATCACAACTGCTGGACTTGCTGTTCTGACGGTCGATCGAATTGTAGCCCGTCCGATTCTGCGAGTTGCCCACGCTGCTGCCAGCATCGAAGCCGAAAAATTTGCCCTCGATAGCCTCACCCCGGTTGCTCAACGCACTGATGAATTAGGACAACTTGCACGAGTGTTTCAAAACATGGCGAAGCAGGTCTACGCACGAGAGCAACAACTGAAAAAACAGGTGCAGGAACTCAAGATTGAAATTGATGAAACCAAGCGACAGAAACAGGTTGGTGAAATTGTTGATACTGATTTCTTTCAAGATTTAGTTGGCAAAGCCCAAACGCTGCGTAAACGTAACCAGTCTCGTATGAGTGAATAGAAAAATTCTCGGCTTCTGAAATGCAGCTTGTTATGATAAAGCTACACAATTGAGAAGCCGAGAATTTGCGCTGTCTCGTTAGCTGGCTAATCAGCAAGGCCACTTTTTGTACAGCTTCCGATACGCCAAAATCATGGCATCTGAGGCAACTAAAAGTTCCTGGTTCCAATCCGTTTCAATTGACTGGGGAATTTGCGTTTTGACAACTTGCTCGTCTTCCCGCAGCAGCTTTTGACCAAACTGATTGACACTGCGATCAAGCCAAGAGAATTTCAGAAAATTGCGCAAAATGAGCGATTTTGTGATGGTAACATCAGGTGCAACCGGGACATGCGCCATCAAAAAGCAAGCTGAAATCGACCGAAATTTAATTCTAATGTGGTGAAGTTGGGCAAGTAGAACGCATGACGGCGAGTAGAACCCATTTCGCCTTGCTGGGCCACCAATGGTTGCCAAATTCCTTTCAGCTTCTTCATTTTGGCGTTCAGCGTTACGCTTGCCCCCCATTCACCCATCGGTTCCACGATCAGTTGCTCAATTTCAGCATTGTGATCTTGGCGCTGTCCCATGCGTCGATGAAGAAACGGCGGGTGGGAAACATCGACATTATTTTCAATCACTCGCGTGTAGTGGGCATTCCAGCGAAATTCATCTTGGCAGCGATGATTGGGCGCAGCAAACTGAGGCAAATCGGGAATCAAGGCTCGATTGGCTGCTTGCTCACCCCACCACAGCCAAACAAACCCATGCCGCTCCTCGACTGGATAGGCTGTCACCTGCGCCCGCTTGGGAATTGCCATCTCTAGCTGATTGGCTGGAATCTCGACACAACGCCCATTTGCATCATACTTCCAGCCATGATAGGGACAGCGCAAGCAGTTCTCTTCTGTCCAACCTAGCGCCAAAGATGCCCCACGATGCGCACAGCGATCGTTTAGCGCAATCACCTTTCCCTGATCGTCACGGTAGAGAACAACGTGGTGCTCCATCAGCGTAATTTGCTGAGGTTGAGCCGTAATTGCGGTGCTAAATTCAACCGCATACCAAAGATTGTTTAGCATTGTAGATGGATAATGAGAAGAAAGTTTTGCTGTTTCTGAATGAGTTTTAGAAAAATAGAAATTCACTTAATCAATCAGAAAATTAATCTTATGCAGAAAGCTCGGAGAATGGCGAAATTGACGGTATAGGGTCTTGAGAATCAATGTAAGGGGGAGAAACACTAGAATCAGCCTGCTCATTTTGGACAAGCTGACCATCTTCCATGTGAATAATGCGATCCGCAATATCGAGAATCCGGTTATCGTGAGTCACCAGTAAAATGGTGCAACCCTGCTCCTTCGCCAAACGTTGCAGAATTTCAACCACATCTCGTCCAGATTTGCTGTCTAGTGCCGCAGTTGGCTCATCAGCTAATACAAGCTTTGGTTGGCTGACCAATGCCCGCGCAATAGCTACCCGCTGCTTCTGTCCACCCGAAAGACTATCGGGGTAGTAATCCGTTCGTTGCCCTAATCCGACCGCTTCCAGCATGGCAAGACTGCGTTGAGTTCGTTCTGCTGGTGAGATCTCACGATGCAGCCGTAAAGACATCCGCACGTTTTGCTGTGCTGTCAAACAATCGAGTAAATTATGCGCCTGAAAGATGTAGCCAATCCGGCTGCGAACCCCAACCATTTTTTGTTTGCTGGCTCCACAAAGCTCTTGCCCCAATACTTTCAGGCTGCCTTCCTGAACCGAGCGCAAGCCGCCCATCAAACTTAACAGCGTCGTTTTGCCGCTTCCCGATGGCCCAGTTAAAATCACGATTTCACCTGCGTGAATATCCAGGTTGATGTCAATGAGGACAGGTTTGCGCAGAGCACCCTTACCGTAAGCATAGTGCAGGCTTTTGACCGAGAGTGCAGGCATTGACAGCATAGGAAATCTTTTAACCTCTTCTAAAAAACGTCTGCTGGATCAGCCGATTGCAGTTTGCGTACCGCGATCGCTGCTGAAACCAAACACATCACCACCGTGAGCACAAACACCTGCAATGCCACGTCAGGACGCATAATCACGGCAATTCGAGTCAAATTTCCCAATAGCCCGTAGAGTGCAACTGAGCAGCCAAATCCGGGCAGGAAGCCAAATACTGCCAGAATCATCGCTTCCTGAAACACGACCCCCAGAAGTTGCAAATCTGAATAGCCGATTGCTTTCAAAGTGGCATATTCGGGTAGATGATCGTTTACATCTGAGTAAAGGACTTGGTATACGATAATTACGCCAACCACAAAGCCCATCACCGTGCCAAAATTAAAGATCACGCCAGCGGGTTGCTTTGACCAGTAGTTGTTCTCTAAAGCAATAAACTCCTGTCGATTCAGCACCTTGACGTCTGTGGGCAAAATAGACTGAAGCTGTTGAATCACCTGTTTTGCATCAGCATCTGGATTGAGCGTGAGAATGCCAGCCTGAATGTTGTTAGCGCTATCTTGACCAAACATGCGGAGATAGTTAATATCGCTAGTAACAATATGTCCTCGCTTAAATAGGCTGCTACCTAGCGAGAACACACCGCCAACCCAAATTTTGCGACCGGCGGCTTCCGTGGAGACTGACTCACCTCGATTCACTGCCTCTGCCACCGGCCCTAGAGAGGCGAGAGATTTGCTGTCAAACAAAACGATGTCGGGTTGTTCAATCTGGGTTAACTGCTGGTTGACTTCCGGCAGCGTCATCACAGGCTGAGATGGGTTAAAAGCAATCACCGTAACATCCGCTAACTCCTTACTCCAAGGATTGATCCAGGAGGTTTGGGTATAGTAGAACGGCTTAGCAGCGGCAATTCCATCCACTGCACTGACGCGGTAAAGCTGGTTTTTGGAAAAGACTGATTGCCTAAAAATTTTGAGCCGCTATTCACTAAAAATAAATCACCTTGAACGTTTTCTGGAACGCGAGTGACACCATCAAACATAGCGGCTCGAAAGCCAAGCTGCATAAAGATGAGAATATTAGCAAAAGAAATGCCAGATACGGCAACGAGTAAACGAACTTTTTGATGCGAAAGCTGTGACCACGCCAGCGGAATTTCCTGAAAACCAAACTTAAACGATTTGCGAATGCTTTGCATCTCTGAACGATCCCGTAAAAGAGAATTCAATGGGTTCTTGAGCGGATACTAGGGAGTTCTAGCAACAGAATCGGGATGAATATTAACTCGCACTTGCATGTAGGTCAATCCATCTACCTGCTTGCTGTCCTGAGGGTCAAGGCGAATTCGAGCTTCGACAACCCGCGCATTACTGTCGGCTGCTGGATCAGTGCTCAGCACATCTGCCTTTTTGATCTGTAAGCCGATTTGCTCAACCGTCCCCTGTAATTTTTGTGTGAATCCACCATTCTCACTAACGATTGTAGTGCGTTGCCCTATCTGTACTCGTGACACATCAGTTTCGTACACTTCTGCCACCACATACATGCGGTCAGTTTGTCCCAAATCAACAATTCCTTCGTCTGCGTTGACTTGTTCACCAATGCGAGTATTGATATTGAGGATGCGTCCGGCAACGGGCACTCGCACATAAAAGTCTTCCAGTTTTGCCTGCGCGCTTTGCAATTGACTGACAGCGTATTCCACCTCTGACTGCGGCACTTTGACATCGATAGGGCGTACTTCCGACAGATTGGTCAGCGTTGCTTGAGCTTGGGCAATCTCAGCGCTAAGCGTTTCAGCCGTATTCGCAAGCTGAGCTTGAGCCGTATTGAGTTGCGTTTCAGCAGTTTCGTAAGTCTTGCGGTAATTGTCTAAATCTAGAGCGCTGACTGCCCCCTCGCGGTAGAGTTTTTCAAACCGCTGGTAGGTGGTTCGCGCATTCTCTAGCTCAGATTCCTGACGGCGAATCGCTGCCTGTTTTTCAATGAGTTCCGTGCGCAACTCAGCTTCCAGTCGCCGGATGGCTGCCTGCTGGGCCAGACGTTGGCTCGACGTGCTGCTGCCTGCCTGAGTCTGCGCTAACTTTGCTTGCTGAACCGCCACATTGCGCTCCGCCTCGACGACCGCAGCCTGCTGTTTATCTAAGCCCTGCAAAATGGCAATAATTTGCCCTGCCTGAACCCGATCGCCCTGCTTAACCAGAAGCTGATCAACTCGGCTATCTTTGGCATTGACAACAGAAACTTTGATAACTGATCCTTCTGGTTCGATGCGTCCTAGCGCAGCGACAGCCCGCACAGGCTGCACTTCCGATGAGACGGAAGGAACAGTCTGGTTGCCTCTCGTGCGATAGTTGAGCCAAAATCCCAATCCCGCTAAGGCAATGACTATCACTATCCAAGAACTGGACATTCTAGTAAGCGACTTTTGCATATGGTTATTCTGTTTAGCATTACTATTATTTAATTATTTTTGATTCAGAGAGCGACACCTGAACCGTTTCTAAAACTTCCACGCAGCGTAGATAACTCCCATAAACAGCGCTAGTGTTGCGATTCCGATGTAGACCATTTTAAACTCGTGATGCTCAATAGCATGGTCTAGCTCTTTGCCTAACTCTTGACGAAACTGGTTTATCTTTTCTTTATCTTCTGGAACAGTGATTGAACGACTACCTTGCTTCTTCATATGGCGTTCACCTACTTAAGCCGTGGATTCAAGTGGATTCAATGCAATTAGGCTTAGAATACCCAGTAATGAATTTAAGTAACATTAATTTACAGCCGCAACTGGCGGGCTGAACCTGGGTTAGGGCAAGGTGTAGGAGTCTCACTATCCGGTTGAAGCTGACATCAAACTCCCCATACCGGAAATTCCATCTCCCGATGATTAAGGCTGACCGATGCGGCTGAAGTTGTGAATCGATAGCGGGTAATTCATTGTCTGCTGAAGCACTTGCTGCATCGCGGGACGTAACCCCTCACCTTGCTGGTGAAACAGAGGACGAATTTCTAGATACCTAGCAAACCGTTCTCTAAATTCTGCTAACAAATCGGCTTCATTTACGGTTAACACTTGTCCCTGCTCTACAATCAATTTTCCATCAATAAAGACTTTGCGAATCGAGCGCCCATCCTCACCATAGACCAGATGAATCGGTAGATTATGGCAGGGTGTAAAGTTAGGTGAATGCAAGTTATATAAAACAAAGTCGGCTTTCATTCCCGCAGCAATCGCGCCAATGTGGTCATGCAGCATGGCGGCCCGCGCACCTCCATAAGTTGCCCATTTCAGCACGTCGGCAGCTTTAGGATAGCGCTGATAGTCAGCCCCACCAACAGATTGAGACAACCCTGCGGCTCGCAACACATGAAAAAGATTAAAAGAATCGATGCCGTCGGTTCCGAGTGCCAAATTAACGCCTGCTTCCAGCAAAGCTTGAATCGAAGCAATGCCGCTACATAAACGGTAGTTGCTCACGGGATTATGGGAAATGGTTGCTCCGGCTTCCGCCACTAACTCGATATCGTGAGGCGTGAGCCAAACCCCGTGGGCAATGGTGGTACGGTGGGTCAGCAGTCCGTGTTGTTTAGCCACCTGAATTACTGATTCCCCATAAAATTCTAATCCTGTAACTGCTTGTGTTCTTGTTTCGAGTAAATGGGTGTGAATGGGGACATTGTAATCTTCAGACAAGGCAGCAATGCAATCCATCAATGCTGGTGTAACTCGTTGCGTTGCAGATGGAGCCAGAATAGTAGTAATGAGACCTTGTTTGCCGTGCCACTGGCTGTAAAGATCACGAAACAGGGCTGCCCAATCGGGAATCGAAAAATTTTGCACAAACTGATCGCAATTGTGTTTAATCTCAGGCGAAAGCCAGTTTTCGATGTAGGGAATCGTTTTGTATAGCGGTTGGTTAATGGCATGAAGCGAAAGGCTCGCCCGGATGCCAAGATCAGTGTAGGCTTGGGCAGTGGCTTCAAAGATTTCAGGAGTTGTGTAGGGTAAGGCATACAAATCGTCTTGTAGGGTTGTTGTGCCGTTTTTGACTGCCTCCATGCCTGCAATCGCTGCACACAAATAATGCATTCTTGGCTCTAGTTTCTGGTCGGGCGGGAGGCGGAGCATCCAGAGTTCGAGGGGCAAATTTTCATAGGCACATTTCTCCAAAACGCCAACAACTGTGTGAGTATGGGCATCTACAAAACCGGGAATCAACAAATGATTGCGGGCATCAATAATTTGATCAATAGACTGGCAGATGCTCTGAGCAGCCAGTGTTTTAGATTGAGGAATTACATCAGCAATCCGATCACCTTCGACCAACACATCTGCTGCAATGGGCGTGAGATCAAGGCTACCGTCAGGTTGTTGGGTGAAAGGCAGGACAGTAGCATTCTGAATTAACAAGCTGGACATAAAATTGCTCTAACACAAAACTTTTAGGTCGTTTAATAAAGTTGTTGAGTGAATAAGTTCATTGAGTAAAGGTCACGTTCATACCTTTCAGACATTAGGAGATTTCTAGGAAAAAGTTGTTGTCACGTTGGGGCAGGTTTGGACTCAGTCTCGCGTCGCCCAGAGGATTGATCTGCAAAACCTGCCCGTACCGGGGTAGAGGGTCTCCCAGAAATCTCCTTAAGACCTTTCAGACATCAAGACCTCAGCCTGCGATATGTTACCTGCCGATAACAATTGCACCAGTCTTTTAGAGATTTTGTTACACAAAACACATTTTTATGCTCTGTATACAGTATTCTGAAATATCATCTTCCCTGATGCAAAACAGCTAATAAAAAAGTGTTGAAGCAATTGAGTACGGCATAAAATCTAATATCGTGCCGTGGTGATCTATCTATGGCTAGCTTATAGGGGAGCCGATCAAAGCTGCATGAAAACAGGTTAGTGATTGCCAGATTATACTGCTAGCGTAAGGTTTGGCTTTGAATGAATACGAATCAAATAAGATTAACGTGAATTGATGAGAAATAGGTTCAAAGCATGATTGAGAAAGTTTCATCGCATGATTGAGAAAGTTTCATCTGTAAGGTTGATATTTC
>JAAUQT010000163.1 GCA_012033495.1 Cyanobacteria bacterium RM1_2_2 | reverse complement strand
TTACTGCTCCTTTCCATGCCCTTTCAAAAATGCTGTAGTAGAGTGCCATACTGTTGTTTAGTTTTGTAGATCAATCATGTCTCGCCCCCAATCTTCAAAGATTGATCGCATTCTGGCGGTTGATGATTCTCCCGATAACCTATTCCTAGTCCAAACCATTTTGGAGGACAAAGGCTACCAGGTTAGCTTAGCGGAGAATGGCAGCAGTGCCTTATCATCAATTGAGAAATCGCCTCCAGACTTGATTTTGCTAGATGTGATGATGCCTGGAATGGACGGCTACGAAGTCACCCGCCGAGTCCGGCAAAACCAAGCTCGATTGGGGTTTATTCCAATCCTGCTGATTACCGCCCACCAGCAATCTAGTGTGGTAGAAGGGCTAGATGCGGGTGCTGACGACTTCATCCGCAAGCCTGTTGATATGGATGAATTGCTTGCAAGAGTGCGATCGCTGCTGCGGCTCAAACATAGCATTGATGAACGCGAGCAGATGTCTAAGCAGCGAGAGGATTTTGTTTCCCGCTTAACCCATGATCTCCGCACTCCTTTGGTCGCTGCTGATCGGATGCTGAACTTGTTCCTGGAAGAAGCGTTTGGAACAGTTTCAGCAGAAATGCAGGAAGCGATCGATGTGATGATCCGCAGTAACAAGAACTTATTGCAGATGGTGAACACTTTACTGGAAGTCTATCGGCACGATGCAGGTAGCAAAACGCTGACCTTTTCGCCTGTTGACTTGTATCAAGTTGTGCAAGAAGTCATTCAGGAGTTAGAGCCGTTGGCTCAGATGCAGCAGCTTAGTTTGAAAGTTGAGGCGGTTACTGCTGCCTCAGACGGGCAATCCGGCACTGTCGTAATGGGCGATCGCCTGGAACTGCGTCGGGTGTTAACTAATCTGATTGGTAATGCGATTAAATTTACCGATCAAGGCTCTGTTAATGTGCGCTTGGCGAGTGCTACTTCAGATGGCAGAGAGAGTGAGCAACCCCCGCATTGGGTTAAGTTGGAGGTCAAAGATACAGGGGCAGGAATTCCACCTGCTGACCAAGCTACCCTATTTGAGCGGTTTCGCCAGGGCGATCATAAGCGGGCTGGAAGCGGATTAGGGTTATACCTTTCTCGCAGAATCATTGAGGCTCACCAAGGCAGAATCGCAGCCGAATCACAAATCGGGCAAGGCAGCACTTTTACGATCTGGTTGCCAATGTATTTAGTGCATTAGGCTGCCATCAGAAAAAATAACAAGAGAAAAGTTTGGTGAGATATACAGGTTGTCATCGCTGTCAGAATTTGGAGTGAGTGGAGGCAATTATTGCATCCGTTTGTCACTCTATCTAAGGGATGATTTCTTTAATAAATCAAAGAATGATAACTTCAGTCTGTAGAGCGATTCAGTTGTTTCAAAATCCCTTGTATAAAGAAAGAATCTTCCAAGCCAGAAGAACCTCCAGTCGGTTTTTTCTAACTTGGAGTAAGGGGAATTCTAGAGCCAATCTGTGTTCTGGACATTAAACTTACCAATCTCCTTTTCTGAATACTTTTGGAGGAAAAATATGAATCTTAGCCGTCGTCTTTCTGCTGTATCTCGCCTAATTCGAGGTTTGGCACTTGCGTTGGTTTGTACATTGTTTGTGTTAACAAATGCTTATCCCGCCTTAGCAATTGGAAGCAACCGAGCTAATCCTTCTGAAGGCGAAACTCGTTTGAATGCAACTATTGAAAATGCCGAAGATGCGATTAGACCTGAGAATGCTCTTTCCAGCGAAAAGGTGATTGAGCGTGCTAACCAAGGGCTAAATGAGGTGCAAGTAGATGCCGACGTTGACCAAATGAATCGTCCTGAAAACTCTCGTCAGGCGACATCTGCTGCGGAAGAAGTGCAACGTGCGCTTAGTAAAGCTGTCGATAAAGTAACAGGGCGTGACTAATTTGGGTAAGAGTTTGTTTCTGAATCAAATTGGTTAGGTTTCCTCGAAGGTTTGAGCAGGCAATTTGCTTGCTCAATTTTGCTTTTAAATAGACAGTTTTTTAGGCGGTTTTTCTATTTGACGAATACCATAGCCGTCAATCTCTAGGTTTAGACGAAGTATAGAGATGTCTTAGCTGTGGAAGTTGTGACCCCAAATCCTTTTTTTCTAGGCTTCTTGCGCGGCACTATCGTTGAAGCACACAACAACGTTAGGTTACTACCGAGGTCTAGACAAATCTTGAATTTCAATTGCTGTTAACAACTGAATCAAAGTTGTTGGAATAAAAGTAATTCTTCGTCGTTTTGAGTTTACGATTGGCTCAGGTAATTCTTCAAGCGGAGATAGCGTTAATTTGTAATATTGTTTTTCGCTTGTTGGAGATTCGCTTTCTTCTGGAAATAAATCTTGGCGTCGCACAATTTCAACGGCTCTCACTTGAGCATAGTAGTGAATTGCACAGGCTGCCCATCCAAATTTTCTAGTTTGGTAGAAAGCAATCCATTCGGGCTGCCAGTATTGTTTAAGATGCTTTTTGACGCTTTCAACTGGAATTCGATACCAGTGCCGTTTACGGGCAATTTCTAGATCAGCTTCATTGTTGATGATGGCAACTAAAACTTCGCCGCGTCGGGACATAGACTAAACTCAGACCTCATATTTGTAGAGTGCCCGACAGTCTATAAGAGGATAACAGTTGCTTCCCAAGGAATGGGAATTGAATCAGTTTAATAGTGGGTACGGGCGGGTTTTGCGGTCAAATCGATTTGCAGGATGCCCACTGATCTGCGAAACCCACCCGTCCAGTTGACGGATTGATTCAATCCACGATCCTAATCCAGGAACTTTTAGAAATTCTAGCCGACTAGGAACACAGGAGTGGCATCCCCTTCGATCGCTATTTCTACACCTCACTCTTATTTTTTTCCTCCAATGACTGGCTTTTCTGATCGCAATAACAGTTTCTACGATGCTCAATATGTTGGCAGGCTGAACACAGATTTAGATGTTTTTGGAAATGTTGGCCAAGTAGAATTTCGTAACGGTTTCTACTACACCGATCGAGTTGATTACTTTAAATTTACGGTTAATAGTAATCGCAATATTATTATCAGCGGCGATGAAGAAGATGTGTTGGTGCGGCTCTACGATGAAAATCGTCGGTTCATCGGCACGCTTCTAGATGACACCTACGGCAGTGAATATGCTGAGGCAAAAGGTTACTCGCAAGGATTGGCGGTTAATCTACCCGAAGGGTTGTATTATCTACAGGTCAGCGGCAGCGATTTCAGAAGATACGAGATTGATTTTGATGCTGCTTTTGATTCAGATTACTCGCTTGATGATGCCCGCGATCTCGGCACAATCGACTGCTCCAAACAAATGAACGATCAGGTTGGAGAACTAGATTTTGCAGACACCTATCAATTTAGATTAGAACGATCTGGCGAATTCACGATTACCCAAACTATCAGCGGTGCTACGGGCGAAATTTGGCTTTACGACGATGATGAACGGCTGATCGAAACAGGTTTAAACGAGATTCAAGCTGACTTAGAAGATGATCGAGATTACTATGTGCGCGTCTTCGCAGACGATGGAGCGAACACTAGAGATTACACTCTTAAATTCATGCCTGATCCTAATATCAACGGCAGAAGTGGTGATGATCGTTTGCAAGGCTGTAAAGATAATGAAACTTTACGAGGTTTTGCTGGTGATGATTTGTTACGGGGAGAAGGCGGCAAAGATGAATTGATTGGGGCAAAAGGAGATGATCGTTTAGTGGGCGGAAGTGGTGACGATATCCTGAATGGCGGCAGAGGAAATGACGTATTAGAAGGAGGAAGCAGTCGGGATACGTTTGTCTTGCTAGGCGGCAAAAATAGCGATCGAATTCTCGACTTCCAAAATGGCGTTGATTTACTGGAGTTGCCGTCGCGTCTATCTTTTAACGATTTGACGATTTTGCAGCGAGGACAAAATACGCTGATCCAAGCTGGAAATAATCCGCTTGCGCTGCTGGTAGACATCCAAGCCAGTCAAATTACGAGCGTAGATTTTCGTTAGGAATGGGAATTCAATCCGTTCGATCGTGGGTCGGGGCGGGGTTTGCGGTCAAATCGATGGCCGGATGCCCATTAATCTGTTCAACCCGCCCGTCCAGTTTACGGATTGATTTAATCCACGATCCTGAGATAAAGTTCGATCAGTAGATTGACATAGCCCTAACAACAGTAAATGCGTGGGGTGTGTCAACTCCACGCATTTATCTTTCTGCACCCTTATTTATTCCCGTCTATTCACAGATAATTTGCCCATCTGCTCACGAGAAAAGTTAGCGCTTGAGCGGTTCTTAAGCAACGATTGCTTTTTCAGCACCAGATTCTTTGTGACGCTTGACGAATTTTGCAGCCGCGATTGTTGCCAAAGCCAAAGCAACGGTTGCACCGGGTTCAGGCACTTCGACTGGCTTTTCTTCTTCAGGCGGAGCCGTCACAACCACCACAGGCGGAAGATTGACCGCTGATAGCTTGCTGCTTCCGCCCCGACTGTTTGCACTGGTGCCCACGCTCATCATCCGAATGCCAAAAGACTGCTGTGAAAAGTAGTTCACGTTCAGCTTTTTGCTTGCATCTTCGAGCACAAAAGAGGTTGACCGGATATCAAGCTTACCTTTGCCAATTCCTTCATCGCCAATCTCAACACCGAAGTCAAAAGCAAGTTTATCCTTGCCACCATTGACGTTGTTACTATTGCTTCCTACGGAGGACACACTACCCGTCGCAAAGGTGGTGACATGAGGAGAGAGGCTTTTGTTGACTGACAGGCTGCTGAGCAGGGAATCATCTGAGATGTTGAAAAACAATCCTCGCAGGTCGGCAAAATAGCCATCACCAACATTGACATTAACTTGAACTTTGCCGTCGCCTAGGTCATCTAGCTTGACATCAAAGTTGACAGCAGTTGAGCCACCATAAAGACTCAAGTCAGATTGGTTAAAGGTCAACGAAGCCGCTTTAGCAGAAGAGCCAGACGCTAGAATCGTCAAGCCAACTACCCCTAAAGACATGGACAGAACGCTCACCAAGGAAGAGAATTTCATAGATTATGACTCCATTGAGTAAAAGGATACAGAGCCCAGAATTAACTTGCCCGCCACCTTCTACCTTATAACAGACTTTAACGGGCTTTATAGAAGCTTCGAGTTGTCAATCTTGCCTAAGTGTAAACACGGTACTTAGATATTTTATGTTTTATATAATACCTAATAATTATAAGGGGGTAGTCAACATCAAACCGGATGGGGTTGCCCCACTCCTGTGGTGGCTATCGCCTAAACTAAAGGCATTAATCATCTGACCTGTGATATGAAACGCGCCCGCCTAATCATGAATCCTGTTTCTGGTGGTGAGAAGCCGAATCCGATGAAGCTGCCTGAAATTGTGGCGGCATTGGAAGCAGCTAATATTCGAGCCGATCTCACTTTTACTGCACCCGATCAGTCTCCAACTCAAATTGCGCGCCAAGCTGTTGAGGAAGGCTATGAAATGATTGTTGTGAGCGGTGGAGATGGCACAGTCAGCGAAGTCGCCAAAGGTTTAATTTATGCCTCCGTTCCGCTGGGGATCATTCCCATCGGAACCTATAACAACATTGCTCGTAGCCTTGATTTGCCAACCGATTTAAAAGCCGCCTGTCAGGTGTTGGCACAGGGTCACGTTAAGTCAATTGATGTTGGGCAAGCGAACAACGAGCATTACTTTTTTGAGGTGGCAGGCGTTGGATTGGATGCTGCTCTGTTTCCGTTCGGTGAAGCGATCAAAGGCGGGCAATGGGAGCGGTTTTTGCAGGCAGCCCAACTTGCGATGACGTATAAACCGCAGCAAATTCGCATAATGCTCGATCGCCCTATTTTGCAGGCAAAGGTACAGTCTGAAAGCCGTCTGCCGTTTTTGCGTCGATCGATGCTTACCAAAACCAGATCTCGTCGAGAGTTGCGCTTTTCGGTGCTGCTGGTAGTGATTGCGAATAGTCCCTACTACGGAGCAGGCTTTACAGTAGCTCCGGATGCTTGCATGGATGATGGACTATTGACGGTAAGCGTATTTCGAGGCTTCAGCAAATGGCAGTTGCTGCGACATTTTTGGGCAATTAGCAAAGGGAAATATCATTATAGTCCTAAGATTGAAACCTACCATGTGGCCGAATTGCAGGTAACGGCTCCTCATACGCACATGCCTGTTCATGTAGACGGACATCGGATTGGAGAATTGCCTGTCACGTTCAAAGTTCTACAGCGTGCCCTCAATGTGCTGGTTCCGGTGGGGTAGTTGGGTTCCACCCCACTCAAACACTCTGTAGGATGACCTGTTGACAGTGGGTTAAGGTTTAATCATTGCTCCATTGGTTGAGGCAGTGTTGCCAATCAAAAGCGCCACAGGAAACTGACTCAAAATGTCTTTTAGCCATAAGGTTTCATCTCCCTGAATCTGCTGTCCTGTAATTGCATTCTGCCAAAGCGCTGAAGAATTAGCGTCTTGCAAAATTCTCGTTTCATGCCAAACTTGTTCACCCAAAGGATATTCTCCTTCCTTGATCAACGATGTGAGAAAGCGAGGGGCAACAACAATGGCCTGAGTGTCGCCTACTTCCCGTGTAAAGGCAACAATATGAGGCTTGAGGCTACCCACGACCGTTAGTTTTTGATAGCTGCCCCGTTGAAACAGATCTGAATAAGCGCGGCGGGCTTTCAAGGCCTGATAGATCAAGAACAGCTTAATTCGTCCATCTTGAGGAGAGTTGAGCAGTTCAGCGATCAAGTCAGGTGGTTCTTTTTCAAAACGAGATTTGATTTCAGTGAGATAACCCCAGCGTTTCTCGTAGTCAATAGGGCGACGGTTATCTGGGTCAACCAGACTTAAATCCCATAGTTCTGAGCCTTGATAAAAGTCGGGTAGTCCCGGAGATGCAATCTTCAAAAGCGTTTGAGACAAGCTATTCAAAATGCCATAGTGCTGAATTTTGCGTTGAAACGGACGAAATTCTTGCAAAAACAAGTTATCCTCTGAGTCTTTCAACACTCGTTCCACAAAGTGAACAAACGCCTGTTCATAATCTGCATCTGGACGCTGCCAAGAAGTATAGACCTTCGCTTCTCGGCTCGCTTTGATAATGTATTCCTTAACGCGATCAACAAATGCCGGCAAATCTTCAGCATCAAATGGAAATGCGCCCAGTAAGGTTTGATATAGCAAGTATTCGGCATTGGGATCAGGAAGATCAACGCCATCAACCGTTTCCTTCAGCGGTGCGTTGATGCCATGCCAGTTGCGCAAATGATTATCCCATTCACTCGGCAGTTCCGACAGCACATTCAGGCGTGCCCGCACATCTTCACCGCGTTTGGTGTCGTGGGTTGCAGTGGCGCTCATCGTGTGTGGCCACTGAGTAGCCCGCATTTGGTTGAAAGTATGAAACTCATCAATTGAGATGCCAAATTCAGCGGGGCTTGAGCCGACTTCATTCAGCGACAGCAGACGGTTGTACACATACATGACGGTATCTTCAACCCCTTTCGCCATCAGCGGCCCGGTAAACTGCTGAAGCCGCATAATGAAATGAAGCCACTGCTCTTTGTCTTCTTCAGATAAGCGATCATCGAACTCCAACGAGAGAAATTTCTCGATAAAAAATAGCTCATTGATAAAGTTAGGAATATTCTCTTTGGCTTCTTCAATGACTTGCTGCAACCGTTCTTGATCAGCATTCCGCGATCCCTTATCGCTGACATAGGTTCGATAGACTGGAAATACGGTGAGGATCTCGACGAGCGCTCGTTTCAAGCCATACATGGTGAAATCGCTGGCATAACGGTAGCGATCGGATAGCTGCTTCAGCAAATGCGCTAAATTGTCAATGTCTCCGGCCAAATGCTTGCCAATAATCAGCCGTTTGTTTTCATCAATGAGCTTCTCGCAGGGTGAGGAATTGCCAATAAATCGGTAATAGACATCGCTAAAATCATGCTGGTTTGATTGCTGACAAAAGATGCCGTTGACTCGGCTCATAAAGTCATAGCCAGTTGTGCCCTGAATCGACCAATTCAAGGGCAGTTCTTCTCCAGGTTCTAAAATCTTTTCAACAATTAAATAAGTATCAGGCACATGCTCGCGCAGACGCTCAATATATTGAACTGGATCATACAAACCATCGATATGGTCAACTCTCAACCCAGTTAGTTTTCCAGCTTTCACCAAACCAAGCACAAAACCATGAACGGCATCAAACACTTCTTGGTCTTCAACTCGTAGCGAGATAAGTTCATTCACTGTGAAAAATCGTCTGTAATTCAGTTCTTCGTTGCCCACTTTCCAGTAAGAAAGCCGAAAGAACTGTTCGGATAACAGGTTGTCAAGTAAGTTATAGCTTTCTGGGTTGCCAGGTTCACCGTTCAGCGTTTCAATGTTCTCTTCAATAAACTGCTTCACCTCTGGGCAATCATTCCAAAGTTCCCAAAGTATTCTCTTAATGAACAGAATTTGATCATATCGCTCTCTTCCCTCTTCGCTAGAAGGAATATATTTGAGCATATACAAAACGCCCAAAAGCTTGACAAAATTAGGGTTGTTTCTGCCCAGTTTTTCGCGCAGTCGCCCCAAATCGTACATCAACACATGGCTGTAGGATTCGATTCGGAGGGGAAAACTGAGGCTGTAGTAATTGATGGAAAATCCAAGCTGAGCGTATTTGATTTGCAGTTCGCCGCTCTCTAGACAATCTCCGTAAAACTTACCTAAAAAAGGCGCTAGCAATCGCCCCTTAATGCCGCCATAGGGATGATTCCAGTCAATATCAAAAAAGTCGCGATATCGAGAATCGGGGCCATTCTCCATCACATCTGCCAACATGTAGTTTTGGCTGTCAAACGCCATATGATTCGGTACAATGTCCTGCAACCAACCCAACTGATGCTGCTGCAAAGATTGAACCAGCTTTTCAAATTCTGCTTGTCCGCCCAACTCTGGGTTAATTTCCTTCGGATTAACGACATCATATCCGTGAGTGCTGCCTATTCTTGCGGTGAAAATGGGTGAAGCGTAGAGATCAGAAATACCGAGTTCTGCCAGATAGGAAACGATGGATTGAGCAGCTTGAAAGTCGAACCCAGCGTGAAATTGAATCCGATAGGTGGCGATGGGAAGTTGCATCATGAGTGAATAACCTGGATGAGGGAACCTATGTATTTACAGTTACAGATTGCTAATCTATATTTTTTCTATTTCAATTTCTGTATTTTATCTATCTTCAGTGCATAGACTTTAATATACGGCTACTTTATTAAATAGCATACTTAGTGAGTCATATCGCCTATTGCACTGGACAGCCTAGTGCCACAGAAATAGGGCAATCTACTCACGGTTTTTGGGCTTCGCGTCAAGAAATTTGGCAGTCAAACTACCCTGGTGATTAGGAGCATAGCGGTAAATCAACGAATTGTCGTGCGGGGAGACGCCGCTCATTAGTGAGTTTAATTACAAGCAGGTCTCCCAAAGCTAGGTCTAGCTCGACGAACGGGTATAGATTACGACACTATGAGGATGAAGCATCAGAGGCTGTTGGGTGATGGCGGAGGTTCTTTCCAGCGGCAAAATGTCGGGTAGTTCGGGTTCAGTGCCGCCCCACTCTGGCTCAGCAGAATACAGCAGTTTTTTCCAAGTTCCGGGCGGTAGCGTTAGGTGAATGGAACTTGGTTCAACGTTGAAATTGAGCAAACACAGCACTTCACTGTCTTGATACCAACGCCGCAGCTTCAACACTTTTTGGTCTGGTAAAACGGCCGCTTCTAGCTTTTGTCGATCGGCATGGCTGAGGGCAGGCACTTCTCGTCGCAGCCGCAGCAAGGTTTGATAGAACAGCCACAGCTTTTGATGCTGTCCTTCATGGCGAGATTCCCAGCGCAGTTTTGATTGCTGAAACGTCTCTTCAGATTGGGGATCAGGCGCAATGCCTTCAGCGTGGAAAGCGGTGAACTCCTCCTTGCGTCCTTTCCGCACTGCCTCGATTAAATCAGGGTCGCCGTGGCTGACAAAATACTGGAAGGGAGCAACTTCGCCATATTCTTCGCCCATAAACAACAGCGGAATCGAGGGAGACAGCAGCACTGCCGCCGCCGCTAGTTTGCGCGCTTCAAACGACAGCAGATGGGAGAAGCGATCGCCCAAGAGCCGATTACCGACCTGATCGTGGTTTTGTCCACACACGAGAAACTGAGTTGGCGAAAATTCTGACGCATCTGAACCGTAATAGCGCTGGCGATTTTTTGAGAAATTCCAGGTGTAAACAAAATTGTGGGTATAGGCTTTCGCCATTTGTTCCAGCGTGCCAAAGTCGGCGTAATATCCCATACTTTCGCCCGTCAGCAAGGTATGAAGGGCATGATGAAACTCGTCGTTCCACTGCACATCCAGCCCGAAGCCACCTGTTGATGCAGACCGCACCCACCGAGTATCGTTCAGATCACTTTCTGCCATCAGGTAAAATTTGCGTCCCTGCTGCTGCGAAAACGCGGCTGTGGCTTCAACTAACTCTTGCAGAAAATGTTTGGCGCTCTGGTCAAAAATGTTATCCGTTGCGTCCAGCCTTAGTCCGTCAATGTGAAACTCGCGGAACCAATACAGCGCGTTTTGAACAAAATGGTTGCGCACGCCATAGCTGTAGGAGCCATCGTAGTTAATGGCGCTTCCCCAAGGCGTTTTGTACTTTTCGGTAAAATAAGGGCCGTAGTTGCCAATGTAGTTCCCTTCTGGGCCAAAGTGGTTGTAGACCACGTCTAAGATCACTGCCAGACCCTGCTGATGGCAAGCATTCACCAATTTTTTTAAGCCTGTCACCCCACCGTAGGAGTTTTGCACCGCGTAAAGGTAGACGCCATCGTAGCCCCAGTTGCGGCTGCCAGGAAATTGGGCGATGGGCAGCAGTTCGATTGCCGTCACGCCTAGCTCTAACAGTTCTGAAATGCGGGGAATAATTGCCTCAAAGGTTCCTTCTGGAGTGAACGTACCGACATGTAGCTCATAAACTACCGTTTTTTCAAGCGGAATGCTTTGCCAGTTTTGATCCATCCAGGTAAAACGATGATCCACAACCTGCGAGGCTTGATGTACCCCTTGCGGCTGAGCGTGGGAAGCCGGATCAGGGTAATCTTCTCCATCTAACTGGTAAAAATACAGTGCCCCAGACTCCGCCTCGGTCGTCCCTTGCCAATAGCCAAAGGGGTCTTTTTGCAGCGGGATAACTTTTTCTTCAGGTGCAATTAAATGCACTGCAACCTGTTGGCGATGGGGGGCCCAAACTGTAAAGGCACACTGACGATCGCCGAGATAGCGGGAACCAATTTCCATAGTTTTGTAAGTCGCTGGTTGAGTGTAGAAGTAGTTTGAACCAAAGCGCTCAGAACGAGACGCAATCCTTTATGAGCAAGAGTTCTTAAGAACAGATGCAAAAATGATCAAACCCTGGATTACACGCAAGCAGGTTTGCCTGCTGTTGCTTCAATTTAACTTTTATTACACTATTTCCGTAGCCACACATCTGCCCTACGAGCGATGAGAGTCCCTCTATTTATAAATTCTGCAATAATTGTGAAAAAAGAATAAATCACCCGCGTGGGTGATGTGCTCTAGCAGAACAACGAATAAACTTTGATTAATCTGATATACCTAAGCAGTTTGTCTCCCGACGGTTCTTCCGCCGGGATTTTTGTCTGAAAGGCAATCTGTCTGAAAGGCAATCTATCTACGGTCGACAGGGCAGGGTTGGAAAATCTATTGTTTAGGACTTACACACTTGAATGCTTGAAATCTCAATCTCCCCTACCCCCCTTTTCAAGGAGTGAACTTCTAAAGCCCCCTTTTTATAGACGCGAAGCGGCTTCCCGCAGGGTAGGGAGTTGGGGGATCTCTTCTGCATAAGTCCTATTGTTTTTGAAGGAAGTTTATCTGCGATCGGGAAAATTCAGGTTTGAAAATTCCTGATCTGTGAAAGCTTTGGATCTTTGCTGGTCAGGGGGGGCAGGTTTGGAAATTCTGATCTGTGA
>JAAUQT010000162.1 GCA_012033495.1 Cyanobacteria bacterium RM1_2_2 | reverse complement strand
TTCGGCGTAGACGCAAAACGGCCGGCTCACATTCTGGATGGGCGATGATTTCGGCTTCGGGATGCTGGATTTTAAGCTGAACCATTTTCTTCTCAGAAAACGTTTCGTGTACCATGCAGCTTCCTTGCCAGAGCACCATTTCACGCCCAGTTTGCTCCATCACATAGCGGCCGAGGTTGCGATCAGGGGCAAAAATGATTGGCTGATCTTCAGGAATCTGGTTGACGATTTTGACAGCATTAGAACTGGTGCAAATAATGTCGCTCATTGCCTTAATCTCTGCCGTGCAGTTGATGTAGGAAATCACCAGATGGTTAGGGTGTTGCCCTTTGAAGGCGGCAAAGGCATCGGGCGGGCAGCTATCAGCGAGAGAACAGCCTGCATTCAGGTCGGGCAGCAGTACCCGCTTATGAGGGTTAAGAATTTTGGCGGTTTCTGCCATGAAGTGAACCCCGGCAAACACAATCACATCGGCTTTAGTAGCCGCCGCCTGCTGAGATAAACCCAGAGAATCTCCGAGGTAATCTGCCACGTCTTGAATGTCGGGATCTTGGTAATAGTGAGCCAAAATGACGGCGTTAAGGTCGCGCTTCAAGGCGTGAATGGCCTCAAATAAATCAAGCGTTGCGAGAGGCTGCGTAGAATTTTGGTGAGTAGAATTTTGGTGAGAAAGAGTAGTTGCAAACACGGCTAATCAGTATCTCTAGGGATGAAACAGCGGAGATAATGGGCTGTAATTTGCAATTATAGTTTTTTTCACCAAAAATGGGTGAGATTGAACTGGTGGTTCGGGCTATTATCCGGGTGGGTTGCGTTTCGACTGCGCTCAACGCTCAAGGTTGGATGGCGTAATACTAATTCCTGGAAATAGGACAACAGATCGGGTGGGGCATTGCGCGAAACGCCCTTACAGGGAGATTCCTGTGTAGTCCAAATTTGGAGAGTTGCTATAAGGTGTGTTGAGCGTAGCTGAAAAAAGCATCATCAGGGAGTCCTAAACCAGTCGCACATGACCAAACCTTGCCCTCAGTACGTTCGTCCCTTCACCTGCTCTAGATCGCCTTCACTCAACACACCGTTATCCGAGTAGTAACCAGACGCTTTTTTGGCTTCAATCTCGACTTGGGCATCGGCTGGGATCAGTCCAGGTGGAATGGGGATACGCTGCACGACTTCAATGCCTGCGTTGGTGATGGCGTCATATTTCATGTTGCTCATCGAAACCAATCGATCAATGCGGGTGACGCCAAGCCAGTGCAACACGTCTGACATTAGCTCCTGGAAGCGCATATCCTGGACGCCGGCAACGCATTCAGTTCGCAGAAAATAGGCATCGGCTCGGTCGCCGCCTTCTTGCCGTTTGCGAGCGTTGTAGACCAAAAACTTGGTGACTTCTCCCAGCGCCCGGCCTTCTTTGCGGCAGTAAATAATGATGCCTGCACCACCTTCTTGCGCCGTTTGAATGCACACCTCAATGCCATGAACCAAGTAGGGGCGACAGGTGCAAATATCGGAACCAAACACATCGGAGCCGTTGCATTCATCGTGTACCCGCACTGCCAAAGGACGCTTGGGATCGGTAATTGCCTCCGGATCGCCGATAATGTAAACCGTTGTGCCGCCAATCGGGGGTAGGAACACATGCAGATCAGGGCGAGTTACCAGTTCAGAAAACATGCTGCCCGTTTGCTGAAACAACACCCGTCGCAGATCCCACTCTTCAACATTCAAGCGTTTGGCTAAACCCGGCAGATACCAAACCGGATCGATGGCAGCTTTCGTGACGACTAGGCTGCCGTCGGCTTTGAGGATTTCGCCATCAACATGCAGCCGACCTTGCAAGATTTCGTCTTTGAGTTCGGGAATGTTGATGTGGGCTTTGGTGATAGCAATCGTGGGCATAATGTCGCAGTCTTCAGAACGGTACTCTGCGAACATTTCGCCTGTAACTGCCCCAAATGGATCAAGCGAGACAATCTTGTCGGGATCGCTCCAGCTTGGATGGGGGCCAATTTGCACGACGGGCGAAGTATCGGTTAAATCAGCTTTATGAGTCGGATCAAGCACGCCACTGGCCACAGCTAAAGCCCGATAAACGCCGTAAGAGCCTGCATGAGTGCCAATCACGTTACGATGTTTGGGACTCCGCAATGAGCCAATCACCGGGCCGCGTTCGTGCGGATCAGCGGCTCCCCAACGAATTGGCACAACGCTGATATTTCCCCGATGATGGGACGTGAGAATAATGTGCTTTGGCTTAACATTCGATTTGGCGAAGTCTTCAGTCATAATCAGGACGGACACCCTCACAGTGATTGTCGTATTCTAATACTTAATCTCTTAATCTTTATTGTTTCCTGCTACCCCCATGCCATCAGAAGTCATCTTGATTGAACATCCTCTCGTGCTGCACAAGCTGACGATTATGCGACGGGTGGAAACCCATACTCAGGATTTTCGCCGTTTGCTCAAGGAAATTGCCATGCTGCTGGCTTATGAAGTCACGCGAGATTTGCCGCTGAAGCAGGAAAAAATTAAAACGCCGTTAGCCGAAATGGCAGCCCCGATGTTGGCTGCTGACAAAAAAATGGTGATTGTCTCAATTTTGCGGGCCGGGCAAGGCTTGCTCGATGGCATGATTGAACTGATTCCAACCGCCAAAGTCGGGCATATCGGCTTATATCGAGAGCCAACCACCCTGACGGCTGTGGAATATTACCTGAAGTTGCCGTTGGATGTGGAGCAGCGCGATATGCTGGTGGTCGATCCGATGTTGGCAACCGGAAACTCGGCAGTCGCAGCGGTAGATCGGCTGAAGGAAGCAAACCCTGCTTCAATTAAGTTTGTCTGCTTGCTGGCAGCCCCCGAAGGGATTCAGCACTTTCACCAACAGCATCCAGATGTGCCAATCTATGCGGCAGCGATTGACGAACGGTTAGACGAGCATGGATACATTATTCCTGGCTTGGGAGATGCCGGCGATCGGCTGTATGGAACGCGATGAGGAATGTGTTTAATCAGTCGTTTAATCAGTATGGATGATTCCTCAAAGATCATTAATTACATTCGCTCTACTCAAGCAATTCGGGAACGCTGTCAACAGATCCTAGAATTATGCTTAAACGATCAGCTTGAGCACTTTAGATGTGATCTAACTCAAGTTAATTACGTTGCCGATTATGTCATTGAGGTCATTCAAGCAAACTATCCTGATTTGCAAGTTCCCTTTCACAGCCGTTGGCGACACTTTACAGCAGGCGGCATCGATCGCAGTGCCCATTTACAGCAAGTCTTGCAAACTGCTTCTCCGCTAGAGCAAGCCAGAACTAAGGTCGATTTAGCAGTGACGAGCGTTTTGCTGGATGCCGGAGCCGGAACGGTGTGGAAATATGTTGAGGCAGAAACAGGACAGGTTTTTCGGCGTTCTGAAGGGTTAGCGGTGGCGAGCTATCATCTGTTTTTGCAAGGTGGTTTTTCTAACGATCCTCAAAAGCCTTGGCAGGCAGACGCGGCAGGGCTACAAACTTTGACTCTAGAGCGGCTGGCTAGTGGCTTTCAGGCGAATGATCAAAATCCCCTGGTGGGGCTAGAAGGGCGATTGCAGTTGATGCGGCAGCTAGGGCAGGTGTTAACGACTCAGCCCGATTTGTTTGGACAACATGCTCCCCGTCCAGGTGGATTAGTCGATTATTTGCTGCAACAGGTAGATTCCGGCAAACTCTCGGCTCATACTGTATTTGCAGCGGTGCTGGCAGGGTTTAGCGAAATTTGGCCGGGACGAGTCACGCTGGCTGACGTAAACTTGGGCGATGTGTGGCAGCATTCTCGGCTCCCTGATCGCGGGTTGGGCAGTCAGTTGGTGCCGTTTCACAAGCTTTCGCAGTGGTTAACCTATTCGCTGCTAGAACCGTTACAGGAACTGGAGTTGGAAATTATTAATTTGGATCAACTCACTGGGTTGGCAGAATATCGGAATGGAGGGTTGTGTGTTGATTTAGGGTTGTTGCAGCCGAAACACAGCGCTGTTTTAGCGGATCGGCATTTACCCAGTTCAGAAGTGATTGTGGAGTGGCGCGCTCTAACGGTTGTGTTGCTGGACTCTATTGCTGATGCTGTGCGGCAAAAGCTGAATTGTAGCTCCCAAGAATTGCCTTTGGCGAAGGTGTTAGAAGGAGGAACTTGGGCAGCAGGACGCCAAATTGCCGCAGAATGTCGAGTGGATGGTTCGCCGCCAATCCAGGTGATGAGTGATGGTACGGTGTTTTGAGTCCGTGATTTTGGATGTTGGTGCGAATGTTAGAGTGTGAAGGCAAGTTGTGCTTGAGGGCGTTTGCCCCTGTCACCCGAACCGCAGCTAACTCAGGGGAGACAACGTAATTGGCGACGAGATCGAAGACGCATGGAGGGGGGTTAGGTGAGTGGTTTGCTGTAGTAAAAGTTGGCGTAGACTTTGCGGAACCCTACTGATGTGTATAGCGTTTGGGCGCTGTTCGGGTTTTCAGTATCGACAGTAAGGTTGGCAGTTTCCATTCCGGCTTGTTGCAGATGTTGCAGTCCGGTGAGTAACATAGCGCGGGCTAGACCCCGTCGCCGAAATCCACGCCGAGTGCCAAGGCTATTAATCCATCCCTCAAGCCGCTGCTGGTGTTGATTTTCTTCAGCGTCAATATGGCTATAGCAAAAGGCAGCAAAGGTTCCGTCGGGTGCAACGGCAACGAGATCTAGATCGGGACAGTATTTGGGCGTAGAAATCCAGTAGCTATATTCTTCAACAGTGTAGGGGTGAAAATTCCAATGATCGATAAATGTTTGGCTATGCATCTCAACCCAAGCGGCTGCGTCTTCAATACCTCTAGTTTGCATAATCCGAAAGCCTTCAGGTAGCTGAGGTTGAGGGATGGGTTCGCGTAAGGAACGTGCCATTTTTAGAAAGCAGCGCTCATACTGAAAGCCGTGTTGCTCATAGAAAGTAATTCGCTCGGTTTGAAAATCCCGACAGTGTACGGTGAGCTTGCTTGACAGTTGGTATGTGAGATTTATCTCTCGAATGCGGGTTTCTGCCCACGCTAAAATCTTTGCTTCTAATCCGCGATTGCGTTCGGCAGGATGAACTCGAAACCAAAGAAATCCATCCAGGTGCTCGGTGGGTTGAGTCGGTGTCCAAACGTCGGCATAGGCAACTAGATCGCCTGAATTTTCCCAAAGCCGCACGTTCTGAGTAGGCTCAAATCCGGGTTCGGCAAATCCTGTTTTTAAATCAACAACCGAATAGAAGTTATCTTCTTGATCAACTGCTTCACAGGCGTTGAGTAAATTGACAATGGGTTGTAAATCGCTTTCACCTAGGTAGGGACGCGCAGTTAGGGCTATCATGCGTTAAAAAATCTCCTGAGATCAGACGCGATTTTATCTGACATCACCAAAACAAGCGACGCTCTAGTGAATAGTGAGTATGAACTTGATTTAAACGTTCGGCAAATGCTTTTGAATGTGTTGATCTGGTTTTTTCTTGAACGAAATCGCACTGAGAAGGTGGAGCACTTTTAGAATCTTTTTTTTCGATTGGGAAAGCTTGAGCTAAAGGCAGGTAAAGTACTGACATAATATTTCCTTGAGATCAGTAATGGAATAATGACGGTGAACAACATCAGCCAAAAGCGGAGATTAGTTGTGAACAACGGTGGTGTGTAGTGATATTCAAGTGATATTCAGTTGTGAATCAGATTAAATCTTGAATTGAAGAGAAAATACTTCAGTCTCAAAAGACTACAACCAAGTCTGCACTCATTTCTGAGAAAACAGCCTAAGCACACAAAAAGAATTGCAGTTAGGCGATTCCCAGTCAATCCAATATCTGTAAGGGCAAGTTTTGCAGATGAATCATCCGTGAAACCATGAGATCTTGACTTAACCCGTCCCAACAGTAGTGACAACTTTGCTCATCTGAGTTCCCCTTCGGTTTAACAGTGGACACTAGGAGCTATCATCCATTCCAGCGAGAACCCTGACCATGGCACGACAGCCCCTAGCCTATGTTTGAGGGCGAGCGCGATCCGGCGGATGCCGTCAACGGTTGACCATGGCTGACCATGAATGGCTGACGCGCCCTAACTTGGCAAAGCTAAACCCATATTCTTGCTATACTACATTATACTACAAACCCGGTGGTTGTATTTCGGAAGCGCGGTGGTTTTTTAGGATTATGACTTTCAGGATGATGACTACCGCCAGATCGAAGACGCTTTAGCCTGAGAAGTTTGCCATAATTTCAGCAAAACTTGCTCAATGGCTGGGTTGAGTGCTGCAATGAAAACACCTTCAGTTTCATCGGTGCTAGATGAAATCCAGCTTCCCTGCAAACACACCTCACAATCATTTGCATCACAAACGGTGATCGTGACCGCTTCTTCATGCCGCGTCATTGCTTCTAAGCCAGCAGTTTTCACCAAATCAATCGGCAAAAGTAAAGAAGCCGTGCTGCGCTCAACCACTAAACGTTGACCCAACCGCAGCGCTAACAAAACTCGCAGCGCGATCCAGTCTTCTATTGTTTCCTGCAAAGATTCCAAATACAAACCGCTCTCAAGGTAAGTAACTTTCAGCATGACCGAGAGACTCCATCAGTACTAGAAATACTTGGTGTACTTAAGGCATTACAAAAGGGACAAAAAGCTAAAGTTGGAATGGTTCAAGCGTCTAAACAGACCAAACCCCCCACTTCTATTCGAGGGAAGCGGGGGCTGAAAAACCAATCTTCGGTATTTCTAGTCCTGTCTCGGTACAGTCAGGCATCCGTACCTCCCGCTTCGTGGCCACTGGTCTCGTTCTGCTAGCTGCTGTCCCAAAATAGGTTGTTTGAGAATAGACAGTTCAATCGATGAAGAAGTGAGCAGCACCATCGATGCCGACAGAGATCTCTGCATCGATGAGAGAACGAGTGAGTGATCAAAACTGCTTCCATCTCGCCAATCGAGATCAGAGACATCGTCATGCCGCAAAGCAGTTTGCCTAAACGAACCACAACCTCGCTTCCATGCGCTCTGCACCGCAGGAATGTGCCCACCGTCGGAGTGGTTGACTGCGGATTGCGAAGTTGACAGAGCGAAGGGGTAACGAATCATGGTTCCTCTTGCGAGAGATAGAAGTTGCATCTCACAGTTAACATACTACACTTGTATTACGGAAGTGTCTAGTCTTCCCGCAGCGAGATGAGTGACAAGGGTGAAGTGATAGAACACTACACACCCAATTCAGCAGAATCCTGAATCTGCTCACTCATTTTTCCTGTGCCATCTGGAGGATCACGGTTCTAGTTCACTTTACTTACGATGGAGAAGCAATAGAATGTACACCATTAATCGCACGGCAACGACCGACATGGAAGTCACCAGCATCCGGCTGGAGCGAGAACTCAAAGAGAAGTTGAAAGAATTGGCAGGCAATCAGGGCTATCAGGCGCTGATTCGAGACGTGCTCTGGCATTATGTGCAGCAAAAATCAGGAGATTGCCAATTTCAGTTTTCGCAAGATGACATTCGAGCCAGCGTGCAAGCATTCGCCAACAAAGAGGAGCGGTGTGCCCTGACTGGCAAACTGATTCGACCACAAGAACCCATGCTCCTAGGACTCACCACCCACGGCGACCTCGTTCCCCTCAGCGTGGGCAGTCTATCCCATTAACTGCGCCCTTTTGGGTTTTGGATTTTAGAGTTTGACTTGATGGAGAGTTGGCATACAGCCGCTGAAAAAGCACTGAAAAGCTCAGACTGGCGCTACCGCGATTGGCTTGCCAAGTGTCCGCTTCCCCACAGCATCATCGCTCTAAAATCCAAATCCCCGCGAGAGTAGGTTTCTCAGACCCATCATCATCAGACCCATCATCAGTGAACCTGCCCCAACCGTCGCAGTCACGATATTTCTCAGAAATCCCCAAAAATCCAAAATCCAAAATCGCCCCTCCGCTATGCTATTAGCTGAAGCATCCATTCTCAGCCAGGAGGCATCGACGTGAAGGCAGTTTTAATGACGGCAGCAGGCGCTCCAGAAGTGCTGCAAGTTGGTTCTGCCCCTGATCCCATCATTCAGCGTGACACGGAGTTACTCATTCGCCTCAAAGCCGCAGGCATCAACCCGATTGATACCAAAATCCGGCAGCGCGGCATTTTCTACCCTAACCCTCTGCCCGCAATTTTGGGCTGCGATGGCGCTGGCATTGTGGAAGCCGTTGGTTCAGCCGTGCAGTTTTTTCGAGTCGGGGATGAGGTTTACTTTTGTAATGGCGGTTTGGGCGGGCATCCGGGCACTTATGCCGAATATGCCACGGTCGATGAAAAATTTGTGGCTCATAAACCCGCTTCCCTTAGTTTTGCGGCGGCGGCAGCGGCTCCGCTAGTGCTGATCACCGCTTGGGAGGCGTTGTATGATCGGGGACGACTCGAAGCCGGACGGCAGGTGTTGATCCATGCGGGGGCAGGCGGTGTCGGGCATGTGGCAATCCAACTTGCGAAACTAGCGGGCGCGACGGTTTGCACAACCGTTAGTTCTCCTGAAAAGGCAGCATTTGTCAGCCAACTGGGAGCCGACCATGGGATTCTCTATCGCCAAACCGATGTCGTTAAGAGCGTTCTAGACTGGACAGCCGGCGAAGGCGTTGATCTCGCATTGGATACGGTTGGAGGAGCCGCCCTCTCTCAATCTTTTGCATCAACTCGCGTTTACGGAGATGTGGTGACGCTTTTGGCTCCCGATGCCAACACCGACTGGAAAACCGCCCGCGACCGCAATTTGCGCGTTAGCTACGAACTCATGCTGACACCGATGCTGAGAGAGTTGGTGGAAGCGCAGCAAGCCCAAGCCAAAATTTTGCAGCAGTGTACTCGCCTCATTGACCAAGAACAGCTTAAAATCCACCTTCAGCAAACCTTGCCCTTCACAGAAGCCGCGACCGCCCATCGCCTCATAGAGTCCGGCTCGATGACAGGAAAACTGGCGCTAGAGATCCCCTAGGTTATTCTCGTAGGTTATTCTCCCAAAATTCACCAGGCTGTGGGTTCCGGCTGCGCTTTACCCACCGAAATTGAGCGCGGCCAAAACCCGCCTGAAACCGTGATTCAAAATCAGCAGTGTCCTTCTTTGCATCTGTAGGAACTTTAAATCACTAAAATAATTCAAAGGATGTAGCGATACCCAATATTTTCAATTGGTAATGATTTAAACGGATATGCTTACAGCGTCTCGTTCACTGTCTCAGCTTGACCTTCAACGTCGGCTGATGCAAGTTTTGGTCGTGAGTACCCTTTCTACGGTTGGTCTCCTGCTAGGGATTGTTCCCAGTTTTAAGCCAGCGCCCGATAGTTCCATGTTCCATCTCACCCTGAGCCATGCAGCTTACGCTCAAGCTGGATCTCAGGCAGTTTCTAATGATGAAGTGCAAAGTTATGCTCGCTCGGTGTTGGCGATTGAACCGATCCGAGTCAAAGCCTATGAGGAAATTCAGAAAATGACTGGCTCAGATGATGTGCCGGTTGTTGCCTGCCATCGCCCCAGCAGCCTGAGCGAACTGCCCGAAAACATTCGAGATGTCGCCATTGATTACTGCAACCAAGCAATTGCTATCGTAGAGCGCAACAATCTAACCATTACGCGCTTTAACCAAATTACGATTGCTCACCAAAATAATCGTGGCTTGTCTGATCGAATTCAACAGGTGATTAACCAAATTCAAAACGGCGGCTAGGGCGCGTCAGCCATTTATGGTCAGCCATTCATGGTCAGCCATTTATGGTCAACCGTTTAATGGTCAAACATTTACGGCATCCGCCGGATCGCGCTCGCCCTTAAAAATAGGCTAGGGGCTGTCGTGCCATGGTCAGGGTTCTCGCTGGAATGGATCATAGCCCCTAGGGTTGACTGCCATCTAGGCTGCTTGATTTTCCCTTTTAGGAGGTTTCTGAGAAGAAAAAGTATCATCCTGAGTTAGGGCAGGTTTTGCCAAAGTCATCGCAGTCAGCGGATGATTTCATTGCCAAATCTGCCCATACAGGGATGTTTGCTAGCCATCTCTGGCAAAGGTAGAGAAATGAAACAAAATTAGGTAGTTTCTTCATCTGCTTTCTCTTGGAAGCCGCGCATAATCCGAGAAAGCTCGTTTTTCTCATCAATCGAGATGCGAGTCGGCGAGCCGCTAATAATGCCTTCAAAGTTGCGGAAGGAGTCTTTAATTTCGGGCCCTTGATCGCTGATCACATATTCGCGGATGCCTTTATCGTGCCAAGAGCCGCGCATCTTGAAAACGTTGATTGCTCGCGCCATTTCGCCCCGAATCTCGACATATTGCAGCAAAATAATTGTGTCGGTAATCGTCGAAATATGGGAATCGGTGATGGAGTTTGATCCCATAAACTGATCGGTTGTATTGGTGAAAAAGCCCGTAATTTCTTCCTGCTTGGCAAAACCCGTTACGCCAATCACAAATTGCCGAAACGCATTGTTGCTCACCCCACGAGCCAGCGCCGAAAGCGAGTCGATTGCAATTCGAGTTGGCTTAAACTCCGCAATTTCAGATTTAATAATCTGCAAATGGTCTTCCAAACCGGCCGATTCGGGATAGGCGCAAATGATTTTCAGCAGCCCCTTTTGTTCTAAATCTTCAAAGTCAGTGCCCCAAGAGTAAGCATTCCGCGATAGCTGCGCTCGTGACTCTTCGTAGGCAAACAGCAGCGCCCGCTCGCCCATATTGCAGCCATCTTGCAGAAATTTGCTCACCAGCAGGGTTTTGCCGGTTCCAGTGGCTCCGGTTGCCAGGATGATCGAATCTTTGAAAAAGCCGCCGCCACACATATTGTCCAGCGTTTTCACACCCGAAGATACCCGCACATTCGACGATCGCTGCGTCAGCCGCATTGCGCCTAGCGGGAAGATGTTGATCCCCTGATTGGTGATCGTAAAAGGATACTCTCCTTTCATATGGGTTGTGCCGCGCAGCTTCAAAATTTCCATCGTCCGTCGCCGCCGTTCGCCTTCCAGCGCGTTTCTCACAATCACCACATTGTCGGAAACAAATTCTTCCACGCCAAATCGGGCAACTGGGCCATATTCGTCGATTCGCTCGGTCGTCATGATCGTCGTTGCACCCACCTGTTTCAGGCGAGCCACCAACCGAAAGATTTCTCGCCGCACCACCGAAGCCGCATCGTACTGTTGAAATACTGCTGTCACAGAATCAATCGAAACGCGGCGTGCCTTATATTTGCGAATCGCATACTGGATGCGTTCAATCAGCGCCGAGAGATCAAAATTGCCGATCACATCTTGCCCTTCAGGATCAGGTGAGGCATCTAAAATAAACAGCTTGCCTTCATCCACCAGCTTCTGCAAATCCCAGCCAAAGCTATAGGCGTTTTTAATGATATCGGCAGGCGATTCTTCAAACGTGACAAACACCCCTGGTTCATCAAATTGGGTAATGCCGTTGTAGAGAAAATGAATCGCAAATAGGGTTTTGCCAGTTCCCGACGTGCCGCTGACTAATGTGGTTCGCCCGATGGGTAAGCCCCCATGACTAATATCATCAAACCCCTCAATCAGGGTACGCATTTTTTGAACGCCGCTGTTTGCCCTGGTTTGCTGCTCATCTTGGTTCGTTTGAGTCATGAGATACGTAACCTTTACTCTTTAAAATTAAGCTTTTAGAATTTAAGCCTCACAACTGCTGTTTGAGCCGTTTGGCAAAATTAAACCATTGAAATTGCAGAAACAATTCGTCAATTTGTGTCAATTTCGTCCATTGAGTATGGCAAGCATACTGATTTTGAATTATGCCTTCATTATGGACAGCAGGTTCAACTTAGGCAAAATTGCATCTGAAACAGGTGAAGAGTCATAGCAGCAAAGTTCTTAGACTTGAATAATAGCTTTTCTAACCGCTGCTCAGCAGAGTGAAGGGGTTGCCACAAACGCCAGCCTCACTGTTTCACATTGCTTTTGCACTATGTCAAAATGAATTACCCAACCGCAGCAAGCTGCGGGGTATCTAGGTGAGAGAAAACAGCTTTAACTGCTTAGCTCTAGCCTTCTCTTGTTCACTCCCCTGCTCTTGGATATATCGCTTGACAATCTCACTGT
>JAAUQT010000161.1 GCA_012033495.1 Cyanobacteria bacterium RM1_2_2 | reverse complement strand
GGACTCAGTCTCGCGTCGCCCAAATGATTGATCTGCAAAACCTGCCCGTACCAGGGTAGAGGGTTTCCCAGAAATCTCCTTAGTTCTACCCAAACGTGCCCTAACCCTTACGCGATGCAGTGAGGCTGGCGATGGTGGCAACCAATTCAGTCGGTTCAACTGGTTTACTTAAATGGCGCTGAAATCCGGCTGCTAGCGCCTTTTGTTGATTCATTTCTCCGGCATAGGCAGTCAGGGCAATGGCTTTTGGCATCGCTGGGCTGACTATCTTCACAGGGTCACTATTTGTAGAATCGCCGTCCAATAAACGCGGCTGCCTGTTTTCTGCGAACCGAGATTTGATTTGCTGCATCAGCATGTAACCATCCATGTCAGGCATTCCAATATCGCTGATCATCACATCCATTTCGGAATGGGTGAGGACTTGCAGCGCTTCCATTGCCGATGTTACGGGCGTAACGATTGCTCCCGCCTGTTCCAGGATGAAAACGAGCAACTCGCGGGCATCGGTTTCGTCATCAACCACGAGAATCCGCAGATCAGCCAGACGGGGAGCCGTTTGAGAGCGAGGAGCCTGATCTTCCCATTGGCGATCTGAGGTGGGGTGAGATGCTACAGGCTGACACTCCCAGCATATCTCCTCATTTTCCTGACTTTGCAGCAGCGGCAGCCTCACCGTAAATGTTGTTCCCTGCCCTTCGCCAGCACTGTCTACGTGAACTGTGCCACCATGCAACTCTACCAATTGCCGCACAATCGCCAACCCCAAGCCCAACCCTCCAAACTTGCGAGTGGTTTTACTATCAGCTTGGCGAAACCGATCAAAGATGTAAGGGAGAAACTGTGGCGTAATGCCATTGCCAGTGTCGGTGACGGTGATTTGAGCATAGGGAGAGGATGGAGAGGTTAGAGCCGTTGCTTCTCCCCCAACCTGCTCCAGCCTCACCTCCACTCGTCCCCCTTCTGGTGTGAACTTCACGGCATTGGAGAGCAGATTCCAAACCACTTGCTGGAGGCGGGCTGAATCTCCTAAGACGATCAGCTTAGGGTTTTGAGCATCTGAGTGGGCGGCTGGTGGAACTTCTCTCTCTAATCGCAAATCGATGGCTTTGGCTTCGGCAGCGAGGCGCACAGTTTCCATGGCGGCTTCAAGGGTGGTTTTGAGATCGACTGGCGTGATGTCAAGGCTGAGTTTGCCGCGCAAAATTCGAGAAACATCTAGCAAATCTTCGATGAGCTGAGTTTGTAATTTGGCGTTGCGTTCGATCGTTTGCAAACCGCGAGTCAAAGTGTCTGGATCAGGTTGGCGGTGTTGTAAGAGCGTTGACCAGCCCAGAATGGGATTCAGCGGCGTGCGCAACTCATGCGAGAGCACTGCCAGAAATTCATCCTTCATGCGGTTGGCGGCTTCAGCTTCTAGGCGGGCAGCCTGCTCCCGAATCAGTTGGGCCCGTTCGGCTTCGGACTGTTTGCGTTCGGTGATGTCGTGCATAACAATGACTGCCCCTTGCTGCCGATTTTGACTATCAACGATCGCTTGTCCACTTGCCAGAAGGGTTCGGGTTGTGCCCTGCTTAGGAGCAATCACCATCTCAACATTGTCAACGGTTTCTCCTTGAAAGGCGCGAAATAAGGGAATTTCTGCCTGGGACATTCGCGTTTTGCCGTCGGGCAGGTAGAGGTCATAGTATTCTGCCCATTGGTCTGGTGGGAGGGGTTGTTCTGGTAAGCCATGAAATTCGCGGGCGGCTTGGTTAAACAGCGTCAAAACCCCCTCAGCATTGCACGCAACAATCCCTGCCTGCACGTTATCCAGCAGCACCTTCAGCATTTCTTGCTCTTTTTGTAAGGACGCTTCTGCTTGCTGACGTTCGGCAATTTCTAAGTGAAGCAGTTCGTTGGCTTGGGATAGTTCAGCCGTCCGGTGTTCTACAAGGCGCTCCAACTCCTGCTGGGTCTGTTGCCGTGCCATTTCAGTTTGCTGACGCTCTAATTCAGTGGCAATTCGCAGGGCAAAAATTGGCAATAGCGTTTCTGCAAGCTGAATATGGGTGAACGGTTGGCTGTTCATGATGCCGAGTAAGCCGAGCGGTGTCCCCATTGAGTCAAAAAACGGAATGGCGGCATAGCTCTCTACACCCAAAGGTTCAAGCAAGGGCGCTTGAGGAAATTGCGTCTGCACCCCGCTGGGATAAAAGCATAGTTTGCGGCTTCGCAACACCTCTTGGCAGGGGGTATCATGCAATCGGTATTCAAAGTTGCTGATGATTTGCCCTTTGGCGCAGGCAGCGATGGTTTGAATGGTGTCTTGAGAGTCTTGGTTGACCAAACCGATGTAGGTGTAATCGACTCCTAGCGTTTTAGTGAAGTGTTGCACGAGGGCAGTGAAAAAAGCCTCCCCTGTGGTCGCCGCAACTCCCTGGGTCACTTCTAGTAACGCCGTATCGATTTCAGCCACTTTGCGGGCTGCTAGCCGTAGCTCTAATTCATCCATCACCATGGCTGCCAGATCAGACAAGGTCGCCTTTTGCTGATCGGTTAAAGCGTCGTGCGGCTGTGTGTCTAATAAACAAAGCGTGCCCAAGTTAAAGCCATCCTGCGTCAGCAAAGGTGCTCCTGCATAGAAGCGCAACCCCGGCTCAGCCAAAACAAACGGGTTACAAGCAAAACGCTCATCCTGCCGAGCATCGAGCACCACCAGCACTTCGTCAGACAACAGGGCAAAGCTACAAATCGTGGCATCCCGTTTCACTTCTTGGATCTCGAATCCATAGCAAGACTTAAACCAAGCTCTCGAATCATCTACCAGAGAAACTAAAGCAGTTGGCACATCAAATAGACGGGCTGCCAGTGACGTAATTCGATCGAACCCGGCTTCGGGTGGGGTGTCTAAGATGTGATACCGTCGTAGCGCTTCCAATCGTCCTGCTTCGTTGGCGGGGATGGGAACCGAGGGAAATGAATGTTCGGGTAGTGCTTCAGTCATGAATGGAATCAGCAATCAATGGCAGCAATTAATGGCAGCAAAACAGTTGAAAAGTGGGAAGTGAGCGCAGATATTCATCCTACGTAGCTCTTGAATCAGAAAAGTATAAATTGTGTTTCTCAAGAGTCAGTGAAGACCCTTCAATGTGAGTCAATGCGAGCCTGAAACCGGCCGCTTGCCCTACAAAGCGACACAATAATTTATCCTATCTCTTTAATTTCTTAATATCCCTATTGTAGGCATTTGTAGGCATTGATGCTTCCGTTTCCTGTGGAATGAAGAATCATTCGAGGCTCAAAAAAAGGCGACAAAGCCACCTCACCCGTCAGTCAAAATTAGTATCATCACTCCGGTTAGAGACTGAAATATCGCTCTGGGGGTAGATTCGTGATCCGCTTTAATGCCCAAAAATCTCCATAGAGAAGTTGTATCAAATTTGCTGATGAAAACCTATTGCTGAAATCACGATTGGCTTTATTAATACCATTTTGGATTTTGGATTTGCGTTCGCGCAGCGTTGCGCTAGCCACTTTTGGATTTTGGAAGCTTTGCGCAGCAGTGGTTTTAGCCTGTGAACTGCTGTGTCCTCTGTTTAACTCGGTATAACTGACTGACTTGTAAAACTGACCTTTAAAAATGTCTGACCCTAACAGATGTTTGTACCTTAACTCAAACCTGAACTGCAATTTATAGCTGTGACCTATAGCCATGACCTAACCTATGACTTGTCAAGCCCTCATTACTTCAGAGCCATCTTGAGTGAGCCGTGTTGTTTGCCTGACGAGGATGTTTGAAAAGTGGTTTGCTGTGACGTTGGGAACCTGTTGATCCCCCCTAGCCCCCTCAAAAGGGGTGAACTGAACTCAAAGTCCCCCTTTCTCTGGATGCGAAGCGGCTTCCCGCAGGGGAGGGGAATTTGGGGAGATCTAAGACGGTTTGCGACCGACAGTTGGACTTTTAAAGCATCCTCTTGAACAGCTAGTCTAATTTGGGCTGCCTGTTGAAAGCCGTTGGAAAGCCGTTTTCTAATCATGCCACCTTCGTAAGCTGTGTAACGAAGAAGAATGGGTTTGAGTTTCTTGATATGAAAATCTTAGTAGGTTATTTACCCGAATCGCAGTGCTGTCAGGTTTGCTATGTCCAAGCTTAAACGACATACCTGGAATTACGCCGCTGCTGTTGCCTTCGTGGTGGTTGCGCTGCTGTTCATGCTGGCCCTCGATCCCTACATTCAAGTCAGCAACACATCGTTTTTGCTCTTTTTTGGAGCAACGACATTGAGTGCTTGGTTTGGCGGACGAGGGGCAGGCATTCTATCTACGCTGCTATCGGCAATTCTGGCTCAATACTTTTTTATTGATCCCAAATTTGACCTCTCTGTGACTTTTGCTAGTGCTTCTAGAGTCACAATATTTCTAATTCAGGGCTGTTTGATTAGCGTCTTGGTTGGGTCATTACGCCTAACTCAACAGCGCATGAAGCGAACGCTACGCGAACAGGAGCAAGTCGAGGCTGCTCTACGGGAAAGTGAAGCAGATTTTCGATCGATGTTTAACATCACAAGCGTTGGCAAGGCGCAAGTGGATGCTCAAACTCGGCGGTTGCTACGGGTCAATGCGGCTTTTTGTGCGATCACGGGATACACTGAAGCGGAATTGCTGACCATGACGGTTGATGACTTGAATCATCCTGACGATTATGAGCGCGACCGTGAACGCTGGTTCAGCTTACTGCGCGGAACAGCCAACGATTTCCAGTCCGAGAAACGCTATGTGCGCAAAGATGGCTGCACGGTTTGGGTGCTGGCAACAGGCAATATCATGCGCGATCAGGCAGGGCAACCGCTGCGGTTTGTGTCCGTCATTCAGGACATCACCCATCGCAAACAAGCTGAATCAGATCTGCGTCAAAGTGAAGCCCGCCTCCGCATGGTTGCGAACAAGCTACCGAATGGCGCAGTCTTTATTGTGGATCACGAACTGCGCTATCAGTTAGCCGAGGGCAGAGCACTGGAGGAGGCAGGGATGACCTCTGAAGACTTTGTTGGCAAGACCCTCTGGGATGCACTCGATCCTGTCTTGTCTGCCCATTACGAACCTTACTACCGCCAATCGCTCGCTGGCAAACCCTTCAGTCTGGAACATCATAGCCATGGTCGATACTATATTTCGCATGGCACGCCGCTCAATAATGAACGCGGTGAAATTGACGCCGTGCTGGTTGTGTCCTATGACATCACCGATCGCAAACAGGCTGAGGCTGCGTTGCGCCAAAGCGAAGAACAGCTACGGCTGGCGACAGAAGGGGCTAATTTGGGCATGTGGTTTTGGGATGTGGCAACAGACACGCTAACTTGGACAGACCGAGCTAAAGCCATGTTTGGTATACCTGCCGATACAGAAATGTCAATGCAGGTGTTTCTAGAAGCCGTACACCCGGACGATCGCCCCCTAATTGAAACCATCATCAGCGATTTGCAAGTCGGGCAAACCCATACAGAAGACGAATACCGGACGCGGTGGCCCGATGGCACTGTGCGTTGGATTTTAGCGAGAGGAAATTTCACCTACGATGCAGATGGCGCTCTGGCTTCAACGCGAGGTGTGGTCATGGACATTACCGCTCGCAAGCAAGCCGAGGAAGCATTAGCCCACTCTCGCCGCCAGTTCGAGAAAATTGCCGGAGCAACCCCCGATTTGGTGTATGTGTTTGACCTCAAGGAAGGGTGCAATACTTACGTCAACGCTGGCATCAGCCGCATGTTAGGCTACTCGCCAGAGCAAATCGCCGCCTTCGGGTCTTCCCTGATCGCGTCGCTGATTCATCCTGACGATATTCCCGGTGTGCTTGAGGGCAATGAGCGGTTTCATGAGCTTGGCGATCAAGATGTATACGACCACGAACTGCGCATGAGACACGCGGCAGGAGGCTATCGCTGGTTACGCTGCCGAGATACGGTCTTCGAGCGGGCAGCCGATGGCACAGTCATCAAAATTATCGGCACTGCTCAAGATGTAACTGACCACAAACAGGTCGAAACCGTGCGCTTACGCCTTGCAGAGGAACGAGAACAGCTTTTGGTACGCGAACAAGCTGCCCGCGAAGCTGCCGAAGCTGCCAGCCGCATCAAGGATGAATTCCTCGCTGTCGTCTCCCACGAACTCCGCTCACCCCTCAACCCCATCCTCGGTTGGGCCAAACTCCTGCGCACCGGACAGTTAAACCCTCAAAAAACCGAACGTGCCCTCGAAGTGATCGAACGCAACGCTCAGATGCAAGCCCAGCTAATCAACGACCTGCTCGATGTCTCCCGGATTCTGCGGGGCAAACTGAGCCTAGAGAACCAGCCTGTTGAGCTTGGGAGCACGATTGAAGCCGCCATGGAAACCGTGCGCCTTGCTGCCGAAGCCAAAGCCATTGACTTGCAATTTACGATTGTGGATGTTGGATACAGCAAGCAACCAGACCGCAAGCAGCCAGACCGCAAGCAGCCAGACAAGCCCACCTCCCCACCGGCAACACTGTATGCTTCGCCAACACTATATGCTTCAGGAGATGCCGGGCGCTTACAGCAAGTCGTCTGGAACCTGCTGTCGAACGCGGTCAAATTCACACCGGAAGGAGGGCGAGTTGAAGTGCAGTTGGAGCAGGTTGGGGGAGTTGGGGGAGAAGCCCCTGCCTATGCCCAAATCACCGTCACCGACACCGGCAAAGGCATTCCTGCTGATTTTCTGCCCTACGTTTTTGACCAATTCCGGCAGGAAAGTTCTGCTACCACTCGGCGATTTGGCGGACTGGGGTTAGGGCTGGCGATTGTGCGTCATCTCGTGGAATTGCATGGTGGAACAGTGCAGGCAGCCAGTCAGGGTGAAGGGATGGGAGCGACTTTTACGGTACGATTGCCGCTAAGGGATAAAGGAGATGAAGAAATGGGTAGAGGGGGAGATTCCAACATTCCTTCGCTGCCTGCACTCCTCACTAATTTACGAATCCTGGTGGTGGATGATGATGACAATACCCGCGAATTTCTGGCTTTTCTGCTAGAGCTACATGGAGCAGTCGCGATTACTGTTGCGTCTGCAAGTGAGGCAATCGCTACACTGACCCAATTCCAACCTGATGTGCTGTTGAGCGATCTGGGGATGCCGGATGTAGATGGCTACATGCTGTTGCGGCAGATTAGAGCGTTGCCAGCAGAGCAGGGAGGCACTGTTCCGGCGATTGCACTGACTGCCTATGCCGGAGAAATTGACTATCAGCAGGCCATGGCGGTTGGCTTTCAACGACACATCGCTAAACCGATTGAACCTCAAGTGCTGATTCAGGCAATTGCTGATCTAACTCGACAAAAATAGAGTGAAGAAAGACTCACTCAAGAAAGGCGACCGTGTACACCCAACTCCTCTCAGCCCCCTAAATCCCCCACCCGTGGGGGACTTTGAAGACACAATCGACTCGGAGAAAGAATGGAGGACTTAGGGGTGAAATCTGTAATGAAGCGAATCTCATCGGGTGTGTACACGGTAGCTCAAGAAAGAGGACGACAGATAGCGAATGAACTTCCTTGCAATGGCATTCAGATGTGGGGGTGTGACCCATAGAAATGAGATCAACTCCAAGGAATGAGAATGATTATTATTTTAGTTGTATGATAGGGCGGTACAAGCCGCGAAAAAGCGAGGAAGAACGATGTCTTTGGATGTGAGTGAAGCGTTGGTGCAACAGGCAGAAATAGGCAATGTAGATGAACAAGCCTTTGTAGAAACAATACGGCAGTCTCTACCCTATGCTTGGGGCATCGTTGAAAAGCTGTCCTATCGCATTTATCAGCAGGGCGAGGAGTGGGCAAATTACGCAGTCGCGCCCCCCAGCGAACAAGCACGCGGGCAGTTATTGCGTATGGTGGGTGGAGATGCGATTCGAGGTGCGGTAGAACGTCACTTTAAGGTCAAGCTCGCGTTTCAGAATTGTCATAACCTGGCAGCATTTCAACCGAATCGCTTAGATTCTCCTGCCTATGGCAATTTTATTTCTGTCCGCAGCCAGATTCTCAGCCAAACTCCAGAACTTCAAGATTGTTAGCTTCTTTTAGATTTTTGTTGCTCTCGTGAATGGTGCCAGTGTTCGGCTCATCCAGCACTGGCAAGACCCAGCACTGGCAAGACTATGGCAAATCAGAGCCGTAGTTTATCGTGTGATTTGTTTTGTGATGCCATTTCGGATTTTAGATTTGCGTTCGCACAGCGTTGCGCTAGCCACTTTTGGATGGTGGAAGCTTCGCTCAGCAATGGTTTCAGCCTGCAAACTGCCGCGTTCCCTGTTTAAATTGGTATGAGAATTAAATTGGTATGAGAACTCACAAAAGTCTCAGTATGGTTTTAAATAAATTTCAAACTTTAAGCTTTATAGGAAAAATGAATTTAGCTGTAAGAAGGGATAATTGATGCTGCAATGGGGGAATAACTTATCGCTTTTCAAGCCCTGTATCTGCGTTTGCCACGGGTAGGGTAAAGTAAAACGTTGTTCCTTCGCCTAGTTGTGATGTAACCCAAATTTGTCCTTTGTGCTGTTCCACAATTTTTTTGCAGGTTGCTAATCCAATTCCTGTTCCTGTATATGTTTCAGCAGAGTGAACTCGTTGAAAAATTTCAAAGATTTGCTCATAGTTCTCTGCTTTTATCCCAATTCCATTGTCCTGAATGCCAATTTGCCACTGGTTTTTTTGTTGAATTACGGAGACGTGAATTTTAGGATTAACGTCAAAAGGTACAAATTTGATCCCATTACCGATAAGATTCTGAAAAAGTTGAATTAACTGAATCTCATTTCCTTGAACAACAGGGAGAATATCATGAGTTATGGTGGCATGTTTTGTTATGATTGCTTCTTGTAAGTTGTCTAACACCTGATCGAAGATTTGATTGCAATCAATCATCTGAAATTCTTGTTCCTGCTTATCAACTTGGGCATAGGTGAGTAGATCTTGAATTAACCGTTGCATTCGGCTTCCAGTTTCATGGATGCGATTCAAATAGTCTTGCGCCATTCTATCCAGCATCGGCTCATACTTCAACTGTAACAGTTTGACAAAGCCCGTCACGCTTTGAAGCGGCTGTTGTAAATCGTGAGAAACGACATAGGCAAACTGTTCTAACTCACGATTTGATCGCAACAGTTCTTTATTTTGTTCGACTAACTGATGCTGTAGTCGCTGAATGCGAAGTTGGTGTTCAATGCGGGCCAACACCTCTGCTTCTTGAAACGGTTTTGTAACATAATCTACTCCTCCTGCGGCAAACGCTCTCACTTTATCCAGCGCGTCATCTAGGGCACTAATGAAGATAATTGGAACTTCGCAGGTTCGAGGCGCGGCTTTCAACTGTTTGCAAACTTCATAGCCATCCATTTCTGGCATTTTAATGTCCAGCAAAATCAGGTTGGGTGGTTCAGAGTGCACTGAGGCGATTGCTCGCTGTCCGTTTAAAGCCTTGCGAACTTCATAGCCTCGATTCGTCAGCATGGCAGAGAGTACACGCAGATTATCAGGCGTATCATCAACAATTAAAATATCTGCTTTGACGGCTTGCGCTAAGTTGTCGATCATTGTTTGTTGTATTGAATGAAATGAATGATGTGATCAAAATGGAAGTTATCTACCCAATTTTTAAGGATACCTGCCAGAGGAGCACAGTCTGGTGGAATTTTATGAATCAGCCGCAGAATGTCATCATCTGACCCCTTTACCGCCGCTTGATGCAGTTGTTCAATCCATTCCGGTTCCATCTGAACGAGGCAATAGTGAAAGATTGCATTAACGAACGGTGCAGCCGTTTCAAAGGTGGTGGATCGCTGTGCTAAAGCCTGATCTAAATCATGCGTTTGGTATTCGCTGGTTTGGAGCCGGGAGACTTTTAGAAGGTTGTTGATGAGGGATAACAGATGGTTGCCATTACGGTGTACGATTGTCATCCGGTTCTGGTGTTCTGAAGAAAGTGCGGGATCGGTTTCCATCATCTGAGCGAAGCCGATAATGGCATTCAGAGGGGTACGCAATTCATGGCTAACTTGGGCTAAAAATTCACTTTTTGCTTGGTTGGCGATCTCCGCTGCATCTTTTGCTTGGGCAAGTTCGGCGGTGCGTTCGGCCACACGATTTTCTAATTCTGCAAATGAGGACTGGATTTGGGCTGCCATTTCGTTAAAAGATTGAGATAGCTGCTCCAATTCATCAATCCCATAGACCCGTATCGGCTGACTGAGGCTGCCCTCGGCGATCTTACGGCTTGCTTCAGCTAGTTGGCGAATCAGTTGGGTGAGCCAGCGTGCGGTCATCAACCCTACTAGAATTGCCACTGCCAGCGCCAGTAGACATAGCAAGATCGTCGCATAGGTGTTGGCGTGAACCTGTCCCATAAAGTCGGCTTCTGGAACTGCTACTACAATCAGCCAGTCTAGCCCTAGCTCATCCTGCCAAGGCACAACGGAGATCAGTTCTCGGTTGCCTTGATGCTTGAAATCGAGCGTTTGGTTGTCCTGAATATTGCGTAAATCTCCGAACTGCTGAATCAGGTGTAGGGTTGTGGCTTGAATCAGAGAGTCTTCGCTTTCAGCCGCAGGTAGGCGAGTTGCCTGACCCTCTACGACCTTGAAAGCAGGGAGCGGGCTGGAACTAGCAACGAGTAAGCCATTCCGTTCTAGGATAAATGTTTTGGCAGACGGGCTGATTTTGACTTCTTGTTGCAAAAACCGATCGATATCTGAAAGGATGAGGTCAACTCCAATGACTCCGGCAAGCTGTTGATTCTGATCAAAAACGGGATAGCTAGCAGAAATAGACAACACTTCTGGTTTGTCATGCCATTGATAAATCGCGCTCCACAGCGGCTTTTTGGCTTTCACCGCATCGTCATACCAGTCTTCTTCATACACGGGGGGTTGGTCAGGCACTATCTCTTCTAATTTAGTGCGATTTCCTTGCTCATCCGTACTGTAAACACACATATCAGAGAGTGAAGATTTTTGAGTTTCATTAATTAAAAGAATTTCGTCTTCTAGCCGTTCAACACCAATAAACTCCCCTTGTGGATTGGCAAAATTGATATAGCCTACATCAAAGATTTGCATTTGCTCTACAAAAAATCGCCCAATCTGATCGAAATTCTGGAGATCTAGCATTTTTAGTTCGATCGCTTTTAAATTGAGCCGATTAATTTGTTGGGGAGTTGCTAACTTATCTTCGAGGTAGTGGGAGATTTCATTGATTGCCTTCGTTCGCAATTGTTGAACCAGTGAATTGACGGCTTGCTGCCCATTGCGTAAGGAAAGCCAGCCCGTGATACCCACCACAGTCGTCAGTTGCAAAACAAATGGCACAACTAAGACGAGTCGCAAGGGCACTTGCCGAAACGGAATGGAAATCAATGGGCGACGCGGAGAATTCACAGGAGTGTATGGCTTTTATGAGTTGAATATTGACAAGTTTTAGGAATGAAGAAAATGAGTAGAAATTAAGTGGATAATCTCTTCAAATTGAAAGCTTTTTGCTAAAGTTTCCAATTCTTGACGAAGTTCTGTATGAGTTGTTGGTATGTCGCTAATCAATTCTAGAATGAGTGCGTCTCTGCCTTGAATTGCTGCTTGATGAAGTTGAACAATCCAGGCTCTTGGCATTTCTATTAAAGAATCAATTGGTTGATTGATTGAAGATGCGGCAATTGTATCTTTAAAGACAGAATTCCCACTGTTTTCATAAATATACCGTGCTCCCAGATGTTCAGCTAACTTAGCAAAAATGACCTCCTCCTGAAAGGGCTTGCTGATGAAGTCATTGCAGCCAATTGACAAGATGGAAACTCGATCTTCTTCAAAGGCATTACTGGTAATGGCAATAATAATGGGGGATTGTTCTTGAGCCAGTGCTCTAATTTGTTGAGTTGCTCTATACCCGTCCATTACAGGCATTCGGATATCCATGAAGATCAACTGAGGCTGCCAACTTCGCCAAGCCTCAATTCCCTCTTCTCCATTGGTGGCAATTTGCACTTCAAAGCCAACGGGGTGTAATAATTCGACTAATAGCTGCCGACTTTCCCAATGATCTTCCACAATCAGAATGCGGTACGTGGGCTGCTCTGGTTCCAAACTAATTACTCGTTGAGCAGCAGAAACC
>JAAUQT010000160.1 GCA_012033495.1 Cyanobacteria bacterium RM1_2_2 | reverse complement strand
GCGTTGCAATTGTCTAATATTGTTAAGGAATGGGAATTCAATCAGTTCGATTCGATCGTGGGTAGGGGTGGGTTTTGCGGTCAAATCGATTGCAAGATGCCCATTGATCTGCGAAATCCGCCCCTACAGCTTACGGATTGATGCAATCCACTATCCGAAGTTCGGTTAAAATCTCAGTCACGGATTCATTCAAGAATTCATTCGTTCAGCAATTCTTAACTTTGCCGACCGCGCTCTTGAGTTATTTTGAATTTCTGCTTCCGTCGGTTCAATTGGCTTTTTGGTGATTACTTTTAAGACCTCCGATTCCTTCAACGCATGTTTCACGATCCGATCTTCCAGGCTATGAAAACTAATGACTACTAATCTTCCGTTTGGCTTTAGCCAAGCAGGTGCGGTTTGCAAAAAAGTTTCTAAGACTTCTAACTCACGGTTAACTACAATTCGCAGAGCTTGAAAGGTGCGGGTAGCCGGGTGAATTCGTCCATAGCGGTAGGAAGGCGGCGTGCTGTAGAAAATGGTTTCTGCCAGTTCAGTGGTGGTTTGGAAAGGGCGTTTCTCGACAATGCGGCGGGCGATTTTACGCGACAGTCTTTCTTCGCCATACTTGTAGATTAAATTAGCCAGATCGGTTTCGTCCCAGGTGTTGACAATATCAGCGGCAGTCAGGTCTTGTGTTTGATCCATCCGCATATCGAGTGGCGCTTGCTGCCGGAAACTGAAGCCTCGTTCAGCCCAATCAAACTGAGCCGAACTCACGCCCAAATCTGCCAAAATTCCGTCAAACGTTTGATTGCTTGGCTCAAATTCAGCAAAATTAGTGTGATGGAATTCGATTCGATCCGCATCGGCTGCCAACTTTACCTGAGCCGCTTGCAGAGCGTGTAAGTCTTGATCAAGCGCGGTAAGGCGCACATCTGGAAAAGCCGCCAAAATTAGCGCACTGTGCCCACCGCCGCCCACCGTTGCATCAAGATAATGCCCTCCCGGTTGAATCGCCAATCCTTCGACCACTTCCCGACTCAGCACTGGAATATGGACAAAAGCGGGCAATGGTTGACTAGAATGTTGGCTCACGCGGCTTACTTCAATAGCGACTCGCTTGTCAGCTTACCGCAGTTAGGTTGAATCCTGCGAGGCAGGGGGGCGCAGAATCGGCGCGTTGTTATTGTTTCCCAAACCACTTTTCGTTCAAATATTCCAGCTTGCCTTGTTCTTGGAGTATGAGAATAGCGCGATTAATTTTTTCCAACAGCGCTTGATTTTCTTCTCTCACGGCAATGCCGTAATATTCTAAATTCAGCCGCTCGCCTGCCATCTGATAGTTGGGGTTGCGGGAGACAAAATATTCTGCCGCAGGTCGATCCAACAAAATTGCGGATATCTCGCCCGCTTGCAGTGCCGTGACCGATTGTTCAAAGTTGCTGAATTCGCTGGCTTCGACAGGCTGAGTTTTCAGGAAAGCGGCGGCAGTTGTGCCCTGAGTTGCGCCAACAGGTTGACCGGCCAAATCTTGAATTCCGGCAATGGTAAGCGTTTGCTGACGGGCAGCCGTCATTGCTGAAATGAAGTCTGCGAGAATGAAAAAGCTAACCGCCATCCACAGCGCTGCAATCACCCGTCCAGCAAACCGCACCGGCGTTACGTCTCCATAGCCGAAGGTTCCCAGCGTCACAATGGCGAACCAAATTCCCTGCCCGATGCCGCGAATGGAGTCATGCTTAAAGTGAGGATTGTGATCTCGTTCCAGCAGCCAGACCAGTCCGCCCACGATCAAACTACACAGCCCAATCCGCGAAATCGCCCAGATCACTTCTCGTCCACCCAAATAGCGAATCAGTTGGGACAGTGGCGCGCCCTGTTGCTGCATCACTACAAGCTGTAACCCTGCTTCATAGATGGGATGGGAAAAATTGAATCCATTCGCTTCCCGATCGGCAGTGATGGAAAGAGCAGCAGTGCCTAATCAACTTGTCCCTCCCGAATGGCAGCGAGCAGTTCTGGCACAGAATCATAGGCAACAAACTGGGTGGATTGGTCTAGATGGGGTTCAATCGCTTGCCATAGATCAATACTGTAGCCATAGGGTTGGGCATCTGTGACAAATACAAACGGCTCGATCGGCTTAATTCCAACTCGGAGCACCGAAGACTGATTTGTGGTTCGCGTTGTTTCTTTTGCAGAAGAATCTAGGAAACGATCTGCCGAAGGAGATGCCGAAAGAACAGGCAACGTTGGCGACAAAACTTGACAACCTAGAATCAAAGCCGTGATCCAGGAAATACGTGCTACGGGTTGCATATCACTCAGTCAGCAAGTTATGACCAACTGAGATCAAGTTACCCTATTTCTAGCTTCTGTGCCGTTGTTGGAGATCACTGATGGTTCATTTGCCGGGGTTGGGGCGGGTTTAGTCTACATATGACCGTTTTATGAGTGATTGATCTACAAAACCTGCCAGGGATCTGCCGGAGAGCGCTTAGGCGGCTTTGGTAGCAGTGCCTTGATACAAATAGCCGATAAACTTAGGCTCTTTTTCGGCGTAGAACTCCTTCAAATCTACCGTCTCGAATTGGGCTTCAACCAGTTGGCGAATGTTGCGATTTAAATGACATCCATCGCCAATCACCTTTTGAATCGGATTAAGTCGATTTTGCCAAACCTGCACCTCTGGTTCGCGGCTCAGCCCATGTTCAATAAAAAAGAAGCGTCCTCCCGGTTTCAGCACCCGATAAATTTCTTTGAGCGCTTGTTCAACTTGCGAGATGCTGCATAGCGTCCAGGTGCTCACAACACTATCGAAACAGTGATCTGCCATCGGTAGATTTTCGCCATTTAGAACGCGATGGTCTACGGTCATAGAAGTAGCTTGAAGACGCTTCTGGGCTAATCGATGAACGCCCGGATTAGCATCAACTGCAACGAGTTTAACAACGCTGTCAGGATAGTAGGAGAGATTTAAGCCCGTCCCAAAACCGATTTCAAGCACATCACCCGTCACATTTGCTAACACCTGCTGACGATACTTGGCAAAGTTAGCATCCGCCATCGCCCAATCAAGCAGATAGGGAAAAATGTTGCGTGAATAAAAGCTCATGCGTTCCCTCCAATGGTCTGTGGTGACAGGCTTCATTGTAACGATGAGGGCTGGCAATGAGGACAGGCGATCGGCTACTCAACTACAACTGCTGCCGCTTCATTAGATGCTGAAATAGTCCTTCTTGCTCGGCAAGCTGCTCAAAACTGCCCTGCTGTAACAATCGACCATTTTGCAACACATAAATTCGGTCAGCATTGCGAATCGTGCTGAGGCGATGGGCGACGACAATCCGCGTTACTTTCAGCCGATCCAAACTGGCGCTGACGATGGCTTGAGTTCGGTTATCTAGGGCGCTGGTGGCCTCGTCAAAGAGCAGAATTCGCGGACGCAGGGCCAGCGCACGGGCAATCAAAAGCCGTTGCCGTTGTCCGCCGGAAAGATTGGTGCCGCCTTCACTAACAATGGTGTGCATTCCCATCGGCATTGCTGCCACATCGTCGGCTAACCCTGATAATCGGGCAGCTTCCCACGCTTCATCCATCGTGATCACGGCACTGCTGGAGATATTTTCAAAAATGGAAGCCGACATTAGACGGCTGTTTTGCAGCACCACGCCCAACTGACGACGTACCGCGTTGACATCTAATCCGGCTAGGTCTTGCCCATCGAAAGAAATAGTGCCCGATTCGGGGGTGTCGAATCCGAGCAGCAGGCGAAACAGCGTTGATTTGCCGCTTCCAGATGGCCCAACCAGCGCAATAAATTCACCCGGTTCCGCTCGAATGCTGACATCATCGAGGATGAGCGCCCCATCTGCCCGATAGCGAAAAACGACATGATCGATCGCTACCTGCCCCGAAATGCTGCCCGGATCGGCTTTGGTCACATCCACTTCAGGAATAGCACTGAGAATGGGTTGGGCCCGCTGCCAGATCGGTAAAACTTCTAGCACGTCAATGATGCTGGTACTGAGGCTCGTTGCGCCGCCGATAAATGTGCCGAATGCTGCATTGAATGCCAGAAATGTTCCCGTAGAGAAGTCGCCGTTATTAGCTTGTGACTGTTGAAGAAGATAAGTTGCGAATCCAAACAATGCAGCAGGCGTAATCGCTGGAAGTAACTGATTCACTAATGCCAGATTATCCTCGATGCCTTGAGAATTCAGGGTTAGTTTGAGTTGATCGGTGTAGTTTTTGCCCCAGTAAGCAAAAGCTCTAGACTCGGCTCCGGCAACTCGAAATTTGGAAACACCGTTGATAATTTGCACCATCATCCCAAACAGCTTTCCTTGCCGATCGAGTAGGGGGCGCACTTTTCTTAAAGTTAGAATACCGGATACCACCGTAACGGCAATGTTGATCAGCGCCACCAAAGTCGCAATCAACGCGAGCGGCAGACTATAGTAGAACAATAAGCCTAAATTGAGCAGCGAAAATACGCTAGAAAAGAGGCTTTTCAGTAAGGTGCTGCTGAGCTTCTGGCGAATCTGGCTAACTGCTGAAACGCGAGCGCTCAAATCTCCGATCGGGTATTGCCGAAAAAAGGAGGCTTTGAGGTTGAGCAGCCGATCCCATACTGCTGATTGGGTAGTGACATCGGCAACCGCTTCGAGCCGCATAATCGCTAAGCCTTGCGTTAGTTGAAACAAGCTGGCTCCGAGGGCAGTCATCAACAGCCCAACCCCGATTTGCAGCAGCAGTTGACGGTCAGCATCTGGGATAGCCTGATCGATCAGAATTGCCGTGGCTTGCGGCGTAATCATGCCCAGTAGCGTAGCAGCAATGCCGGTCAGCAGAACGACGAGAAGCTCTTTTAAATGTCCGCGTAGGGCGAATCGCAGCAGATCGATGGGTTTGAGTTGGGCAGGAAGCGGACGATAGAAAGTGTATGCATTTGGAGAAAGTGTTTCAGCAATTTGAGAATTACAGAGTCTACGAGTTTTGAGACGCTGGATCAATAATTTCGTAGGCGGTGGCAGAGCGGGGCAGTAACGCGACCGGACGGTGATTTTCTGCGATGTAGGCTAGCAGTGGGCCGTTGTCTTTTTGCCACCAGTTGTCGCGCAGGGTGACGCGCCGCAACCGGATTCGAGAAACGCGGGCAATGGCTTCGAGCGGATCACGCATTCGCCGCAAATCTTCCGACTGAGCCGGGGGAGAAATCGTCATCCCCAGAAAATGCCCGACTGCTCCAGCAGCAACGAGAAGTGAATCTTCTGGGTTAACAGATTTAAAATCAACTGTGGAACGGTTTTGCTTAGGCTGTACCTGAAACACCGAAGCTAAATCAGTTAACGTTTCGGTGAATGCTGCTGTATTCAGTTGTTCGCGGGCCTGAAATCGCTCATATTCCTGCCGTAACTCTTGCTGCTCTAGCTGCTGGATTCCGGTAAACACCAGGCTTTGCAAGCGTTCCATGCCTTCTAACATCCTCTCGGCATTGGCTAACTCGCGCACAGGACGCAAATCTACTTCTACCGTATCGAGGGCTTTGAGCCACAGATGGGTTTGCAGCGGCACTCGGCCTGTTTCCAGCGTCAGTTCCAACCCCGACACGCCCAATAGCTCTGCCTGTCCTTGCAAAACCTGTACCCAAACGACGGCTCCTTGTGGCGGCTGAAACACTTCTCCTGCGCCCAAAATGCCGCAAGTGGTGACTGGAGTGGGCAACGTCGAGGAAGCCATGCCTGCCACGGCCGAACCAAGCCGATGCACCCAGCCTTCTAGCCGTTCTAATGCTGCTTCGGGGGCTTCTGTAATCCAATCACAGAAGTGGTTTTGGCAAAGTTGCGCCAGTTCTGCGGGTTCGAGGGCCACCGCCAATAGCTGATAGTTGGGCGAGTTTGCCGGAAACAGGGCTTCTCCTGCTTTGACGCTGAATAAATAGCGCCGTCGTCTCAAACTGCCGGTGCTAATCGCAAATACTGCCAGGGCTCCCGACTGCACCAGCCATACCGTTTTGGGGTCGAGCATCAGCGGATCGTTGCCTTTCAGCCGCAGGGACGGGCTGAATCCGCCTGCAATTTTGTCTTCTGCCAGCATGATTACACCTCTTCGATGGAGTCGCCTTCGCTTTTAATTAACTGCAAATAATGTCCTTCAACTTGCCGCAATTCGTCATGGGTGCCGCGCTGCACAACTTTGCCGCGTTCCAACACGATAATTTCGTCACAATCGCGGATGGTGCTGAGTCGGTGCGCCACAATTAAACAGGTGCAGCCACGCAGCCGAATGTTGTAATCCATCAGCCTTTCGGTTTCCGAATCGAGCGCACTGGTTGCTTCGTCCATGATCAGAATCGTGGGATTGTTGACCAGCGATCGGGCGATTTCTAAACGTTGCCGCTGTCCACCGCTTAGATTGGACGCGCCTTCTTGCAGATCTGCACTGTAGCCACCCGGCAGCGAAAGAATCACCTCATGAATGGCAGCATCGCGGCAAGCTTGAATCAGGTTGCTGTCGGGAATTGTCGTGTCCCAGAGGGTGAGATTGTCGCGGACGCTTCCGGCAAACAGCAGCACTTCCTGTTCGATCATGGCGATCGAGTTCACCAACACCGGACGGGGAATTTGATGGCGCGGCTGATGGTCGAAGCAAATTTCGCCTGACCACGGCTCATACAGCCCGCTGACCAGCTTTGCGACAGTGGATTTTCCCGATCCGCTGCCGCCCACCAACGCCACACGCTGTCCAGGTTTGAGCGATAGGTTCAGGTGATCAATCAGCGGCGGTGCGGTGCGGTTGTAGCCAAACGTCAGATTTTTGAGTTCTAGATAGCCCTGCAACTTTGGCTGAGCAAAACTTTGAGCCGTCGAAGTCTGTTGCTGCAACAGCGGATCGATTGGATTTTGCAACACGTCATCCAGTCGATTCAGCGTGCCTTCTAGCTCTTGAAACTCGCTACCCAAACAGATTAGCTGATTCACAGGCTGAATGAACTGCTGAATCAACGACTGAAACGCCACCAGCATCCCGATGCTCAGCGCCCCATCCATAACGCGAAACCCACCCACCACCAGCAACAGCATCGAACTGAGTCCGGTTAAAAAAGCAGGCAACGCGCCTAACCGTTGATTCAGGCTTTCCATATCCTGACGGGCATTGAGCGCTTTGGCGTAGTAGCCTGCCCAGCGGGTAAAAAATTCTGACTCTAAGCCCGATGCCTTCAGGGTTTCCATGCTTTGTAGTCCGGCGATCGCCACACCGCTGACTTTGCCTTGCTCCTGCATCAAACGAGTGCTGGTATCGACCCGCTGACGTGCCACCCACTTTAACGCCAACAGATTCACGATAATGAATGATATCCCGATCAGCGTGAGAACGTAATCATACTGCCACATGACCATGCCATAGAAAACGACCATGACACAAGAAATAACGGTTGTAGCTAACTGACCTGATAATAAACCCGCCAAGCGATCGTTTAATTGAATCCGTCCGCTAATTTCGCCTGCAAATCGCTGGTCGTAAAAGCTAACTGGAAGGCAAAGAATGTGCCAGAGAAACTGACTCGACATTTTCATTGCCAACTTGATTTTAAGCCGACGCAGAATTTGTAGTTGCAGCCGAGTTAACAGTCCCGTTAACAGCGCTGTGAATAACATGGCGAAGATGAGCGGACGCAGCCAATCTTCTCGACCTTGAATCAAAATTTGATCGACAAAAACTTGTGAAAAAGCCGGCATTGCTAATCCAGGTAGAACGAGCAGAAACCCAACTAGGACGCAGAAAACCAGTGACGTAATCGATCCTTGCAACCGTTGCCGCAAGGCTAAATATAGGCTGGGCTTTTGTCCACCAGGCTGAAAGTCTGCTCCTGGCTCAGAGGTGAGTACCACGCCGGTAAAGGATTCGCTAAATTCTGCTAACGATACGCTGCGCGGGCCGGTTGCCGGATCGTTGAGGTAAACCCGCCCGCGATGAAAACCTTCGACAACCAAAAAGTGATTGAAATTCCAGAACACAATATATGGGCAAGCAAACTGTTCTAAACCTGCCAGATCGACCTTTAAACCTTTTGCCTGTAAGCCGTATTTGCGAGCCGCATTGATCAAGTTAGACGCTTTGCTGCCATCGCGGGAAATGCCGCACGCCTGCCGCAATTCTGCCAGTGATGCAATCCGTTTGTGATAGCCCAAAATCATGCCGAGCGAGGCTGCACCACATTCTACGGCTTCCATTTGCAGAATTGTTGGGGTGCGGCGAATCTTGGCGCGTCTGACCCAACGCTGAGAGATATTTTGAAACCCCTGTCGCAGTTGTTGCATCTTAGTCCAACCCTGTCCATGACTTGAAAATCGGCAGCACATAAGAGATAGGCGCTCGTTCTTCGATTTTGATCCGCACTGATGTCGTCATGCCATTTGTGATTTTCTGGCTCGGCCCTTGCGAAGATGACCAACGGTATTCACCCAATTTTTCACCAGACTCTAAATTGGCTTTCACGGCAATGTGTGCCCCTTCATCCAAGAGGGTAGGCAAAATATCGGGATTGCCGACCAAACTAGCCGCTCCTGCCTGCGTAACCGGAAACTCAGACACTTCGATCACTTCTCCGACAATACCGCCATACTCTTCGCTGTTTAACAATCGTTGGTGTTGTTTGGACTGACATATTCGGTTTAATTTTTCTTACCTTCACTCACTGGCAGAAAAATGACGCTAACCAACTGATCAGAAGCCGCCGTCGAGATCGTGCCGATTGTCTGACCGGGTTCTAGCCGCTCTCCGGGTTTGGCAGCCAGTTCTAGAATCCGTCCTTCCGCATTGCTGACAATTTGACTACTGCGCTGTAGCTGAAGCTCTAGCTGAATGATCTTCCGCTGCGTTTCCTGAATTTCGTTTTTGCGATTCGTGGCGGCAGTCAAATCCTGTTCTCGCTGAGTCGCTGTGCGGCTATCCAATTCCTTGAGTTTTGCTTGCAGTTCGTTAATCTGATTTAGATTACTTAAATATTCTCGCTGGGCGTCTGCTTCTTTGACATCAAGTTGTTTCAACTGCGATTCAATCTGATTAATTTCTGCCTTTGCATTCAGGTATTCCTGCTGCGCTTGCAAAACCGTATCCTGCGACATTGCACCCTCCGCCGCTAATTCCTGCCGTACTTTCCATCGTTGCTCGAATGTGGGCAACAGATCGCGTTGAGTTTGCAGCCGTTGTTCGAGGGCTTGCCGATCGCGCTGAATCGAATCTAAACCTTTTTCCCGCAATACCGGAGTGAGCGCCTGCACCGTTTGGAGGCTCTGTTGTAAAGCGGCTCGCTGTTGAGCGGTAGTAGCCTGATCGAGCGTTCCCCGCTGGGCCTGTGCCGCTGCTGCCGCCTGATCTTGCGCCTGTAGCTGTGCCAATTTATCGCGGGATAGCTGAAGTTCTTTTTGCAGTTCCGACTGATCGATCACTGCTAAAACCTGCCCTTTCTGGACTTCTTCACCCACCTCAACTTTGAGTTTTAACAGTCTTCCCGAACTCGACGCTTGCAGATTCACCACTTGGCTAGGATACACTAACACACCCTGTCCCTTAACGGTAATTGGAATGCGTCCGAATATACTCCACGTCAAGCCTGCTGCTACCAAAGCGCCCAACGCCGCCAACGACAGCCACCGCTTCGGGCTAACCACCTCCACCAATTGGTCGAGCCGTTCTGGAGAAGCAGACTGCTCCATCGCCTCTTTCCGGTACAGTTTTTGCTGCTGCTGTTTTTGCTGCTGTTTTTGGTGAGTTTGCTGATAGCTTTGCGGCTGCTCTGGTTTTTGATCTGGTTGAACTTTATTCGCTACCACTGAATTTTTCTCCCTGTATGCGTTTGAATTCGCTTCAGCATCCACTCAAATCTTGCTTCTGCCAATCCCACCTGCGTTAAAAACTGGCTGTCTCTCGTGAAGTCGTTCGTGGTCTGATTGGCGTTCTGATTACTCTGCCCCAACTGCCGCACAATTGCCTGATATTTGTTTGCCAACAGCATCGACAAAACGCGATAAAACCGAGACGCAAAGCCAACATCGTGCAGTAACTTCGCCGCCAACCGCCAGCGGGGAATCGACAAAATTTGTGAATCGCGCAACGCCCGCACCGTGATGGTTGACAGGGGCGATTCTACAAACAGCGTTTCTCCGACAATTTCACCCCGCGAGAGTCGAGCAAATTCCTGCTCGGAGGGGCGATTAGATTGGAACGAAAAAGCATTGGCTAACTGATGCTGCTCAACTTCTGCCGTGCTGAGGCTTAAGGCTCCATCCAGCAAAATGTGCAACGCATCCACGGGTCGGCCGCTGTGAACCAAGACTGTATTCGCCGTAATGTGCTGCACTTGTCCGGCGGCAATCAACCAATCGAGGTCACTATCTTGTAATTCGGCAAACACAGTTAGCCCTTCTCGAAGCTGCGGTTGGTTGAGTATCGCGGCATTCACCCCAAGCTGGTCAACTAACCGCGCCAACTGATGCAACAGCAAAACGGCGCTAGCTCGATGCAAATGGGCGGCAAAACTCAGATCCTGCTGCAACTTCTCTGTCAACTGCGCTTGCGGAATCACCAACACCAAGCATTGTGTTAGCGTACTCACACAGGCTGAGCGACCGTAAGCATCCAGTCCGGGAACTGCGCCTATCATTTCTCCACTCGACAGCCGCGTAATTTCCTGCCAGCCGTTCGTCTGAGCCAATGCTGCTGTTAAACCACCTTCCAGCAAAATATAGAGCGTATCGGAGCGCTGCCCGGGGCGAATCAAAACCGTATTTGGATCAAGTGTTTGGTGCTGCCCTACCGCCAGCATCCAGTCAATATCGGGGTTGTTGAGTTCCTTTAGGAGAACTTCTGTCATAGTTTAAATACTCAGTTGAGAATTACCGACCAAATAATCTAGAAATGCCTTTCAGAAAGCTGAGTGCATCATTTACAGACTCAAAACCTGAACCAAAAAACTGAAAAGATGAGAACGATGTGCGGGATGATTGAGTTACAGAAGATGCGCTGCAGCCATCACCTGAACTAACAGACTGGGCCGAAAATTGATCAATTTGCTCAAACATTGTCGTCGAAAAGTAGAGGTCAATCCCGCCAGAAACCTGATCTAGCTCTTGGGGAGAAAGTTCGACAGGTTGAATGTCTGAATTCTGATCATCAGCATTCATCTTGGTAGACATTTGCTTTTCCTTGAAGTGAATTCAGTAGACGTTTGCAGATTCAATGCAGATTCAAAATAGATGCACCCTGACCTAATCAAATTGCTCAACCCAAGCAGAGGCAACGTCTTACCCCTGCCTGAGCCGTCTTACTTAGCCGATGGCAATATCCTGGAAAGCGCCGCTGTCAATCTGCTGAAAATCTACCTGCGAGATGGTGCCACTACCGTTCGGGCCGGCAAACGTCATCTGACCCACCGACAGGTTCTTCTGAGAGAAGAAGTTGCCAGATTTTTGGGCGAAACTGTTGACATCACCAAAGCTGATTCCTAGCCCTCCAGAAACGTTATCTAGATCGTCCTCGGAGAGTTCAATTGCAGCCGATTCAGTCATTTCAGACAGTTCCATTGCCGTGATTTCGGAGATGTTTTCAGGTGTCATAGTCTCTTGTCCCTTAGACGTAGTAGGTTGATTGAGGAAGCGGTTTTGCCTTCCTGTCGTCTATGTATTCATTTGCTGAACTAAACTTATGCACTCGACACCAAAGATTCGCAAAGCGGTGATTCCGGCAGCGGGATACGGAACCCGTCTGTTTCCGGCTACGAAAGCGGTTAAAAAAGCATTGTTTCCCATCATCGATCGGCAAGGGCAAGCAAAGCCGATTATTTTGGCGATTGTGGAAGAAGCGCTGAGTGCGGGCATTGAGTCAGTTGGAATCGTCGTGCAGCCAGATGATGCCTCCGATTTTGAGTCGTTTTTCAAGACAATGCCGCAGGGAACCTATTTGGAAAAACTAGCGCCCAAATACACCGAAGCGATTAACGCCCTGCAAGCGATTGGCGAACGGGTGACGCTGCTGACTCAAGAGACGCAGGAAGGCTTTGGTCATGCGGTTTTTTGTGCGAAGGATTGGGTCAACGATGAGGCGTTTTTGCTGCTGCTAGGCGATCATGTTTACCTCTCAAATATGGAAGCTTCTTGCGCTCAACAAATGGTGGAGGTTTATCAGGCGGGGCAAAGCGTGATTGGAGTTGAACCCACGCCAATTGACCAAATCGTCCATCGCGGTTGTGTCACCGGACGCTGGCAGGAACCCTCCGTGCTGGAAA
>JAAUQT010000006.1 GCA_012033495.1 Cyanobacteria bacterium RM1_2_2 | reverse complement strand
CCCCCTAACCCCCCTTACAAAAGGGGGGAACCGACCCACAACTGGCTTGAAGTCCCCCTTTTTAAGGGGGATTTAGGGGGATCAAGCAGGGTTTTAACTTCCAATGCAAGATCTGTGTACACGGCAGGGTTGGCAGCAAGAAGAAGGGCTTGAACTCTAGACTACACTATTTCCAATTAAGTCTACTCAATTCGATTTCTGCCATATTCAACCAACTCCCATGCTTGGGCGGATGACAAAATTCCAACCGACTCAAGATTCGCTGTGCTTCTTGTAGTTCAAACGCTTTGTAGAGTGATGCGGGCGAATGGGTATTGAGATTATCTTGAATCACAATCAGTTTCTCTGCCTGACCATCATCACAATCAATCAACGTTTTGAGCAACTGATCATCTTAGCTCTTTTTATCCGTCATCCTTTTATTGACTAACCACTAGGGGCTGTTGCTCTGCCATCGTCGGGGTTCTCGCTGGAGTGGATCACAGCCCCTAGCATCGCTTGAGCCTCTCAGCTTTCTCAGCCAACCATTAAGCTTCACTCAGCTTTCAGTCAGAATAGATTCAGGGACAGGCGGCATTCTAGTAATCAAGCAAGGAAACGAATCCCTTCACTGATTTCAAGGAGCCACGATTATGAAACGCCTCATTCTTGCCTCCCTCTCTGTTCTAGCTCTCGCTACCGTTGCCTCTCCGACCCTGGCGCTCAACTCTCGCTTCGAGGAGTCCTACCGGGAAAACCTCAACTCTCTCAACCAACGGTTTGACGAAGAGCGTCAAGAAACCCTCAATGCCCTCAACGAGCGGTTTGACAAATCGTACCGGGACAACCTGAACTCATTGAACCAACGATTTAAGCAAGAGCGTCAAGAAACCCTCAATGCGCTGAATCCTCGCTTCGAGCAAGAGCGTCAGGAAACCTTAAATGCTTTGAATTCCAGATTTGATGAGTCCTACCGGGAAAATCTCAACTCGCTGAACGACCGCTTCAACCAAGAGCGTCAGGAAACCCTCAATGCCCTGAACTCTAGATTTGACCAATCCTACCGCGACAACCTCAACAGCTAATGCGACTCATCCCATCAAGTTGCTTGAGCCGATGACAACAGGTTTGCTCATACCGATTTCAACAGAGGACGCGGCAGTTCGCAGACTGAAACCATTGCTGTGCAAAGCTGCCAAAATCCGAAAGTTGCTAGCGCAACGCTGCGCGAACGCAAATCCAAAATCCAAAATGGTATCAGTTTGCCAGTGCTCCGAAGTGAATCGAGCTTCCCCCACTGTTCCACTTGCTTCGTGGGGGACTTCCTAAATCTCTGGAGTTGGGACAATCACAAAGACCAGTAGACCCGGTGATCCTAAGTGGAGGTTGCCGGGTTTTTAATTGGTGGTTGAATAGCACTCAATATTCTGACTCTCATTCGGGGCTACCTCAACTGTCAGTAAATCTATGTAACGGCTAAAGTGAGCGGATGCAAGTGAGCTTGAACTAAACACCAGAAACTTCTTTACATTCTGCTGCAACGCACTTGTTAGCCTGCATTAGCTGCGCTGCGGAGTGATCAAGTCCCATACCATAACGCCATTCACCATTGAGATATAGCCAGGTTGCAACTTGACGTACCCAATCGCGATTGCCTTCAAAACAGACTACGCCTTGCTTGAGGGCAGCATTCAAATGGGTATATCCCATCCAGACATGAGTGAACACATTAAGATCAGCCGATATTAAAACATTTACTTCAAAGCCTGGATCTTTTTGACAGACATCAACCTCTCCATTTTCGATCACCAGCCACCAACTACGCTGAGATTTAGACCCTTTGGTTAGCCCTCGAAAGTCAAACTGAAGCACTATCTTCTGTGCAGGTACAGCTTCAAGATTGACCCGTCGCCTCATGCCCCACATTAACAATGCATCATCCAGGTCTTCTGGAGCAATTTGCTCACTCCCCCATTGTTGTGCCCAAACCCCCATCGCCTCAATCAGGGGACGCAGGGCTTCTCCTGCTGGTGTTAGAAGATACTCGTGCCCCTGTCCTGTCTCTTTTTCACGACTGACGACAACACCCAGCTTCTCAAGTTCTTTAAGTCGTTGAGCGAGAAGGGCACGAGACATTAACGGCACCCCTCGGCTGATGTCATTAAAGTAGCGATTGCCATACAGCATTTCTCTGAGCACGAGTAGGCTCCAGCGATCGCCAATCACTTCAGCAGCCTTTGCTACTGGACAAAATTGCCCATATCCCTTTCTCATAGCGCAGCCGGGGAGTTACAAATCAGGTTCAGATATTGAACTTGTAACACTGGATCGGGCAAATCAAACTGGAAGCATCACAAGATTTAACGGAGAGGATTCAATGTCAGAACAAATGTTAGAACAACAAACTGCACCGACGATTCAACCCACAAGAATCGACTGGCTCTCCCTCGCGGAATCTCTAGGAAACCAGTTCGCTGCAAGAGAAATCGAAGCCGATGAGAGTGACCTATTTGTTACGGATAATATTGCCAGGTTGAAAGCATCTGGGCTGGTGGCAGCAGGTGTCCCGATCGAACTGGGCGGTGGTGGAGCTAGCTACCGCGATGTTTGTACCGTTTTGCGGATTTTAGGACGCTATTCCAGTTCAACGGCACTGGTATTTTCGATGCATACGCATCAGGTGATGATTCCGACTTGGCGCTGGCACAATCAAAACGCTCCCGTCGATGGATTACTCAAACGAGTGGCAGCGGAGCAGCTCATCATGCTCAGCAGCGGCGGTTCAGATTGGTTGCAAAGTGCTGGCACGGCGATCAAGGTGGAGGGTGGATTTTTGATCACCGCTCGCAAAGGGTTTGCTAGTGGTGCGCCGATCGCCAATCTGTTGATGACAAGCGCTGTTTATGAAGACCCAGAAATCGGGTCTACGGTCTTGCATTTTGCGGTTCCCATGACTGCCGAGGGTATTGCGATCGAATCCACCTGGCAAGCGATGGGAATGCGCGGAACGGGTTCTCATGATGTTGTGCTATCTGATGTTTTTGTGCCGGATGCGGCTATTGCATTACGACGAGAACAAGGAAAGTGGCATTTCATTTTTCACCTAATCTCGATGGTGGCGATCCCGTTGATTTATTCGGTTTACGTTGGAGTTGCAGAAGCAGCCCGCGATCGCGCTGTTCAACTGGCAGCAAAACGTCGCACAGATGAGCATCTTTGCTATCTGGTAGGCGGTTTAGATAATGAATTGATGGCGGCAAAGTTGGCACTCCAGCACATGATTTCGACTGCCGAAGTGAGTCACCCTAGCTTTGAGACTACCAATCAAATCATGACAGGACGAACCCTAGTTGCCAAAGCGGTACTCAATGTTGCGGATTTAGCGATGGAAGTTGCAGGGGGAAGTGCGATCTATCGCAAAGTCGGTCTGGAGAAATTGTTCCGTGACGTGCAGGGAGCGCGTTATCACCCATTGCGAGAGGAAGCTCAGCGCAAGCTGTCGGGACAACTGGCGCTTGGGTGGGATGTGTCTTCTTTGTAGGGAAATGTCTTTTCTGAGGAGCGATCGCCAAGCCTAGATGAAAAACGACGCTCCTTCTTTAACCTTTAACCGTTGATTTCCCAGGCTCTCTCTACTTGCAAGTTGCAGGCTAACGCTGCTGTTCAACGGTTGCTAACAACCTGGAACTCAGCGTCAGCAGCGTTCGAGAGTCCGCTGCACTGGACTTGTTATGCACGAATAGCCTCTTGTAGAACTGGGCGAGTGTACCAACTCCATAAACCAGTAGTAACAGGCTGAATGTTTAGTTCACTTCGCCAGTCGTCTAAGGAACGCTCTAGACCTTCTTCCCATTTAATAGGAAATAAAGGCTTAGCTTGTCTAGCCATCCGAATTCCGGCAGAAACGATGTCAAAGTTATACTCTAGCTGATCGTCAATTCCTGGGCTTTTATCGTCCGTTAGGTAAGCCAACAAAGATCCTAGTAGGTCAATGAGAATGAATGCTGGATAGCCAATTTGACCAACAGTGATAGAAATAACGCCCAACTCACTATAGTCATCGAAGCTAAACCCTGTCAAAATATGATGTAAATCATGCGTTTTACGAATTCGGTAGGTGATATAGTCAACATCCGATTGAATGTCACGAATACGATAAAACTGAGGATCATACTTTAATGCGCTAAGAACTTTGGCATAAGTCCAGCCCAACGAATGGGGAGGCATTTTGATCATCCTTTCCAGGTTGAATTCTTCCCCAAGGTAGCGCTCTTCTAGGATTTTAACCGAAGCAGCATCTTTACAAACTTCTACTAGACATTTTGCATGAGTGGGCTGTCTCGCAAAATGTCTTCGATATCGAAAACATTAGATGTTTCCAGTCCGACTCCAGCAACCATATCTGTAATTTTCAGCAATTCCTCTAAATTCTCAGGTGTTGCTAGAGCATCAATGTACTTAAATCCCATGTCAATTTTCTCCTATCTCCAACGGTTCCAATTCGTGGGCATTACAATTACGATTAAGCATAACGGTGAAGTTGTGCGGTGGCAAACAGGCTTTGCCACTCCACGAGCAGGAACCCAACAATCCGCTGTAACAGCATGGTTAGCTGAGAAGTGCACCGATCGCCCTGACTAACTCGTCTGACTGGACTCGACCGATCGCCCCTGCTGACACGCAACCTGAACACCCAAAACCTAGCCTCCTGCTGTCCTCGCTCACTGTATCCTGAGGGCTTCTTGACACTACAAACCATGTCAGGGCTTTAGCTGGAATTGACAGCCCCTAGCTGCATCGACTCTTCACCGGAATTCTGGTGAGAGTGCGGAAAAGTGGCACTAGAGGCAAGGAATTTGGTTATTTCTACTGTAATGATCGGCAATCACCCAAAAACTGTTCCAAAACGACTTTCCCCACAGCAGCGCCTGATCCAGCATAGGCGTGGGCAGCAGCCACCTCCGCGAAGGTGAAAGACCTTGGATCGAGTAGCGGGCGTACCTGATCTTGATCAACCAGACGCGCAATATTTGCAAGAATCTCGGCATGATAGGCACGATTCAAACCGGACAGCATTGGTAGCAGCATGTAGACCAAATGCAGGGTTAGTCCTTTGGCGTGGAGTAAGGTGAGGTCTTGCTGGGATAGGGAAACGAGCGATACAACTGTCCCGTTGAGCGTTGCTGCTTGAAAAGCATTTTGGAGATTATCGTTGCCAACCGTATCAAATACGATATCAAAGCCTTCACCGTTAGTATGTTCGGCAACGAATTCTGCAACAGGAGTTTGACGGTAGTTGATTGTAACATCAGCCCCCAGCCCACAAGCAACCGCTGCCTTCTCCTGACTCGATACTAAAGCGTACACCGTTGCCCCAGCCCACTTTGCTAATTGCACGCCAATCTGCCCTACACCTCCCGTACTGCCATAAATCAGAACCTTGTGCTCTGGACGAACTCTGGCGCGATCGATCAAACCTTCCCAAGCTGTAATGGATACAAGGGGGAGTGCAGCAGCTTCTCTCATCGTTAGAGCTTGGGGCTTGTGGGCAATTAAGTGAGCATCTGCAAGTATGTACTCAGCCAAGGCTCCTCCCGTGCCTTTGACACCTCCCGCGCAACCATAGACTTGATCACCGACTTTAAATCTGCTAACACCCTCTCCAACGGCTTCAACTACACCTGCAACATCGCCGTGTAAAATAGCTGGAAAACTAGGAGCAATATCAGCGATTACACCTTCACGGATTTTAATATCTACAGGGTTGATGCTAGTTGCTGCCACTCGAATCAGAATATGATCCGGCAGGATTTGAGGAACAGGTCTGTCTACAAACTGAAAAACGTTAGGTTGACCAAACTGCTCAATTATGATTGCTTTCATCGTTGTTAAATAACCAAAACTATAACCAAAACTATCAACCAAAACCGTATCTTCTAGCAGTAGGCAAAAGTGAGTCCGGCGTAGGGAGGCTGCACCCCCGCAGGGATAGAATTCCTGCACTCCGAACCCAAGTGCTTACTGTTATAGTGAGTAACATGTACAGGTCGGCACTTGAAAGGATTTACGGAAAAGTGCATGAGTTACGATTTGGTAAGTCAACATGGTTCGTCATCCCAACCCAAATGAAGCTGAATTTAACTATCCACCTCAACCCGCTTTGGATCGAATTGCCAATATGGGAATCTTCGATACCCAGTGCGAGGGGCATCAAATTCTTGAGAAGATTGCCAGTAAGTGGACAATTTTGATCATCTACGCATTAACTCAAGGGCCGAAACGATACAGCGACTTGAAGCAGCAAATTATTGCCATATCACCTAAAATGCTGGTGCAAAATCTACGCAACTTAGAACGATTTGGGATTATTCAGCGAGAGGTATTCCCAACCGTTCCACCCAGAGTTGACTACTCTTTGACTACGTTAGGAGAGTCATTGGCTGAGCCACTTGCTATTTTAGGAGAATGGGCATATCAACATATTTCCGACGTTGAAGCCGCAACTCAGCAATACGATAGTAGACCTGAATCTGAAAACTTTTGGCAACCCAAATAACCGAAATAAAGACTGGCGTTATTTGCGAAATGGTGATTTGAGGTTGTCGGTAGAGGGATCGCTGTTTGATTTGAATTGCTCTTGTAAAGCTTCCATCCGATCAAGTATTTCGACAAACTCCTGCCCAAATGGCGTCAAATGATACTCAACGCGAGGCGGAAGTTCTAGATAAGTTGTTTTTTCAACGATGCCATATTGAATGAGCCGCGCTAAACATTCGTTCAGCACCTTTGTTGTCAATCCCTTTTTGGTTTTTACGAGCGTGCTAGGACGATTGATGCCGCAACGAATTTGCGCGAGTAGGTGAATCGTCCATTTACAGCCAAGGCAATCTTCAAACATTGCAACTAAGCCGAGAGAGGGGTTGGAAGAAATTTCTGAGTCGGGTGGCGCTGAAAATTCCATATTTGTAACCAAAAAGTATCTACCTGACTAAAAAGTGTCTGCTTGCAGTTTATCGAGCAGTCATTTATTGTGGCTAACGAAACATAAATCAGCCCAAAAAGATATCAATGTTCCAAATTCACACTGAAACAACCGCGCCCGCAGCCTCTAAGCCGTTCTTAGAACAAGCAAAGAAAAACCTGGGTATGATTCCGAACTTGGAAAGAGTGATGGCAGAATCACCTGCTTTATTAGAAGGATATGTTCATCTTTGGGAGTTATTTGATACTACGTCATTATCGCCGATTGAACGTCAGGTGGTTTATCAAACTGCCAACTTTGAGAATCAATGCGAATACTGTGTTCCTTGGCACACCAAGCTGTCACAAATTGCAGGCATGGCTCCGAATGACACTGAGGCACTCCGGCAGGGAACAGACTTAGAAGACCCGAAGCTGGAATCATTGCGGCGATTCACGCGGTCTTTAATCTTAAATCGAGGAAAGATAGCAGAAGCTGAATTAGCAGCATTTTTGCGGCAGGCTATTCGGCTCAGCAGGTGCTTGAAGTTATTTTAGGGATTGCCGTTAAGACAATGAGCAACTACACAAACTCAGTTGCAGGCACACCCTTAGATAAAGCAGTTGAGAAGCTGAGATGGAAAAAACCACTCATCTTCATGCAGCAATCTACCTACTAACTTGGCAATCCTTGTTCATGTTATGCTGTGCTTCGACTGCGCTCAGCACTCAGAAACCAAGTAGGTTGAGCGCAAAAGTAGTGTTATGCTGTGCTTCGACTGCGCTCAGCACTCAGAAACCAAGTAGGTTGAGCGCAAGGGGAAAAGTGGGTTGAGCGCAAGGGGAAAAGTGGGTTGAGCGCAGCCGAAACCCGATCCCAATGTTGGGTATTCTGTTGCTGGTTTAATCACCAACTACCTTGCTTGATCAACACAAAAATGGCTACAGCTAGGACAAAGTATCCAAAGCCTTTCTCAAGCTGTTTAGCGGTTACAAACTGGTTGAGGTAAGTGCCAACAAGAATGCCAAGAGTAGAGGCAATTGTAAAAGAAAGGAGTAAGTTCCCATCAATGGTGACATGCCCCACATATCCGGCAAACCCAGCTACCGATTTCAGCGCCAAGATAATCAGAGAAGTGCCCACTGCTTCCTTCATTGAGATGCCGCCTAGTAACACGAGTGCCGGGATGACTAGAAATCCACCTCCAATGCCGACAAATCCAGTGAGTGCACCAACCCCCAACCCTTCTAGGGGAATGAGTAACCTCTTGGGAATGGAGGGATGGTAGGGAGGGTCGGCATCGCGTTCAGCTTTAAATTTGCCAGCACCTTTGCGAATCATGCTAATCGACGCAATCAGCATCATCACACCAAAGGTGACTAATTGAAGCGTGGAAGTAATGAACGGGAGCGCTGCAAAACGTGCTCCCAAATACGCGCCTAACATTGCAGCAGGTGAAAAGAGTGCTGCAATTCCTAGATTGACGTTCCCTTGTCGCCAGTGAGGGATTGCCCCAATCAAGCTGACAAATCCGACAATCGCTAATGTCATGGCAAAAGCTGCTTTGGCAGGAACAGACATGACGTAAATCAGAACCGGGGCAGCAAGAATTGATCCACCACCGCCAATAAGCCCTAGACTGATGCCGATACAAATTGCAAGTAAATGCCCAACCATAGTTGCTAGCATCAACGTATCTTCCTCAATGGTTCTGATGGGCAAATTTTTAGAGACTCTTCAACATTCTGATTACTGAACTGTATCTGAGACTCTTTGATTCCAAGGCATTTTGGCAAGCAGCATTCCTAGTGCGCAAGTATCGGTAATTCCTGCAAATATGAGTCCAGAGCCAACAAACCCACTCAAAACTAAAAACCAAGGGGAGACCAATGCACCTAATGCGGTTCCAATGACAACAAGCGAACCTGCTGCAATTTGCACTTGGCGCATCAGACTCATCGGCGCTTTTTTGTCAATTTGGGTCGGGTAGCCCATTTGTACCCAAGCAGATAATCCACCTTCTAAGTGAGCCACTTTGTTTACACCAGCAGTAAGCAATTTTTGAGCTGCCTGAGCCGATCGATTGCCGCTGCGACAGTACAGTACAGTCAGCTTACTGGGATCATGAGCTACTTTTGCTGGATCAAAGCTGGATAAGGGAATCAGCATCGAACCTGGAATTTTTTCGGCTGCATGTTCAGCCGGCTCACGAACATCAACTAATGTGACAGCTTGTTCATTCCAAAGTTGTTTTAGTATATGTGCATTAATGGTTTCAAGCTGATTCTGAATCTTTTTCTCACTCATGATAAATATCGTACTCTCCAATCTGTTCTAAATTTGTAGTCTTGAAAGTGCTGTCTTTCGCTAGATGATCGCAGAAATCTAGTTTATCTTATTGCCACCCACAACATTGCCACATTGTTCGTTTGCTGGCACTGCTTCCATCATCTTTTTAGGATCAGGCAAGTTTAGACTGCCCATAAACTCAATGAATTGATTTCGTGTACGCCCAACGAAGCGAGGATTCCATTGCTTTTCTTCTGCAATTGTGGAAACAGAATGGCCTCGGTAGTCATGAGCGGGATACACTAGGGTTTCATCCGATAGTGTAAATAAGTTCTGCGTCACAGAATCATATAACGTTCCTGCATCACCACTTTGAAAATCGGTGCGTCCACAGCCGCGAATGAACAATGCATCGCCTGTGAGAGCTCTGTCACCGTTGACCAGATAGGCCATGTGGCTGTCTGTATGTCCCAAGGTGGCGATTGCCTGAATTTCAATCTCGCCTACCTTCAAAACTTCTCCATGCTTGATCCAACGATTGGCGCAAGCAACCTGAGCATTCTCTGGCACAATTCCTTCGCAGCCGGTCAACTCACGCAGTTTTCCAGTTCCAGTAATGTGATCAGCATGAACGTGAGTTTCCAAGCAGTATTTCAACTTTAAACCCAACTCGTTGAGCAGCTTATAATCCCGATCAGACTGTTCTATAACGGGGTCAACTAGGACTGCTTCTTGGGTGTTGAGGTCGGCAATGAGATAGGTGTATGTCCAACTATCTCGATCAAACAACTGACGAAATAGCATAATCTTTACCTCCTAGAAAAGGATACAGAAAAAGAGGCTGGAGCAAAGGTTCTAGATGTTGTTAAATCTAAACAGAATTGAATGCAATCACCAGAATTGAGAATAGAGTCACAGAGCCGAGAGAGCTTTGAATTGATGATTCAAAGCCTATTTGCTTTGGACACGAGTAAACCTTGTCTTCTCACTATATTACTATATGGTAATCCAATTTATCAACTAAACTTTAAGAAGTTGGATCTGGGATGGAAGCGTTTTGATGGCAGTCGTTAGGATGAGGAAGTTCAGGGTGTGCACCCTCAGCCGAGGAGCTATCGTTGCATCCTGTCCTGAATAACTTTGCTGAGCGCAGCAATAAGCGGGTAGACTGTTGATCTGCCCGCTTAATAAACGAAAACCCTTGATGAGGTCTCTAACGACTTTGCCGCAGTTGAGATAACTGTTGTAATTGTTGGCTGTGTTGCTCTGCCTGTATTGTGAGGGCATCACAAACTAAATCGCATAGCTCAAACAGAAAAGGATTGGCAATGCGGTAGTAAACACATACTCCCCGTTGTTCCCGCGCTACTACTCCTGCTTGGGTAAGCATCTTCAAATGTTTGGAAACATTTGCTTGACCTAATCCCGTTTCTTCAATGATCTCAGTAACGTTTTTGTCGCCTGCCTTGAGGGAGCACACAATCTGAAGCCGACTGACTTCCGATAAAACTTTGAAGAAGTCTGCCATTAAGCTTAACGCTTCAGGAGTCAGTTTGGAAATGCCACCTTTCTCCGTTCTCTCTTGAACGGCAACGGGCTTTTTAGGCGGCTTTTTAGGCATAAGGGCATTCCACAAACTTGATAAATCTACGCTTATTATTATATTGCTACACAGTAGTGAAATGGTATCCAACCACGAAGATTAGGTTAAAACGATGGCATTGCTTTGCTTGGCAACGACTGTGTTTACATTTGCTCTTACCCTGAACTCTCCACCAGTAGGGAATTTTGCAATGAAATCTGATTTCATTTTCTGGCTTCTTTGAGGCAATTGAAACTCAAAGTTCCCCAGGATGGGAGACTCAGAAGATTGAAAAGCCTCCAACGATAGCAGAGCTAACTTGTGTAAACGGTAGTATTGAGTGAGGGATTTAAGAGACTGTTTGTAATGGATGGTCATCAGGCTAAAACACTTGCAGCTACTCGCTTCCCCTAGAGCGTGGGTTAAAATCCTTCAGAGTCCCTCTCACCTTCCTTAATCAGTTACCGTCGTAGGGAGATTTAGGGGGATCGCAACATGAATTGATAAGCCCCTTAGATTACTAAGGAGATTTCTGAGAAAGAAACTACCGTTTGACTGACTAGCGTAGTAGATTCTTATGAGCCAGTAGAAGGAGATAAAGCTGTGTTGGTTGTAGTCTGTGACCCAGAACAATTAAGCAATAGTCAAATTGCAGATCTACGACTAGCTGCCTCAAAGCTGAGTGGAGCCAAGCGACGCAGTTTTCAAGCTGAGATGTGTCTAAAATACTGCAATGGGAGTGCCCGATTGAGTGAATCGGTCTTCGGATGGAGCCGAGCAACGGTCGAACTCGGATTAGCCGAACAGCGAACGGGCATTACCTGTGTTGGGGCGCAGTCCAGCTTTAGCGGGGCAAAGCGATGGGAGGAACGTTACCCAGAAGCGGCTCAAGCCCTCCAACAATTAGCCGAAGCCCATGCGCAACAAGACCCAACGTTTACCAGCACGATTGCCTACACCCGCTTAACGGCTGCCGCAGCGATCCGGCAGTTGAGGCAACAGGGGTTTGCAACCGAGCAGCTACCGTCTCCCAGTACGATGGCAGAAGTCCTCAATCGAATGGGCTACCGACTCAGGAAAGTGGTTAAAGCCAAACCCCAAAAAAACTCCCGGAAACAGACCTGATTTTCGACAATATTCATGACCATGATGCCCAAGCAAAGGATGGCAACATCAAACGATTGAGTCTCGATTGCAAAGCCACTGTGAACATTGGAGATTATGCTCGAGGAGGCAAAACAAGAGGAGATAACCAAGCCAATGACCATGATCTAGGGTGCAAAGAGAAGTACATTCCCTGTGGCATTGTTGACCAAGATAGTGGAGCATTGCACATTAGTTTTGGGAGTTCCTACAAAACCAGTGATTTCATTGTGGACACAATTGAGCAGTGGTGGGACAGCCTAACGCTGGCTCAACAGCAGACGACTCAACAGATTCAGTTCAAAGTTGATAACGGACCTGAAAGTAACGGTGTGCGGACTCAATTTCTCAAACGCATGGTGGAGTTTGTAGACCGCATTGATAAACCGATCCACTTGCTGTACTATCCGCCTTACCATAGCAAGTACAATCCCATTGAGCGATGTTGGGGCATTTTAGAACAGCATTGGAATGGTGCCAAGCTAGTGAATGGGGCAACCATGCTGGCTTGGGCGCAAAGTATGACGTGGAAAGGTCTCCATCCGATTGTTAATTTGAATCAGAAGCTCTATCAAAAAGGTGTCTCCCTGTCTAAAGCAGCGATGCAAGCCGTAGAGAAAAGGTTGGAACGCAATCCATTATTACCCAAATGGGATATCCTCATCCGCCCAGCTTGACTGGTATCTTTTTTCTCGGAAATCTCCTAAGTTCTTTTCCAACTGCTTTTTAGGCAATTTTCTACATACATTTTCTGCTCTCTGATCAGATTGGGAGGAAGGGGCTTAGAGAAATAATAGCCTTGTCCGTAATCACAGGAGAGCGATTGCAGCAATTCCATTTGTTCCTGCGTCTCAATTCCTTCAGCTACAACTTTTAATCCAAGTGTGTGTGCCAACGTCATGATTGCTTTTAACAATGTTAAAATTCTTTGCATCCTCTGTCATACGATTGATGAAAGATCGATCGATCTTCACAGCATCAATTGGAAGACAATGCAAATAGGAAAGCGAGGAATATCCTGTGCCAAAATCATCAATATAAATTTGGATATTATTTGCTTTTAACTTCTCTAATGCCGCAGTTGCGATTTCAGCCCGTTCCATCAAAACACTTTCTGTAATCTCCAATTTCAACTGAATTTGCTGAGAGTCGAAAGTTTGATAAAGTCGCTGAATTGTATCCATGAAATTAGGATGAATGAGTTGAATGCCAGATAGATTCACTGCAACGCTCAACAACGTATCATCAAACTGCTCTTGCCAAGAGTTTAATTGACGGCAGGCTTCTGTGAGGGCCCACTCACCTAAAGGAATAATCAGCCCAGTTTGCTCAGCTAATGGAATAAATTTGCTGGGTGAGATCCAACCTTGAGTTGGGTGTTGCCATCGGAGCAATGCCTCAAAACCCACAACTTTCCCTGCTTTGAGTGAAACAATCGGCTGATAGTTAAGATGCAGTTGTTGGCGGCGAATCGCATCTTGTAGATCGGTTTCTAATTGCAACCTTGCTAACTCATTAGCTTGCATTTGAACATCAAAAAAGACGGTATGCCCTATTCCCTCTTTCTTAGCATTGTGTGTTGCAGTATCAGCCGCTTGCAAAAAATCTTCAGCTTGAGTGTAGCCAGCCGTGCTATCTACAATACCAACGCAAACTGATGAATAGATCAGTGATTGCTCAACTTGAAAAGGAAGCTCTAGAAATTCATGTAATTCAGCAACTTTGTTACTAATATGATTGAAACTCTGCATATCTCGGAGCAGTACACCAAATTCGTCTTCGCCAACACGGGCAAGATGATTTTTAGGCTGCAAATACTTTTCTAACCGATGAGCGATTTCAATCAAAAATTGCTCGCTTTTTGCATGGCCAAATCCATACTTAATATGCTTATAGCGATCAATGTCTAGAAAAACAATTGCAAATAAGTTAGCTTGTTCTTGACTGTAATCAATCCAGTCTTGCACATAGTGAAGAAACAATGTTCGGTTAGGCAGATTGGTAAGTTTGTCGTAGAATGCCAAATGCTCAAGCATATCAAGCGCCTGTTTACGCTCTTGCCGAATTTTCGCCTCGCGGATCTCACGTTCAACCACTGGAAGCAGCCTCACGAGGTTGTTTTTGGAAAGGTAATCATGCGCCCCCGCTTTCATGAGAGCTACAGCCGTCTCCTCGCCAATCGAACCGGAGACAACAATGAAGGGAATATCTAGCCTTTTAGTTTGCAAGAGGCGGAGAGCAGCAGGAGCACCAAATTTGGGCATAGAGTAGTCAGACAAAATCACATCCCATTGTTGGCGCTCAAGAGCTTCCTCCATAGCGGTTATGGTGTCTACTCGTTCATATATAATGCTGTATCCTCTGCTCTCGAGTTCAAGATTTAGCAGTTCACTATCATCCTCATTATCTTCAACAAACAGTACTTTCAGTTGCTTAGTCATGGTTAGAATTATGGGTTCGCCATTTATCATGGATCATTCGTCACTTGTAGAGGGCTAATGACAAATGAAGATAACAAATGATTGACAAGAAAGAGCAATAAGTGACCAACCGTTGTATTTAACTGGCTTCGAGCGAGATGAGATTTATAGATCGAGATAGAAAGTTGTTCCTTGATCAATTACTCCAGTTGCCCAGATTCGGCCGCTATGCCGATGGATAATTCGTTGCACGGTTGCCAGTCCAATGCCTGTGCCCGGAAATTCATTGGCGTGATGCAGCCGCTGAAAAGGTTTGAATAAACTGTCAGCATACGACATATCAAATCCAACACCATTGTCGCTGACAAAATAGGTAGATGTCGTGCGATCTGATATTTCTTCTAACATCTCTTCTGAGACTGCCATTTCACCGAATTCAATCCGAGCCTGACTGCGAGTTGATGTAAATTTCCAGGCATTATTGAGTAGATTTTCTAGAACAATGCGTAAAAGCCTCTTATCTCCTATTGCGACAATATTTGATGCGATTACCCATTCCACCTCTCGTTCTGGTTCAATTGAATTGAGATGACTGGCAATTTCTTCAACCATCGCGCTCAGGTCAACAGGAGTATGTTTGATTTCATGTCGTGTAATTTGAGCTAACATCAGTAAATCATCAATTAACTCATTCATTCGTAGCGTTGCCACCCGAATGCGATCAAGGTAGTGCTTGCCCTTATCATCAAGCTGGTCTGTATATTGCAACAACGCCTTACTAAAGCCATTAATGCTGCGTAACGGGGTTCGCAAATCATGAGATACAGCATAGGAAAATGTTTCTAGCTCTTGATTAGCAGCCACAAGTTTTGTGGTTCGTTCTTTAACTCGTTGCTCTAGAAGTTCATTAAGCTGTTGGGTTGCCAGTTCTGCTTGCTTGCGATCGGTGATGTCTCGAACAACTCCAATTAAGCCAACAACATTCCCTTCAATATCTCGCCATGGGGTTTTAGTTGAAAGAAATGTTTGAGTGATGTCTTCATTCATGAATTGTTCTTCGATTACCTGAGTTTTACCACTATGCATGATGCGGAAGTCGGTATTAACCAAAGTTTGGGTCACTTCAGAGGTAAATAGATCCCAGTCATTTTTGCCAATAATTTCTTCAACTGGCTTCTTCAGAGTTTCAGCCATTGCTGTGTTGGCTAGAACATAATACCCTGCTCTATCTTTGACGAAAACTGGCTCCGGTATTCCCTCAATCACTGAATTGAGCAGTTGATAGCTTTTGTAGAGAGAATTATGGCTAGCAGCTAATTCGGCTGTCCGTTCCTTAACCTTCATTTCAAGCTGGTCTTGAGCCTGCCGCAACGCCAATTCTGTTTGCTGTTGCTTAAAATCTAATTGATTCAGGAATCGAGCATTCCACCAAGTTACGCTGCCTAAAATTAAGATGTTGATAATGCTGCGAGACATCACTCCAACTTCGATCGGTAAGATATAGATTCGGTGAGCAAACAAAAACGATCCTCCTAGCAGCAAAGGAAGACTAATTGTAATCGGCAACAATCGACGCGCTGTGACTCCGCCTGCATAGGGACTAGTGATGACGTTAACCCAACCCTGCATCGGACAAGCAGACAGAATCCCCAATGAGAGAGTGAGAAAAGTAACACTGGTGTGCAGCGCCATGCTAGTGCCCGAACCAAAGTGGTAGAAATCTCTAATCTGGTAAAGATATCCAATGAATTCTAAAAGAGAAATGAGAAAGCTCGCAAAAGCAAATCCTTGGGCTAAACTGTATATTCTTTTCTTAATCAGCAGCAATGCTAAACCGAGCAGTAGGAAATTAAGTGCAGTTGTGGGAGCCATTCGCCCCGGAAATGTTGTTTCAACTGGGTTAAAAGCATCTCTCAATATGAGTTCGTCAATACCAAGATTAATCTTAAAAATGTACTGAACGGATGTCAATAACGCTAAAAGAATGACAATACCTGCTAAGTATGAATGGCATTGAGAGATAAGTAAATGCCCAGTATAAATCTTTTGTGGAGAATGCCATAGTTGTAAAGATACTCCTATGAGGATAAATCCTATAGCAGTATTTACTTTCATTGTCACTAATCCGGGCAAAACACTTTTGAGCAATTCAAGATCATACGCCCAACCTAAAATAACAATACCACCTACCAAAGTGACTAATAGGCTTACTTTTCGTGAGAAAGATAGCAAACTGATATGAAGTTCAGTCACTGTAACAAACATAGGAATTCTCCTTTAGATGTAGCAGAAATAGAGTGATTTGCGTGATGTTCATGAGATTGTTTTGGTGTAATTGCTATGAGTCTTAGTTGAGAACAGGAAATGTAGCGGACTGTAGATTTAGTGACTCTCATTCAATGGCGATTAGCTGACTTACGACAACGGGCCAAGTTTACGCCTCCAAGGAAGACCTGAACTCTTTGTTCCATCCCAAGCATTGGCAACATTAAACCCTTATACCTTGAGAAACTCAGTGATGCAGAGGGAGAGCACCTGATCGCCTTCAATGACCGAAACTTGCTTCATTCGTTGTCTTATTGATTGAGTTTAAATGGTTTTGGGCGTAGGTTGAGTCATTGAGCTTTTGATCTCTAGATGTGTACTGACCCGATTTCGTCCAGCTTGCTTAGCCTCATACAGGGCCATATCTGCTAGAGTAATCAATTGCTGAGAGCAGACTTCTGAACAGAAATCGATGGTGGCAACGCCAGCACTTAATGTAACGTAGCCCGTTGGAGAACCAGTATGCGGAATGTTCAACCTCTGAATTTGAGCCACAATCTGCGCTGCAACCCATCCGGCTCCTAAAGAATTGGTTTCTGGCAGCAGAATGGCAAATTCTTCACCGCCATACCGTGCAGTCAGATCCGCAGGACGTTTAACACTTTTGGCAATCACTTCTGCCACCTGTTGAAGACAGTGATCACCGGCCTGATGCCCGTAGGTATCGTTGTATTGCTTGAAGAGGTCTACATCACAGAGAATCAGAGAGAGCGGGTTAGATCCATTTGGGGTGTAGGACTGCGAGCGAGCAGCCCGTTGCCATTCGTGTTCCAACTGTTCATCAAAGCAGCGACGATTTGCTACCTGAGTCAATCCATCAACGGAAGCTAGACGCTGTAACTCTTGATTAGCGACCTCCAACTGGCGGTGCAGCCTAGACTGTTGAAGCAACCGTCGAACTCGTTGTCGCAGAACCGCCCAGTGAATTGGTTTGGTGACATAATCGGCTGCTCCCACTGCAAAAGCCCGATCAACAGAAGCTTGGTCATCTAATCCGGTGATCATTAAGACAGGAGTGTAGGAGCTTCTTGAAAAGGTTTGCAACTCCACACAGCACTCAAACCCGTCCATTTCTGGCATGATGGCATCGAGTAACACCATGTCTGGATGTAAGCGTTCATAAAGCATCAAAGCATCTCTACCGTTTACCCCCTCTGTAACTTGATAACCTTCTTGCTCTAGAATTAGCCGAAGCTGCATTCGGATAAAAGCGTCATCATCCGCAATCAAAATGAGAAAAGATTCGTTTTGAGGTGTCAGCATGTGTATCCTAGCTTCTAATTGGTGTTACGAAATGGGTTGGATTCGTCTATGACTCACTGCAAATGACAGACCCTCAACCCTAAAGAGAACCTAATCAATTTATGAAGTGGAGCTAGTTCACTCTGCTGCGGATGGTAGAGATATATTTTCCAGTTGAGATTGCACGGTAGCTAATAGTTTCTTGGCTCTAACAGGCTTGCTTAAGAAAACATTGGCTCCTAATTTCAGGGCATTTTCGTGAGTCTGTAAATCAGTATGACTTGTCAGAAGAATAAATGGAATTTGAGTTGTTGTGGCATCCTGACGAAGTTGTTTCAGAATTTCTAACCCATTTAATGATGGTAAATTGAGGTCACAAAGCACCAGATCAGGATAAAGTCCTGTGGCGAGGGATAGCCCAACTGCACCGTCTAACGCCTTCAGCACACTATAATTGCCTAACTTTAAACATTGGCCAATAAAGTAGGAAATAGCGGGATCATCCTCAATCACTAAAATTCTTTTCATCAGAGTGGCTCATGCTACAAAGTTGTATTCACCTGGGTTTCAGGATTCAACCGCAGATGAGTACAACTTAAAAAGAAAGTGTGAATATTTTGTGATATTGCAGCAGCTTTATCCATTGATATATTTCTTTAGGGATATTTTAATTAGCTTCTCGTTTTGTAAGCAAGCGGAGAAGAGTTACTGGTTAAAGTTGCTCATTCCTAGGAGATTGATGAGCCTGAAAAGGCTAGGCGACTATACAAGCATCTACTGTGTACACACAATAGGGGAAATGGGGAAGAGCTTTGCACTCAAAATTGGGTTGCACCTAGCCTTGACTAGACGAGGCAAATGCTAATCTTTCTTAATCTGCATATCCTAGCCCTAACAGAACGAGTACGAAAAAGTTTGTGGCTAAAGCAACTACACCAATACCGTTAACAAGACATAAAAACTTTTTGAGAGATTCATGGGTTCGGAGGCAAAGCAAGATTGCCGTAATGATTGCGAATACAAACGAAATAGCTGGCAAGAACCATGTTGTTAAGTATTCATTTGGGAATAAGATCTCAGTTGAATTGAACAAAGAAGAGAGAGAATTAAAAATCCAGATTAGAGATAACCAGCAAAGACTAAAAATTCCAATACTTGTAATGACGCTAATTAGAATTCTGATGAAACGATTAGAGCTTCTCCAAAGTAGAAAAGCAGTGACAAAAATCGTACCAATGCCTATACCAATTGCCCCTCCATTGACAACCCAGTCCCAGTTGTCAGGTGTAATCCCATAGGGTGTAACAACGTCATACTGCACGCGCCCCAGTAAGCTCCAAGCGAACTGATACATGCCAAATCCACAGGCAAGACTGGCAACGGCTTTGCTAAATTTCCCTGGATGCAACCAGGCTAAAAAAGCAGCACCAAGTCCGGCAGCCAGTGATAGACCCATACTGATCCACATTAAGCGCAGTTCACCCAATTGAATGAGGGTGTTAATGCCCCAGTATTTTTGCTGGACTGCCTGTAGTTCTTGAGGAGTTAATTTTAGATCTGTAACCTCATACATCTTTGCCAGTATGGGAGCATAGGTTTGCCCTGTCTCCTGACAACCAATGGGCTGCTTGTCATACAAAGCACGACAATTGCTGAGGTCATATTTGTAGTTACTTCCTTTTGTTAGGGTAAGGTTGAGCAACCGATTTTGAATCTTTGTTTGACACTGAAACTCCTGATCTGTTTCCGCACAATCAAAGATTCGATTGGGCAAATAGAGAGTGGAGCCATTCCCGGCTGCAATCGATATGCTAACGAAAGGTGCTGTATTAGGCACATTCGGAGCGTTAAATATGAGTAGAGATAAAAATGAAATAGTGATTACAGTCCATAAGCTGATCCAAAATCTTGACAGGAATAATACAGTTTGGCGCATTGTTTTAATGTCCTACAGTTAGGATGTAGCTAGTTGAATCGATGGTTCTCAAAAGCTGAAAGTTCCAATCAACTCATGAATTCTGAAATAATTTATACAATCTTTAACGCTACAGCAATTCTTCATAGGATCTGAACGGGGTGCAGGGGTAAAATCCCTGCGTGGGGCTTCGCCCCCACCCCCCTGTTCACAACCAACTTGTGAACGCTGTAGAAGCCTGTCGAAGTGAGCAAAGTCAACTCACTGCACCATGCACTTAGGATCGTGGATTGAATCAATCCGCAACCTGTACGGACGGGTTTAAAAGATCAATGGGCATCCGCAGTCGATTTGACCGCAAAACCCGCCCCTACCTACTATTGAACTGATTGAATTCCATTCCTTAGAAATCGGTGTAGAGATAGCGAGACAGGATTTTCACTTAAAATTAAGCTACCCCCTAACCGTGAAGGCAGCATGACCAACAATTTGGCTAACTTACCTCGGTTTCCTGCTGTGAATCTGCATCAGTGGTGGCAGTTTTGGCGAGTTGCGGTTCCTTACTGGCGGTCTTCAGAGAGGTGGGGTGCGATCGGGTTATTGGGGCTATTGTTGGGGCTGTCGCTTATGAGTGCGCTGCTGCTGGTTTTAGTTAGCCTATTTCTAGGAGAAGTGACTTCAGCACTGGCAGCCCAAGACCCAGAGCGTTTTTCTCAAGCTCTGTTGACCTTCGGGGTTGTAATTGTGCTGGGTGTGCCATTACTCTCGTTGAAAACTTATGTTCAAGCGAAGTTGAGTTTATATTGGCGTAGATGGCTTACCTACTATTTCCTAAATCGTTACCTGGATAACCAGCTATTCTATCAAATTAGCGTCAACTCAGATGTTGACAACCCTGATCAGCGAATCTCTGAAGATATTAAAACCTTTACCCAACAGTCATTGTTTTTTGCAACGCTGCTGTTTGATTCTACTCTGCAAATCATTGCCTTTGCGGGTGTGCTCTGGTCTATCTCAAAGCTTTTGATGATCTCTTTGTTGCTGTATACTGTGGTTGGTACACTAATTACCACTGTTGTGTTTGGACAAGCGCTGATTGGTATCAACTTTGAGCAGCTAAAACGCGAGGCAGATTTTCGGTTTAATTTAGTCCGGGTGCGTGAAAACGCTGAGGCAATTGCTTTTTATCAAGGGCAAGACCAAGAATCTGAGCAGGTTTGGCAGCGCTTTCTATCAGCCTTCCGCAACTTTAGTTACTTAATCCGCTGGCAGTTGGGGTTGAATTTCTTTCAAAATGGCTATCAATACATCACCTTTTTGTTGCCTGCCCTGATTTTGTCTCCGGCTATTCTTTCAGGACAGCAAGAAGTTGGAGTTGAGGCGCAAGCCAGCACAGCTTTCAGAATTATGTTGCTGGCATTGGCACTGGTGATCAAACAGTTTGAACAATTAACTACTTTTGTGGCTAGCGTGGAGCGGCTTAACGGTTTATTCACTCAAACTGGCTCACCTACTGCACGACAAATTGAAACCTCTGAAGCTGATTATTTAGCGCTGCATCACCTCACCCTTTACACACCCGACTATCAAACTACGCTGATTCAAGACCTTTCGTTGACGCTTCTACCCAACCAATCGCTGTTAATTACGGGACCGAGTGGCGTCGGTAAAAGTTCGCTGCTGCGGGCGATTGCCGGACTGTGGCAGGCGGGTTCTGGTCAACTGGTGCGACCTAAGCTAGAGCACATGCTGTTTCTGCCTCAGCGTCCTTATATGATCTTAGGCTCTCTGCGTCAGCAACTTTTGTATCCTCATCTCACTCACATTCCAGATGAGCAGTTGCTACAGGTTTTGGATCAGGTAAACCTTCCTGATTTGGCGGCCCGTTTTGGTGGGTTGGATGCAGCCAATGATTGGGACAAACTGCTGTCTGTTGGGGAACAGCAGCGATTAGCATTTGCCAGACTTTTGTTGACTCAACCGCGCTATGCCATTCTCGATGAGGCAACCAGCGGATTAGATGTAGAGAATGAAACGAGGCTTTATCAACAGTTACAGGCGGCTTCGATTGCCTATCTCAGCGTTGGACATCGTGAAACGTTAGTTGCGTATCACCAGTTTGTGCTGAGATTGGAATAGTTTTGTTATTGCTAGTGTCAAAGTTATTGTTAAGGATGGGAATTCAATCCCTTCGATCGTGGGTCGGGGCAGGTTTTGTGGTCAAATCGATTGCCGGATGCCGATTGATCTGCTCAACCCGCCCGCACAGGTTACGGATTGATTCAATCCAAGATCTTTAGTGTCACAGCCAAAGATGATTAGCAATTTTATAGTGGTGCAGGTTCCAACTCAACGGGAGTGTCCTCAACAGGAACAGCTTCATCTGAAATTACCTCAGCAGGAGCAGGCTCAAACTCAGCTTCCGGGAGGGCAGGTTCAGCAAATTCGGTTGGGGCTTCGGGCTGCTGCTCCCATGGAACTGGCTCGCTGGCGGTTCCGGTTAGTGGCTCAGACTCTAAGGCAGCCGGAGGTTCGGGAGTTGCTGGTGTGATTGGAGCTAGCTCTAATGTAGGTGGAATGTCTGCATCGAGTAAATAATTGCCAATCTCTGATTCAAACGTTGTCACTGCTGGTGTCGGGTCTACTGGTGTTGGATTTACTTCTAGATGCTCTGGATCAAGGGCGGACGGTTCAGAGAATTCAGGAGCAGCAAAGCCCGCACTCGGAATTTCTACAGCAGTTTGATTGCCCCATTCTTGAGCACGTTGATTCAGTTCCGAACCGTTCACCGTCATGTAAACTTCGACGGGCACATCATTCGCACCACCATCAATATTTTCAAATCGCCAACGTTCCTCTACTGTTTCTAACACTGCCTGATCAATTGCCCGATCGCCGCTAGAATGGGTCAGCTTGGCTTCAACCACCCGCCCTCGTTCATCTAAATCAACCGTGACGCCAACCCGCCCTTCCAGCGCAGCCTGTAGCGCATTGCGGGGATAATCTGGCGAAGGACATCGCCGGCAAACCGCATATCGGGAAGCATCTTCCGGCGAATCCGGTTCCGGGCTGAGAGGAACTGGGCTAGGAGAAGGCCCAATTGCCGCAGGGGGTGCGCTGTCTGATGTGCCTCCCGGTACACCTTGACGTGCGCCGCCGCCCGATCCACGAATTGGGCTATTTGAGCGATTTAGTCCAATTCCTTCTGAGAAACCACCCAAACCGGGAGCCAAACCTGAACCGACGCGGGGCGACTCGTTAACGGCAGCATCCACCCGCCCTTCTGGGATAACCGACTCCGCCGTCGTAGTGGGCAGGGGCAATTCTGAGGGTTGCAGCGGCGGTAAGGTTGGTTCTAATGGTTGCTGTGGCGGCTGTGCTGGTAATGGCTGTGCTGGTAGTGGTGTCGGTTTTATTTCGGGCGGTGCTTCTACAGGCGGAGTGCGACGCGGGACAACCACAACTTCTGTTGGGCGAGGTTTGGTCGCTTGCCAAGGAGCCACAATTTTGAGCGAGAGCATGATGCTGTGCAACAACAGCGATCCGGCAAGGCTTAGCCCCACCATCCGCCTTAAGGTTCGAGAATCCTGTGCTCGCTGTTGATCAACGTCGTCTGAGAGTCCCATAGATTCTGTCGAGCTTGCGATTGAGAACGGCTTTGCTCAGTTTGTTCATGATAAAGTGCAAATTTTGCACCTGTCAATTGCTATTTATTCTCAATAGGATCTTACAATAGCTGTTAGCTAAACATTGCCCGCTGTGGGCTGAGATGTAGGTCAAGTATGCGTATTGTGGAGTTGCTTGCGGCAGGCGGCATTGTGATGTATCCCCTGTTGGGGTTCTCGGTTCTAGCAATTGCCCTGATTGTAGAACGGATTGCCTTTTGGCTGCAAATCAATCGCCGTCAGCGTCCGGTTGCTCGTGAAGTGCTCAAGCTCTATCAGCATGATCCTAATGCGGCTGTGCTGAAGTTGAAACAAAATCTCGATTTACCCATCACCCGAATTTTTCTAGAAGCGCTCACGCTCGATCAGCTTTCTCCTAACGCTTTTAAACTTGCGTTGGAAAGTGCAACCCAGTCCGAAATTCCAGTTTTGAAACGATTCAACACGGTTTTTGATATTGTAATTACGGCTTCGCCGCTGCTTGGACTGCTGGGAACTGTTTTGGGGTTGATCCGTTCGTTCGCTTCGATCAATTTGGGTAATCTTGCGACCCAGAATGCAGACAGCGTCACTTCTGGCATTAGTGAAGCCTTGGTTTCCACCGCAGCCGGAATTACGGTTGCCGTGTTAACTCTAATTTTTGCTCGGACGTTTCGCGGCTTCTATCAACGACAGCTTACGCTGATCCGAGAATATGGCACACAGCTAGAGTTGCTGTATCTACGCCAGTATGAAAGTAAATCTGAAGGAGTTTACCAACCTTATGCACGTTCCTGAAGATGAGGCGGATGAATCGCCAGAAATTAATATCGTGCCGATGATCGATGTGGTGTTTGCCCTGCTGACTTTTTTCATCATGGCGAGCCTATCGTTGACTCGTGCGCAAGGATTGGATGTCAACCTACCGGAAGCTTCAACGGCTGGCACTCAAACTGAAAGTGAAATCAACGTTACAATTGATCCGCAAGGTGACATTTTACTCAATCAACAGCCTATAACAGTAGAAACGCTTCCTGCTGCGGTGGAGTCTATTAAAGGTGATAGCCCGACAGCGTTTGTGGTAATCAGCGGAGATGTAGAAGTGAACTATGGTCGCGTCATTGCTGTGATGGATGAGCTACGCGCTATTGATGGGGTCAAAATTGGAGTTGCGACTCAGTGATTGGGTTCAACATCCAAGATTGATCGCGCTTCAGTTGAAGTACCTGTTGATGGTAGGCGAGCAAGGTTTGACGATGCCCGACGCTAGCGTAAGCAATTTGGCTCGTTTGCAGCAATTTATAAAGGTGGGCTTCGTGGGCAGTATCAAGCGCGCTAGTCGCTTCATCGAGTAAGGCGTATCGAGGCTGAGCCAACAGTAAACGGGCAAAAGCGAGCCGCTGCTGTTCTCCTAATGACAGCACCTTCGACCAGTCTTCAACTGCCTCTAAACTGCCGGAACGCTCGATTAGTTTAATCAACCCGACTTGCTGCAAAATTTGCAGTAGTTGCTCATCTGCCTTATCCAACTGATGCGGATACAAAAGCTGTTGCCGCAGGGAGCCTAAAATCATGTAAGGACGTTGCGGCAAGAATAAAAGCTGTTGAGCCGCCGGGCGAATCATTATTCCAGAACCCGTATGCCACAGTCCGGCAATTGCCCGCAGCAGTGAACTTTTACCCACTCCACTTTCTCCTACAATCAGCAAAGGCGAATCAGGCTCAATCGTGAAGGATAGTTCTCGAATCAGAACTGTGGAGGTCTGAGGAAGGTGCAGCGTCACTTGTTGCAGGGCTAGCGGCGTGCCTTCGCGGATTTCAATGCTGGCTTTGGGTAGGGCAATCTTAGTCATGGCATTTTGTAGCTGATCCAAACGCTCAATGCCTGCCACAAATGCACTTAACTGATCGAACTGAGTGATCACTAAACCTAACGCTAACCCGACCCGCTCGAAGGCTGCTTGTGATTGGCTGACGGCTCCGATCTCTAGTTCTCCTGCAAATAGGCGCGGTGCCAATACAACAAACGGCAAAATAAACGTAATGTACTGATAGGCGTTCTGAAAAACCGTGAGATTAAACTGCCAGCGAATCAGGCGATTGAAGTTGTGAAAAGCTGATAGAAAGCGGTTTTCTACCTGGTCAAACTCTTGGGATTGCCCCTGGTAAAAAGCAATCGATTCGGCGTTTTCGCGGATTCTCACCAGGCTGTAGCGAAAATTTGCTTCCCGTTTTAGCTGCTCAAAATTAATACTAACTAACACGTGACCGAAGACAAATGTAGTGATTACCGTGCCAATTACTGCATAGACAAATAGAACAACCAGCAAGGATTTAGAAATAAACCAAAGGATGCCTAAAAACCCGATTAATTGAATCGTTGAGTCTGAAAAAATGATGAGTAATGTCAGCGCCTGCTGGGTGAAATTACGAATATCTTCAGCAATGCGCTGATCAGGATTATCGATCGCAGAACTGGCGATTTGATAGAATGCTTGATCCGTAAAATAATCTTGCCGAAATTGATTGGTCAGCCAATGCCGCCAGTCTAATCCTAATTTATCCTGAAGATATGTTTTCAGCGACAGTGCAGGTACGCTCAAAGCGATGATACCGACAAACAAAAATACGCCTTGCCTAAAGCGTTCTGTATCTCGTGCTGCCAGAGCAGACAGTAATTCTCCGCGTTGCAAAGTTTCCCAAATCAGAAAACTACTGCTGACAAAAGAGAGCAATAGCAGCACCAACAGCCAACCCACTGCGCGTCGCTGATCGGATGCCGTCCAGTAGGGTATGGCTACTCGCAAAAATTTCTGCCAGCCTCGATTCTGCCCTCGGTTGCTCATGGTTTGTCGGAAGTGACAGGATGATTCTGATTGCCCTTTGTCCATTGCTGGAGGTGATATGCCCAGTTATCCACATAGGTGAACAGCACGGGCACTACCAGCAAGGTTAACAGGGTTGAAGTGCTGAAGCCGCCAATCACCGCAACTGCCATCGGGCTGCGCGTATCCCCGGCGGCTCCTACACCGATCGCAATCGGAATCATCCCCACAACGGTAGACACCGAAGTCATCATGATTGGGCGGAAGCGAGACAGTCCCGACTCAATCACTGCCTGCTTTTGAGGCATCCCCTGCTGCATTCCCACTAAAGCAAAATCGACGAGTAAAATCGCGTTTTTCGTGACGAGCGCCAGCAGCAGCACAATCCCAATTAGGGCAAATAAGCCGAGTTCTTTTTGGGTCAGCAACAGGGCTAGTAATGCCCCACCTATGGAAAGTGGAATTGCAACGAGAATGACTAACGGATAGAGAAAGTGATTGTAGAGTAAGACTAAAATTGCATAGATGCAGAGAACTGATATTGCCAAAACAGTTGCAAACCGAGTGAAAATCTCTTGCATAATTTCGGCATCCCCGGCTGGCTGCTCGGTGACATCGGGCGGCAAGGACTTTAATGCAGGTAGCGCTCTCACCTGCCCTAACGCCTGCCCCAACGACACCCCTTGGAGGTTCGCCCCCAAATTCACCTGCCGCACGCGGTCTACTCGTTCAATCTCTGCCGGATTGCTACCCAAGCGAATTTCAGTAACCGCCGAAAGCGGAACCAACTGCCTCTGATTCCCATTGCCCTGCGCTTCCACTCGAAGTTGTCTGAGGGTATCCAAATCGGTGCGAGCAGTTGAATTAACCTGGACACGAATTGGGATTTGGCGGTCGGGTAAGTTGAACCGGGCCAGATTAGCAGCCGAATCGCCTAGAAGCGCCACTGAAGCAGTGCGGGCAATGTCTGCAACCGAAACACCCAAATCAGCAGCGCGAGCCGGGTTGGGTTGAATTAAAATTTCGGGGCGCACCTGAGCAACGCTGGAAGTCACCTCTACAAATCCAGGCAACTGTCGCATCTGCTGTTCTAGCGTTTTGGCAACTTTGGTCAACGTCTCACCGTTATCGCTTTTCAGCGTCAAAGATAAATCTCGATCGCCGCGCACACCCTGACTGCGGAAACTGACTTTTGCCCCTGGAACGGCAGCAAATACAGAACGCATTTCTGCTTCAAACTCCGATCGAGAAACTGGGCGTTCCTGCCTTGGTAATAAGTTAATGAACAAATTTGCATAATCAACTCGATACGCAGTTGCTAACACCGATGATACTGCCGGATGCGCCTGCAACTTCTGGCTTACGTTCTGCATCACCGCCTGCGTTTCCGGCAACGTTGAGCCAGGAGGCAGTTCAATGGCGGCTAAGCTGTAATCGCTGTTGCCACTGTTGAATAAACCTTTGGGAATCAGCGGCACTAATTGTAAGCTGCCTACAAAATGGTGAGGGCAAGCAGTAGGGTGGTGAAGCGATGACGGAGTGACCAGGTGAGGATGGGGGAGTAGAGAGTGGGAGGTGGGGAGGTGGGGAGGTGGGGAGGTGGGAAATTCTGCTGCGGTTTGGGTTTGAGGATGTAGGCTGCTAACATTGGGGTGACGGTGCAGGCAACCAAAGTAGAAAAGATGGAGGAAACGGAAATGGTAATACCAAACGGCTGAAAGAACTGTCCGGGAATACCGCCCATGAACGCAACAGGAAGGAAGACGGCAATGATGACGGCGGTGGTGGCAGTAATGGCTAAGCTAATTTCTTTGGCACCGTCCAGGGCGGCTTTGAGCGGCGATTTGCCCATGAGTAAGTGCTGATCGATGATATCAATCACGCAAACGCTGTCGTCGATTAAATTGCCGATAGCTAAGCCCAATCCGAGTAGCGTCATGCTGTTTAGCGTATAGCCCAGGGTTTGCATGACGGCAAAGCTCGGAATGATCGACAGTGGCAGTGAAAAGGCTGTCACCCAAGTCGCACGCCAATTTTTAAGGAAGATGCCAACGGTGAGAACGGTAAATAGAGAACCTAGAATTAGGGTATCGAGAATGGTATCACGATAGGAAGCGCGAATGTAGTCGGCTAGGGTGAAAACTAAGGAAAGTTCAACATCCGCTGGCAAGGTGGATTGCAGTTGAGTGACGGCTCGACGCACGCCTTCTTCAACGCTGACAATCGAAGTACCGCTGCTGCGTTTAACGCCAAGGGTAACGGCAGGCTCACGGTTGAAATAAGCTGCCTGTCGAGGTTTGGTGAATCCGTCGATAGTGGTACCAAGTGCCGATAAAGGCAGGGTGTTTCCGGTTGGGAGGGCAATTCGATATTGACCCAAATCTGCGACGGTTTGGGCACTGCCCATTGAACGCACCACCTGCTCTCGGTTGCCTACATCTGTTCGTCCGCTAGGTAAATTGATGTTAAAAGCGCGAATCTGATCGTTGACCTGATTCACCGTTAGATTGAGAGCCAGCAGCCGATTGGGGTCTAGCTCTACCCGCACCTCTCGATCGACACCGCCCCACCGCTCGACCTGGGCTACACCAGGAACTGCCAGAATTGCCTGACTGATGGTGCGATCAACGAGATAGCTCAATTCTTCGACCGAGCGGGTTTGGGAGGCAACCACGTAAGTCATGATCGTGCCTTCCGTGAATTCCAAGCGGCTGATAATCGGTTCGTCAATGTCGGATGGCAGGAAAGCGCGAATCTGAGCTATGGCGTTGCGGACATCGCTAGTTGCGCGATCAACATCTGTTCCTAACTCGAATTCGATCGTTGTTGTAGACTGTTCATCCTGGATAGTTGAAGTAATTTTGTCGATGTTTCCCAGCCCGGCGACTGCATCTTCAACCCTCTTTGTTATTTGAGTTTCTAGCTCAACGGCTCCGGCTCCCTGTTGCCGTACATACACCATAACGCCTGGAATATCGATGTTGGGATCATCGTCAATGCCGAGATGGAAAAACGCCAGTAGCCCAATCAACAGCAGCAACAGCGCGACCACTAACACTGGCACAGGACGTTTAATCGACCATTCAGAAAGGTGAAAAGACATAGGCTCAGGCAAGTCTGTCTTTGGAGGGAGTTAGACCAGATGAAAGTCACGCTGCCCAGATAGCAGACTTTTAGACAAAAGCTTAATAGGAACAATTCACATTAGCATGAATTGCGCTCCCTGATTCTGCTAGAACATTTCTTGTGAGATTTATTCATGTAGCAGCATGACACCTAAAGCTTAGAACCAGTGAAGATGAGCGTAGCATCTGTGTGTTAGAGCGCGTTATCCATTGATGGTCGAATAATGGTCAAATGGCGGTTGAATGTTGACGGCATCAGCGTAAGATGCGTTTCGGCTCCGCTCAACGCGCCAACCTTCATTCGGTGGGTTGAGCGCAGTCAAACGGTGGGTTGAGCGCAGTCGAACAGTGGGTTGAGCGCAGTCGAAACCCGAATTTTCAGTCCGTTTAATTGGGTGCTTCTACTGGTTTGGGCTTGTATCTGCACTTGGGTTAAACTGGAGCAGAAGTGATTGTCAGTCGCCCCAACTTGTGGGAAGCAGGAGCCATGACCGCCACAACCCTACCCGCAGAACAGCGGGTCATTCTTAGAAATATTACCTGGCAGATGTTTGAAAGCTTGCTAGCTGCCAAAGGGGAAGATGCGAGTACCCGCTATGCTTACAATCACGGTTTGCTTGAAATTATGTCTCCCTCGATGCCTCATGAACATACAAAACGACTGCTTGAAAAATTGATTGATCTTTTGGTGGATGAGCTAGATCTGAATATTAAAAGCGTCGGTTCGATGACCTGCAAACGCGAAGATCTGGAACGCGGCTTGGAGCCTGACTCTGGTTTTTACATTCAAAATGAGCCGTTGGTTAGAAACCGGGATCAGCTAGATTTGATCCAAGATCCCCCGCCAGATTTGATGTTGGAGGTAGACTTTAGCAGTTCCTCGCTGAACAAGCTGTCAATTTATCAAGCTCTAGCTGTACCGGAAGTGTGGCGCTATGGAGATGGTGAATTAATCATTCGTGTGCTTCAGCAGGGACAGCCTGAGAGACAGCCTGAGAGACAGCCTGAGAGACAGTATGTGGAGCTAGGCTACAGCCCCACGTTTGCCAACTTGCCGTTAACCCAGTTGCCAAATTTTCTAAAGCAGAGCAGCCAAGTGGGAGAAGCACAAATGCTGAAGCGATTTCGGGTTTGGGTGAAAGAGCAAATCAGTCAGTTCAGTGAGTGAACCGTAACAAAAGGCTTTCCATTTTGGCTTCTACTTTACAACTTCAACGCGATCGCCCTGTCCTAAATAAGCCGCTCCCTTCACCACAACTTGATCGTTCTCTAATAATCCTTGTTTGATTTCAATGTGTTGATTTGGTAAGAGTTCGCCAATTTCTACAGATTTAGCCGTTACAGTTTGATCAGAATTGGTTTGATCAGAGTTAAGCGTATAAACCAGATGGCTGCCGTCAGGTTGGGGCAGAACGGCTTCAGCAGGTAGGGTTAAGCCTTGATGAGCCGAAGTGATGATGGCTCCGCGCAAAAACATTCCTGGGCGCAGCAAGTCTGAGGCGGGCAATGAGACTTTTACAGTTGCAATGCGGGAAGCTGGATCAATCAGCGGATTAATCTCCTGGACTCGTCCACTCAGCCGCAGGTCAGGATTGGCATCGCTGGTAATCCTGACGCCTTGCTGAAGCCGGATTTGGGGCAGTTGGGTTTCAGGAATTTCGAGCAATAACTCAAGCTGTTGATTGTCGATGATGCTAAACAACTGGTTGGAAGGCGAGGCAACATCTCCAACTCGCGCCAGCCGTTCGGCAATTTTACCGCTGCGGGGAGCCAACACCTGAGTGTCTTCAAGCTGTGCTTGCAGAGTTCGGACGCGCTCTCGGCTCGCATCTAGCTGAGCCTGAGCCTGAGCAATGGTTTCCAAACGTGGACCTGCTTCTAGTTCGGCAAGCTGTTGGATGGCTTGCTGCAATTCTGCCTGCGCCTGCTCCAAACCAGACTGGCTGCTGCGAGACTGGTTCATCACTTCATCCAGCCGATCGCTGGCAATGGCTCCTTCGTTGGCTAAGGTTTGGTTGCGCTGCACTCGCTCCGTTGCCAAATTCAAATCTGATTCAGCCCGTTTCACCTCTGCCTCTGCCCGCCGGACTTCTGCCCGCGCCCGATCGATCTCTTCTACTCGACTGCCTGCCCGGAGTTCGGCTAGCTGAGCCTCTGCCTCTCGGACTTGCGCCTGCGCTTCCCGAAACTGTGCCTGCAACACCGTACTATCCAGAATCGCCAGCACTTGCCCCTGACGTACCAAATCCCCTTCTTCTACTAGCACTTGCTGAATTTGCAAACCACTGCTAGGAGACCGCACAGCCAACAGTTCTGCCGCCGCAACTGTACCCGTGGCTTCTAGAAGCTGCTGAATTGGAGCCATGACGGCTGCTGTGACCGTAACGTGCGGCAAACCAACAGACGAGACAGGTGAAATAGCAGGCGTTGGGTCAGAAGATTGAGGTTTCAACCAATGCGTTGCACCTAACGTCAATGCCACACCTAAACCAACCCCTAACAGAATTCGGGTGATCCCTTGGGCTGGCGCTGTCGGAAGAGATGAGCTTGAGGGGCTGTCAGCCGCTAAAGGACGAGGACCCTGATCGTTCGGTTGGTTAGAATCCGAGTCGCTCAATTGAAAGTTGTCATCCATTTCAATAACTTAGTACCACAGGAATGCCTAACCAGCGCAGGTCGAGGGTTTGCTTTTGCAGTTGATGGTCGAACCTGAGTTCTAACAGCGGCTCAGCATTCTGCTCCACTTCTACGACCCCATCGCGGCTCAGCATCGTTATCGAATCGGTCATCTCCACGCTTTCCATCGCAACCTTAGCGCTCGTCAGATGCCGCATCCCGGCAGCATGGGACAAAAGCTGATCGACGTTGGTAGCCCGATCCAGCAGGGAGAGGAGGGAAATAGAGTCTGGAATGACAAAACAGAGCGGTTCGGCTTGGGTACGCCAGTTGTCGGCGGCAAAGTTGATGAAATTGTCGGCGGCAAAGTTGACGGCAGCAGTTTCGTTAGCTTTGGCTGCGGGAGACGAAGCCGGCAGCAGCGTGGTTTCAACAAATTCTAGCTTTCGTCGGAGGGCCAGCCCAAAGGGGGAAGCCTGCGTTTGCCGCCACTGAGCCCGCGCTAAAAAGTCAATACCAAACTGCATCGCGTAGATTTCAGCCGCCATTTCATCTTCTACGCCAATGAGTTCTAGATAAATGTTTTCAAAGAAAATAAGGTGTGAAACTGTACCCTGATGCGGGCGGCGAATTGGCTGGTTAGAACAAGTTAGCCCCAAGTCAGCGAAAGCAGCAGGCTGAACCACTGTGCTAGTGCAGACGATAATGTGGTCAATTTCTAACAAAGAATCTGTGGCAACGGCTAATGACTGAAGGGGCATAGGTTCACCCTGTTTTCAAGCAATTTTTGTAACATTTACAGCAGTAATAGATAAGAAAAATCATCAATATCTGCTTAAACTAACCTCTGCTAAATGATTCCCCATTTGATGAAACCATCGGGGTTTTAGCTCTCGATGCAGCTTTAGAGGCTTCAATCTAATCTCAGAGGATGTCTGAAAAGTCCTCTTGGCTACATCATTATTTTGCGAGATCCCCCCAAATCCCCCTTAAAAAAGGGGACTTTAATCCAGTTTTGCTTTGATTCCCCCTTTCGGAAGGGGGGTAGGGGGGAGCAAGTGCAAGCGGTTTAACTTTTCAGACATCCTTTAAGAAGAAGCTCCCAATTTCACACACTCATCGAATGGTCGGTAGAAAGCCAACTCTAAGCTTAAATCTAAGATACAATCCTTGCTACTATTAGTAATCTTTCTCATTAATTATAAAAGACTGAAAGCTAAGACTTGTCAAGCCGCCTAGGGAGATCCTTGGCAAATTGGTATGATCATGAACAGAATCATGGCATCAGCTATCATCAGATTTCCGAATATGTTGCTAAAGCGGAGTATGAATCTGGAAGATCCCTGGCTTCGTAATCTGTGTCATCTAGGTTAGTTAAGCTTGCATCGTAGGAACCGAGGATCGGAGACGCCTTTTTATTCCCTGAATCAGTAACGCCAATTTCGATTTGATTGGCCCACCTCCAGTTCTAAGTAGGAGCCAGGTAGAATCCAATTCTGTCAAACTAACGGATAACAGTAAGAACAATTGCTGAACCAGCAATACAAACTATCTGATATTTTTGATTAAGTGAGCTAGGATCTGCGGTGGCTAAGAAGAATCACAGCGATTTAGTGGTGACGACCCATTTTGATTATCAGGTGTTGACTCCAACGCAGCGGACGATCGTGCAGCAGCGGACTGGAGAAATTCGGGAGCGCTTGCAGCGGTCGGCCCAGGATATTTGGGAAATTGGTCAACGGCTGGTTGATGTCCGGTCTGCCCTTAAGCACGGTCAGTTTGAAACCTGGCTGAAGGCTGAATTTGGCTGGAGCCGCCGTACAGCCTATAACTTTATCAATGTGTACGAAACTTTCCAAGAACGTGCAAATCTTGCACAAATCGACATTGCCACTTCTGCCCTTTACCTGTTAGCGGCTCCCTCCACGCCCCAAGAAGTGCGGGAACAGTATCTTCAGCAAGCCAAAGCAGGCAAGAAGGTGACTCACAAGGATTTACGCAAAACGATTGAACAAGAACGCCCAGCCAAAATGCTGCCTGAAACGGTGGAAGTGTCCCTAACGGCGGTGGAAACCCTCAAAAAACCTGAAATTTTGACGGTGATTCCCCGATCGGGTGCGGCCGATGTGGCAGTGGCGGTTGATGTGATTGCAGAATCGGTGCTGGCTTCAGTGAACCCCACGGCAGCCCTGCAACCCGGCTGGCATCTGCTTGATCAACAGCATCTCATTTTCTGTGGCGATACGGCTTCGCCAGATTTTTACACGCTGATTCCGGAAGCGGCTTTTGCTCTCGCTGCCACAGGTGATGATTGGGATCACGACTGGCTCGTAGAAGCTGCCAAAACCGTGACGATCCTGCCAGAAGCAACGTTGCAAAACAGCCTGATCGAGCAGTTGATCACGCTCTTTTCCCAGCGTCAGGAAACCGTGATTTTTCCCTGGCTACCGCATGAAAACCTGATTGCCATTGCTCATCGCATGGGGCGCAAAGTGGTTGCCGGAGATCTGTCGCCAGAGCGCTGCCGTCGGGCAATGCAAGCAACTGGACTGCAAGCTGTGAAAATCGAATGACAGGAATTGAATGGCAGCGTTTTCTAAACCGCTCAATTGCTCGATGGCTCAGCGCGACGTAGCCATCCGTTGAGGGTAAATCGGCTATGGTCAAAAACTCGTGATGGACAAACGATAGGCAACACTTCGTGCATGAGCCGACTATCAAAGAAGATGATGCTGTTGTTTTTGGGAGTCACGGTTTGGGAAATGGCTCGCGCTTTTGGGCCGTTCTGCTGCAACTCGGTGTCATAAATTTTGAGTTTTCCACCTGAAAAGGCTTGGGGCGTTTGGTGGAAGTAATAGACGTAAGTTAGCTGGCGGGTGCGGGTGGGCGTGTGACCAGAATCATTGTGAATTTTGTAGAAGCAGCCGTCGTTGTGGGCAGTCATCTGCATTTCAACTTCGCTGATCTGAAACTCTGGCATTTGCAACTGCTGCAAGATGGTGGGCAACGTCTCTAGAATTTTCAGTCGAAGCTTTTGGTAAAAGTCGGTGTAGTAAGTTGCATACAGGATGGAAGACTGACGATAGTTATCCGCAGCAGTGGTGGTCGTTGAAGCGACAAAATTGTCTGCTTGGTTCAGGGCAATTTCCAGCGCTTTAGCATGATCCGCAGCAGACAAAAACGGTTCGAGTTGTACAAATCGAGCAGGCAAAATCGATGTGCTGGTCGGCTGAATGATAGCAGGTGCGCTAGGCTGAGGTTCAGTGTCTTGGGAACGCGGCTGGGCTGAAGCGGCGTGTGGCTTGATAAACAGCGCTGGCTCACTCACGATGCCAATCAAATCGGCGCTGGAAATACACAGCGATGCTTGCCCTTGCTGGACTGGAATTTGCAAGAGTTGCGGCTGCCCGGCTACCCCTTGGTTTTGGGACTGGGTTTTAGCCAACATCACCTGAAAAAGCTGATGCAGCAGCGGATCATCAGAACTGAGCGCGAACTGATATTGATGGCCAGCCGCGAGTAACAGCGTCACCTGACAGGTTGATTTGGCAGTCCGAAGCGGAATCACCGCCTGAGAGCGAGATTGGCGTTTAGGAGACGGTTTGATTGACGAAAAGCGTTTGGTTGGCATAGCGGCACTGCAATGGTTGAGGTTTAATCCAGTGAGGTTCAATCAAATTTTTCATCCAAGTTTGACTAACGCCGTCACCTGATACTGGTTGACTGGCACTTGCTCTATGGGCTCGGCAGATCGAATCGCCGTCATAATTTGCCCACTTACTGCAACCCTAGCCCGATACGAACCCTTGGAACCCTCGGAAGTCGCATAGTCAATTTGCACCTCCGCCCAAACAGCATCTTGTTTGGAACGCTCTAACAAAAACCGAAGCCGCTTAGAAGGAATCCACTGTAGGGTAGACCGCAGGCAGCGTTTGAACCAGCTTTCTCCTAAACGCACCACTCGCCCTTGTTTGGCAAAAGTGAGCCACTGCCAGCCCTCCTGAAGCCAAATTTCTCGTTCGGCAATTTGCTCAAACTTCCCTAAACTGGCACACCCTCGGTAAAAGCGTCCTAGATCAGCAGCAATCCCAGAGCGGTAGACCAATTGATCGAGCATTTCCGGCTCTAGATGCCCCCAATAGCGTCCTTCAGGCAGGTCGAGCAAAGTCGGCGCATATTGATGTCCTCCAAAATGGCTGCATCGCCAGACGCGCAGTTGTCCTTGCTCATTTGTAGCAGAACCGTCTGCATAGTGCTTACGCAGCTTGTCGTAGATGGGAAACCCAAAGCGGGCGCAAGCTGCATCTACATTGCCGTGCGTGCAGACCAGCAAATCTCTAGTCAAACCATTGGGCTGACGGTAGCCCTCAAATCGCTTCAGGTCGTTGGGCTGGTTGGCAATTTGTTTGAGTAGGGCAACGGCTAATGGCGCAACTTCGGCTTCTGGCAGCAAGTATTCCTGCTTTTGATAAGTTGCAAAGAAACGGTCAGGGCGAGAGTAGAACAAAACGCGCCGGTAGCCAGCTTGAGAATATTCCCGATCGGGGGCAATGGCAATCGGACGCACTTTCACCCCTGCCAACGCCAGAGTTTTGATCAAGGACAGCACAGGCTGAATCTGCGGCTGCTTCATAATTTGGGCTGACCAAGGCAAGGGCATTTCGGTAATCAGCCAGTGGTCAGTAACGGGTGCAGAGCCAATCGGGTCTTCGCCGTTGGCTTTCGAGACCTGTGAGCAAAAGCGGCAGTCGGTTGTTGCCTGAGCGGAAGTCATGAGAAATTCACAAAATCGGCTTGATTGATTTGATTTTGCTGCACTCCGATCAGAGTTGCTAGCGCATCGTTGCCAACTTTCAGCAACACATTGTTGCCGCGCTGACTGATATTAAGCTGCCCAAACGTAATGCCTGCGCTCAATCCTAACCGATCTTGGTTATTCGTAAGATCCGTGATCCTATCTGTGCCGGGGCCTTTTTCTAGAACAAACACATCGCGCCCTTGATTGCCCCGCAGTGTGTCGGAACCTCTGCCGCCAATCAGCGTGTCGTTGCCAGCACCGCCAACCAGGGTATCGTTGCCGCCCAATCCGCTGAGGCGATCGTTGCCAGCTAGCCCGCTGATCGTGTTTTTGCCATTGGTTCCGGTGAGGATGTCAGCAGCAGCCGTGCCTCTGATGTTTCTGAGTTGGTTAGGTGTATCGGCAAACTGAACTGTGGTGGCTCTAGCGCTTCGATCAACCGTGTAACCCGAACCTGGCTGAAGCGTGTAGGTCACGGCCTGTAGCCCTTCAGTTTGGTTGTCTTGAAAGACGGGCAGGTTAATGGTGGCGACCCTTGAGGTGATGGTGAAATCAAATCCTGAAAAGTCGAGGTCTCCGACAGGCTGTTCGCCGCCCGCAAAGTTGAGTGAGAGCAAATCAAGCTGAGTCAAAGACTGAGGCACATTTCCTTTAACGGTTACTTTCACCCCGCTAGCTGGAGGAGCTTGATCTAGCTCAAACCGAAAGGTAAGCACTGTGTTTTGAGATTCGATCAGCGTTGTAGGGGTTGCAGAAAATTTAACAGTGGTCATGGTAATGACTGAAATAGAACAATAATCAGGCAAGGAGCCAATTACGCATTCATTGCTGCATCCTAACGTTGAAGATTGCTACTGAATGGCTCGCTACTGGTAACTTAGTCTATCGCATTCACTCCCCTATTGGCGTTCAAAAATCTGAAAAGGACAGCGGAATTGCTTCCAATCTGTCCTTTAATGTCATCAACGATTTCATTCATTTGCTGATCATTTGCCCATTCTGGTCAGGCTTGATCAGGCTTGATTACAAGCTGTCACTTAGACCGCCATGGTTCTCACAGTGAAGACAGCATCGTTGAAGTCGAGGTCGCCACCACCACGCAGATCTTCAAAGGCGTACTGATCACCTTCCTTGTTCACGTGATCCAAGCCTAGTGGATTGGCGGCAGCAAAGTCGAAGAAGACATCCTTGCCACCGCTGAGGGCTTGCTCTACCGTGCCATCTGCCACAATGAACGGTGCATAGAGTGAACCGCCTTGGAGGGTTGCTGTCACGGATTCGGTATCGCGGATGCTGAAACTGATGCCTGCTGCATCGACCTGGCTGCGGCGCAATGCTGCTTCGGTGTAGCCCGCTTCACCGGGGGCAATCGATGTTCCGGTGAGTGGGTCAGCGACAGTTCCGGTTTCATCTTCAATGCGGTAGAAGCCAACCACATTCGAGAAGAACGCCTCTGTTTCTGGGTCGAGGATCTCCACTTGCACGCTGCCGGTTTGGGTAGTCAGATCCAGCAAATCAGAGCCAGGCTGCTCAGACGTGAGGGCAACCATCGCATCGATCCGGGCATCCCCGATGTCAGCGCTGGCTAAATCTGCCATACCCAGTGCTTCGGCTAGCTCTGGGGCAAGCAACAGATCCGCCTCGCTGATTTCTAGCTCCTCATTGATCACGGATGCTGTGCCAGGAGCACTGATGTCAAACAGCACCTCCAGCCCCAGCGGGTCTTCTAGCGTATCTGCGACAAAAAAGCCGCTGGCCGTATCCGAGACGCGGTTGGGGTCAAAGCCAATCGAAAATTCGCCGATAGTGACTTCAGCCCCGCCCAGCGCTAGGGTAATCGTGCCAGAGTGCTCGATCGTGCCACCCAGCGGCGTAAAGGGAGCCGGAGCAAAGGTGAAGTCGGTGTCGTCGGTGATTGCAAAGCCCACCTGGAAGTCTTCTGAGAATGGTTCTGCATCACTGTCGGTGCTGACCAGTGTGATGCCAGTGGCTTCTTCTAGCAGTTCCAAGTCCAGGAAAACGCTGGTGACACCTGACTCAACGGCAAACACTGCGTCTTCACCGCCATCGTCGATGGTGAGCGTAACCGCATCGGCATCGGCATCAACCCCATAGTTCTCCCCGTCTGGCAGGGTGAACTCGAAGGTCTCTGTGCCTTCGGTGGGACCATCATCAAAGATACTGCCGATACTGATAGTGGCGGTGTTCTCCACCACGAGAACCGTGAAGCCGCCCGCATCAGCATCTTCGGCTGGCAGTCCCTCGATCCCAGTGACGGTGACATCGGGAATGCGATTTTCATCTACCGTGATGAATTCACCCAGTGTTCCAGCCGTATCGCTGTCCACATATACCTCAATGCCACCTTCAGGGATTTCGCCCTCAACCGTCAGCGTCAGCGTCAGCGGGTCGCCTTCATTGAGTTCAGTTTGGCTAACGGACAGGCTAACCACGGGGTCATCAATGTTTTCAGCACCGTCTGTAATCGTGAGACTGACCGCGCTTGCCTCTGGATCAAGCACGTAGTTGGCATCCTCGATCGGCAGCAAACCAGCGGTGTAGGTCTCACTGGGTTCTGCCACGTTGTCATCGAAGACGGCAGTGGTGATGGAGGCATTCGGCTGAGTGAGTCGATAGTCATTAGTGAATCGACCCGGTGAGGTTTCTGCGAAGTCAACGTACTCTAGCCCGACCTCTTCGTAGACGTTGAAATCGAGGTCGTTGGTATCGAAGAAGTTTTCATCGAGCCGGACGATAACGCCTTCTTCGGGGAACTCGCCGGTTACGGTGAAGTTGAAGGTAAGAGAGGTGCCTTCTGCTTCATTCAGCGTATCGGTTGAGGTGGTGAGGCTCACAACGAGATCTTCCGCTGGAGTGGGAGTCGGGGTCGGTTCAGGAGTTGGAGTTGGCTCTGGAGTGGGAGTCGGGGTTGGTTCTGGTGTGGGGGTTGGAGTGGGTGTCGGTTCAGGGGTTGGAGTAGGCGTTGGCTCTGGTGTTGGAGTAGGCGTTGGCTCCGGTGTTGGTGTTGGTGTTGGTTCTGGTGTTGGAGTAGGCGTTGGAGTAGGCGCACTCTCTGCATCCTCGATCGTCACCGAAAAAGAACCTGCCCCTGGAGCAATCGTGTAGTTTGGGCTGGGTTGAACTGAAAAGTTAAAGGTCTGTGGACTATCAGGGATATCATCATTGAACACTGGCAACTGAATGGTTCCAGTTTGCCCTGTCAATCGAATGATGAAACCGCTCGTGTCATCAGTTACACCCACAACCCGCGTATTAGAAAATTGGGCCGCAAATACATCGAATTGACCCAGTGCGTTTTCCACGCCGCTATCGACGGTGATCACCAACCCTTCAGGTGGAATTGGCTCACTAGAGGTAAGAGTGATTGTTACGGAAGTCTCTGCTTCTTCAATCAGAGTATTGGGGGTTGCAGAAATAGAAATTGCCATGGTTTTAACAAATGGTGAGAGTGAACTGTAAACGATTTGCTTAGTCGATCAGTGAGAGCAAGCCTAAAACTGAAGTGATGCCATCCTTGATGCTCAATTCGCTTATCCCCAACTTGTGCGCTTGTGTTCCCTGTTTCCTGTTGGCAGTTTGGACAGACCAAGGCAGCAATAAATCAATAGTACCGAGAAGTTATTTTTAGCACTAACATCCAGCGCTAATCCCTGTATTATTACGTCAGTAATAATATCTGCCTCTACAAACAGCAAGAGTTCTATCGGCTGAATTGCCCAGACCGAAATTTAGCCCCCACAGGACAATCGCTAACCGGACGAGGTATCGGTTCTAGAGACAACAGCAGTAGTTGAACTGTCAGCCGGAAACTTGAATGTGATCACTCTATAAAATTCATGCAGCCCTGAAATCAATTGTTAAACGCTTAAGTCCGAAGTCAAGCACGGATGCCGCAAGTCGGCAGTGTACTGCAAGTGTTCACAGGATCAGCCGCAAGACTTCTTCATGTCAGCTATAAACTAACATGTCTCCCAATCCTAAAGAACCGAATAATTGTGAAGTTCCTGTAAAGTTCCTGAACAAACAGGCTTGGCTAGAGAAGTTGAGCAATCTGGAATCTGTTGATTTGATTCGTTGAAGATTCTGATTGGGTTTCGTCGCTCTGTATTCGGACAGAAAACTTGTGCAAATTTTGCACGATTATTTGAGAAAAAAAGGAGAGGGCAGGGTTGCCTATCCTCTCCAAGACCCATCCTATCGGTTGACCGACTGCTTCAATAAACCCTAAGCTTATACGGTCGGAGCCGGATCAATAATTAGTTGTGGACTCACACTGAGATTTAGCGTGTATGTATCCGGTAAGATTTCTGCCGCAGGGAAAATCTAACCAGAACCGCTGCCAGCTACGTTAGCGTCATAAGTATTATTGCCGATCTGGCTAATGCCAACGTAATAAGTTCTATTACGAGGAATAACAAACTTCAGATATGGATTAATAAACTCACCCCGCTGCTTGCTGCGGGGTATTCCGGTTCACATGAGTCAAATACGAGCGCCCCAAGGGGCGGGGAATTTAAACCGAAATAGATTAAACACTGAGGACAATTCACTGTCACTAATACCCTATCTTCCGGTGGAGCAGCACTGAGGTTAAAGTTGATCTTCGCTACTGTACCTTCCGACTCAATCAGCACTTCGGGTTCTGTGCTGAGGCTGACCTGAATTTGCGAGTCGGACGTATCCTTGATGCGAATCGGGCCGCCGTTCTGGTTCTCGTCAATCAAATAGCCCTGCCCCGGTCTGACAGCGACGTTGAACTCCTCAACTCCTTCTACAATATCGGTGCTGTTGAACACAGGCAGCGTAATTGTTGCCGTCTGCTCAAACATCTGCAAGTAGAAGCCGCTGAGTGCGCCATCGGCAACCGCCACGCCACCAGAGAATTCGGCATCAAAGATACTAAACTCATTCAAGAAGTCTTGGGCATTACCGCTGACGTAAATCTGGATGCCGCCTACAGGTAGGGGAGCACTGAGGCTGAAGGTGAGGGTTAATTCTGTTTCCTCCGATTCGATTAGCTCGGTGGTGCTGAGTTTCAGGCTAACGATGGGGCCACCCTGGATGACAACCAGATCCTGTAAGGAATCGTAGAATGTGACAGAAGAACTACTCTGATCAGAGGTTAATCAAGTGATTCCAGTGATCAGGTTTACTCTAGCAGTGTGTTATGAACCGAGAATGCTGCTCAAAGATTATGAAGATGTACCGTCGTGATCAGGAAGCAGTGTTTCAACATCGCGTAAAGTCCGGAACGCATAGCCCCCCACCCCAACAATGAACATACAAAGCGCTGTCAGCACATACAGCAACGCGATCCCTGCCCCAGTTCCAGTTCCCACCAGCGGTGCAAAAACCGCCGCTAATCGACCGTCTGATTGCATTGCAGGTTCAAACACAAAATCAGCTAAAGGCCCGGCTGCTAAAGGAGCCAGCGTTCCTACAACCAAGCCAACCATTTGATCAGCCGCCAACACTCGTCCCTGAAGATTGGGTGGCACTTTTGCATACCAGATTGCGTTGCTGGAACTATAGAACAGCGGAATCGGTAATGTGGCGCAGAAGTGAGCCGCTGCCCAAACAAGGGGCGTTTGTCCGATTCCTAGCACAATCTTAAATAGCCCTGTGATAGCGAAGCCGAGCAGCATTCCGTGAATGCGCCGCTGAAATCCGCCCCAAATCCCCAGCAGGATTGCTCCCACGACTCCTCCAATCCCTGCTGCCGTGGTTACGAAGCCCAAAACTTGAGCATCGCCGCTCGATCGAGCCAAAATCATCGGATTATAAAGCGCTTTGCCAATGTCGCCCGGAATGGCGAACAGCGAAAAAGCAATTACCATCGCTACCAGAGCCGGTTTACCAAAAATGTAGCGAAAGCCAAAGGTCAAGTTTTGCCAGGTGGTTTCGGTGGGGTTGGTTTCGGCTAGGGCAGGCTGAGGAATCGGTGAAAGGATCAGCGTCACAAAGGCGGCTGTGAAGGTGATTAAATCTATCGCAATGATTCCGGTTAGCCCAATCAGCGGATAGAGGCTGCCCGCGAGAATGGGCGAAAAAACCGCGCCGCTGTAGCCCACCATGGAGATCATGCTTTCGGCTCGCGTGTATTGCTGCTTGGGCACTAGCATGGCAATGGAAGCAGAGTAAGCCAGCGTTTGCAACTGCCCAAAACAGCCATAGACTGCCACGGTAATATAAAGGTGCCAGATTTGCAGCGATCCTGCTACGTAAAGTAGCCCAATAAACAGCGTACTCAGCAGCGCCACGCTGTCGCCCAGTAAGATCAACTGTTTGCGGCGAAATCGATCCACAATGATGCCGGCAATCGGCGTGATAAAAATGCGGGGTAGCTGCGAAAAGAAAGTGATCAGCGCCAGCGTTGTCGCGGATTCGGTTTGCTGCCAAACCCAAATCATCAGCGCGAATACGGTCATGTAGCTGCCGATTGTAGACACGAGTTGTCCGAACCAAAGAATCGTAAAGTTCCGCATTGATGTTCACTAAAACTCCCAGGAAACCGTACCAGAGAGCGTCAACGGTGCGCCGGGAATGACCCGCACGTTATTTCGCGCCCCCTCATAGTATTCGACATCGAACAGATTTCTGACATTCAGGGCAACGCGCAGCCGATCCCGTCGGTAGAAGAGACTGGCATCCGTGCGCCAATAGCTCGGTAGGGTGAAGGAATTCTCCAAATCGCCCAAACGCTCGTCTTGGTAAAATAGCCCCATGCCGAACCCCAAACCTTGCAAAATGCCTGCCTGAATTTCGTAGGTTGTCCATAAACTTGCTGCGTTTTCTGGCGCATTCGGCAACCGATCGCCGATTTGAAAGCGGTTATCTTCAGTAACTACAGCGTCGGTGTAGGCATAGCTAGCGATTACGTTCCAACCGGGCAGAATTTCACCGATTAGATTAAGCTCCACTCCCTGACTGCGTTGTTCTCCCACCTGTTCTTGTACTGCCGCATCGCCTCCTGTCGTGCTAACGTTGGTGCGGGTCAGGTGATAGAGGGCCAGAGTGGCTGAAAGTCGCTCGTCCAATAAATCGGCTTTCACCCCAATTTCGTACTGTCGCCCGCGTTCTGGCTGCAACGGTTCACCAATCACTAATTCATTTTCAGCGTCTCGTGAGGTTTCCCGTCCAATCACTGGTCTGAATGACTCAGAGTAGCTAGCATAAACCGAAACTTCTTCGGCTGGTTTATAGACCAATCCCACCCGTGGACTAAATGCCTGATCGCGACGATCGAAGCCCTGCTCTGGATTCAGGATGTCTTCGTAGTTCTGATTGACGATATCGAACCGCCCACCCAAGACTAAAATCAGCCGATCGAGTAGCGAAATTTGGTGCTGAGCATACAGTCCAACTGAATCGGTCTCAGTCACCGTATTAGTCTGTGGAATCACCGCATCTGCAAGGCTCTCTGGATGATAAACCGGATCAAAAATATCGATAGTCTCGACATTTCGGTAGGTGATCTGGTCTGCCAACCTGTCTCTAAAAAGCTCCACGCCCACCAAAAGCTGATGGTTGAGGTCGCCTGTTTCAAACTCACCCAGAATATTGGTGTTGAGCGTATAGTTTTCCTGCTCGCTAGGGTTTTCGGCAATGATGCGGGTCAGCAGGCGTTCTTCAGGATCAAGGCGAATCGGTAGCGTAAATGTATTTTCGTCAAAATTGACGAAAGCGGCTAAAAACTCGTTGCGAATCCGCCAATCTGGGTTAAACCGATGCTCGAACAGATAGCCAACCCGCCTTGCCGAAATTTCACTTTCTGACAGCGATGGTTCACCTAAATTAGCACTGCGATCGACATCGCCACTTGGGTTCTCCACAACTGTACCGACGGATGGAAGTTCTGGCGCACCGCCATTTGAGGTGAATTTTAAGTATTCCAAATCAGCCGTTAGTGTTGTCGTTTCAGTGTTGATCAGCGATAGAGAAGGTGAAACAAACCAGAGTTCGCTTTGCTCAAAATCTCTAAAACTACCTGAACTGTCATAGGCGGCATTCACTCGAAATCCATACTCGTTGTCTTCACCAAATGGAATCGACAGATCTAGCACGGGACGGTGCGAGTCAAACTGTCCGACTTCATATTCCAATTCAGCAAAAAATTGATCGAGCGGCTGTTTGGTGACAATATTCACCGTTCCGCCTAAGTCGCCTAGCCCATACAACACCGATGCTGGGCCACGCAGAATCTCAATCCGTTCAACGTTGGTGATGCCTGTTGTAAACCGTTGGGTACTGTCTCGCAAGCCGTTGCGTAAAATGTTGTCTGTTGGAAAGCCGCGAATCACCAACTGCGTTGCCAATGAATCGGAAGACACTCGCCCAGTCGAAATTCCAGCCGTGTTTTGCACACTTTCTCCAACCGTTCTCACTCCCTGATCCTCTAAGACCTGCTCTGGAATTACTTGAATCGACTGCGGCACATCGCGGATATTGGTATCGGTGCGCGTTCCGACCGATGACTCTGAAACGCGGTAGGTTTCTGGTTCGCCTGTGACAATGATCCGAATTGCGTTATCAGCAGGCAGAAGAGTTTCGGGATCTGGTTGAACCGGAGGCGTTAAGGCTGCTGCGGTGTTGGAATCGGTTGCGCCTGTCAAACTCAGCACCAACCCTTGCGGATCAGAGCTTGCTGTTGCGGTGGGAGGCGCTGCAACTCCTGTCACCGTCACCCGGACTGTGTTTTCGTTAAGTTGCACCACCTCAATTGCGGCAATTCCTTCCACAGGCACATCTTGACGGAATGGTTCTTCTAACTGTGCGTTGGGGATATCAACAATCAGCCGGTTGCCATCCTGAAACTGAGTTGGCTGAAGCAAAATTTCCTGACTCGTCTGTAGGGTTAAAGTCAGTTGATTTGCCACTACTTCAACTCGGACAGTCACTTGCGCTGGTGTTGCCAATGTTGTTGATGCCTGTGCTGCCGTACTTTGGCTTATCATTTCAGCGTTAGCTATCTCAACATGAGTCTGAGCACTAGAAACCTGAGCGGCTTGACCAACTTGACCTAAAACCACTGTGGCAGTGCCCGCTAAGCCCAAGCTAAAGAAAATCGAGAAACGTGTCATTCAACCTTTACAACCCATTGCTTCACTAACAAATGCTGGCATCGTCATGTAAACTATTAAATCTGTCTTAACTTCTTGAGAAAGTCTACTAATAAGAGTTGCACAAAAGACTCAATCAGTCGATAATCTTCATATCAGAACAGTCACAGGTACATTTGAGCCACTAACCCTGACTTTGCGTTCCTGTAGGCGATTCAACCCACTCAATGATTTTTAAGGGCGTTACATGAGCGCTTAACATGAATTGTTGTTCACCCCGTTTTAAATTGTTATGGTGGCAAATTTCTCAAGCTCTATTGCTAGGGGCTTTGAGTTTTCAACCTTTATTGATGTACTGCGTGATCGAGCCATCCACCAACCCGATCAGGAAGCTTATTGCTTCTTAACTGATGGCGAACTGCAAAGCGCTCGTTTGAGCTACGGTGAATTAGATCAGCAAGTGCGAGCCGTCGCAGCAACGCTACAATGCCTCAATTTGCGAAGCGAACGGGCCTTATTAATCTATCCGCCCGGACTAGATTTTGTTGCTGCCTTTTTGGGTTGTCTCTATGCGGGTGTTGTTGCTGTACCAATCTATCCACCCCGTCGGAATTTCTTGCAGGTGCAAACCGTAGCAGCTAATGCTCAGATCAATGCGGTGCTGACGACTCAAGCTCTGTTATCCAACTTGCAGCAAAGCGCCGTTCTGACAGAAATCCGGCACTGGCTCCCAACGGATACGATTTCAATCCAGCAGGCATCAGACTGGCAGCCTGCCGCAATCGACGCGGAAGCTCTGGCATTTTGCAGTACACCTCTGGCTCAACAGGCCAACCCAAAGGCGTGAGGGTGAGCCACGCCAACTTGCTACACAACTCTGAGTTAATCTATCAAAAGTTTGGGCATTCGCCTAAAAGTCGGGGCGTAATTTGGCTGCCGCCTTATCACGACATGGGTTTGATTGGAGGGATTTTGCAACCCCTATATGGCAGGTTTCCAGTGACGCTGATGTCTGCGGTCGCGTTTTTACAAAAACCAATCCGTTGGCTACAGGCAATTTCAGATCATCGGGCAACAACCAGCGGCGCACCCAACTTTGCCTATGAACGCTGCATCGAGAAAATTACAGCAGCCCAGAAAGCCAACCTTGATCTCAGCAGTTGGGATGTGGCTTTTACCGGAGCCGAACTGATTCGAGCCGACACTTTAACCCGTTTCGCCAGCGCTTTCGCAGACTGCGGATTCTGCCCCGCAGCGTTCTATCCCTGCTATGGTTTGGCAGAAGCGACGCTGTTTGTGGCAGGTGGCGATAAAGCTATTCCGCCTAAGCAAATTTCCCTATCAGCAACCGCTTTGCAACAAAATCGAGTCAAGCTTACAGATTCAGAAGCATCACTCACGCTCGTCAGTTGTGGTCAACCTACCGATCAACAAGTCGTCATTGTTAATCCAGAAACCCAAACCCAGTGCGCTCCCGATCAAATCGGCGAAATTTGGGTGACAGGTGACAGTATCACTCAAGGATACTGGAATCAGCCTGAACTCAGTGCTCAAACCTTCACAGAATACGCTCAGGCGACATATTTGCGTACAGGTGATTTAGGATTTTTATATGAAAATGAGTTATATATCACAGGACGAATCAAGGATATCTTGATTATTCGAGGACGAAACTATTATCCTCAAGATATTGAACGAACCGCAGAACGATCTCATCCTGCTTTAAGTCACGGCTGTGGTGCAGCATTTATAACAGAAATTGATCAAGTTGAGCAACTAATCATCGTTCAGGAGATAAAACGGGAATCTTGGCGGTTGGTGAATACTGAGGAGGTCATGACTGCAATTCTAGCAGCTATTTCCCAAGAGTATCAGCTACAGGTTCATACGGTTCAGTTGCTTCAACCAGGAACAATTCCTAAAACATCTAGCGGTAAAATTAAACGATATGCCTGTCGAGAAGCATTTAACAATAATAGCTTAAGGGGTATTGGTCAACGTCAATTTAAAGAGCCGCAGCAAAAATTAAAATTATTCGTAAACAGTCAAACGAACAACAAAATAACAAACCTAAGTGAGTTGAATAACAGCAAAACAGAACATCTGATTCACTGGTTGCGCGATTATGCGACTCACCACATCAACTCGCGGCTGATCGATGAACGACGCTGTATTCCGCCCTCAGTCGTCCTCGATTTTGGCAATCAAGGGTTGCTGGGAATGCAGGTTACGGCTCAATATGGCGGCATCGAACTCAGCCACACCAACACGATGCGAGTGTTGGAACAACTTGGCGCCATCGATCCGACGCTGGCACTCTTCGTTGGATTAAATAACGTTTTGGGCATCCGTCCGATTGCTCAGTCTGGCACTGCTACTTTGCAAGAACAACTGCTGCCTTTGTTGGCAACGGGACGCGAACTCGCTGCCTTTGCTCTCACGGAAGCGGGTGCAGGCTCTAATCCGCAGGCAATAACTTCCCAAGCCGTTCCCGATGGAGCAGGCTGGCGGCTGAGCGGTACTAAAATTTGGAGTGGATCGGCGGCTTGGGCAGGCGTGATTAACGTGTTTGTACAGCATCAACAGGATCAGCATCGCGGGATCAGCGGTTTCACCCTCCGACGCGGCAATCCAGGATTACGACAGGGCGCAGAGGCACTCACGATGGGAATGCGTGGCATGGTGCAAAATACGCTCTATTTAGACAGTGCTCCTGTAAGCGCAGAGCAGCTTCTCGGCGAACCCGGAACCGGAATGACGGTCGCTCAGGATGCAATGATGTATGGTCGTTTAGCCATCGCCTCGGCGAGTGTCGGTGGAATGAAGCGCTGTGCTCAGTTGATGTTGCGTTACAGTACCCGTCGCACCATTGCCACAGGCAGACTGCTCGATCATCCGCTTGTTTTAACCCAGCTAAACGGACTCAATGCTGCGATCGTTGCTACCGAAACGTTGGTTAGCCAAATTGCTCAGCGTCTGGATGCAGGTGAAGCAATCCCCCTCGAAGTCTACACTGCCTGTAAAACTGCTGCACCCGAATTCTACTGGCAGGCTGCTGATGTACTGGTGCAAACTTTAGGCGGACGCGGCTACATTGAAACCAACCTCGCACCTCAGATTTTACGCGATGCCAGAGTGCTTCGCATTTTTGAAGGCCCAACCGAAACGCTGAATTCATTCCTCGGCTCGCGGGTCATGCACCAAAGTCAGTTTCTCGAACAATGGCTAAACCAGGATCTGAACACGCCCGAAATTAGCAAACGCCTGTTCGATGCTGCTGCTCGAATTCAGGATTACTGCCGCTATCATGCTTGTTTCGACAATCCGCTCACTGTTGAGCGTTGGATGTTGCTACGAATTGGCGAAATCGCCACCTTTGCAATTCTATGGGCATGTCTTGAGAATGCATTTAGATACACTTCAACTCAAAGATTATCGGCTTCTCTTAAATGGATACAGCTACAATTTGAACAAAAGCTTGATCGATCCCTAGTAATATCTCCTCATGAAGCAATTGTACAGAATGCTGAAAATACAGCAAACTGGATTGAGAATTACTGTGAAACGATTGGAGATATTGAACAGAATTTAGCAGGTGAAGACCAAGAGATAGATGAGTTACTGCGAAAATTGCCGACCTCTTTCCAATCTACTCCAAGTGAACAGCCAGCCGAATCGCCAGGAGTAATGCTTTCTTCAAACGATGGAAACCAGTCCGAGGCAATTCAAACCTGGATGATTGAATGGCTCAGTCAAAAGCTAAAAATATTGCCAGAGCACATCAATCGTCGCCAATCCTTTGCTGATTACGGAATTGATTCGGTCGTTGCCGTCGAACTTGCCCAAGATCTGGAAACCTGGCTCAATCTGTCCCAACCACTCGAAGCAACGGTCGCCTGGAATTTTCCAACCATCGAATCTTTGGCAACTTACCTCTCGCAACAGGAAGCGCCCGTTCCCGATATCTCGCCACTCCCTATTGACCGTCTCTCCGAAGCCGAACTTGCCGAACTCCTCGCAGCAGAAATTGCGGCAGCCAGGAGGTCACGTAAATGAAGCCGATGAATTCAACGCCCGACTATCGCACCCTGTTACAGGAAGCTTGGCAGGAAATGCGGCAAATGCGTGCCGAGCTAGAAGCACTGACACCTAAGCCGCCCGAACCTATTGCCATTATCGGCATGGATTGTCGGTTTCCCGGTGGAGCGAACTCACCAGAAGCCTACTGGCAACTGCTGCAAAACGGCAGAGATGCGATTACCGAAGTGCCGCCCGACCGCTGGGATGTGGACACCTACTATGATCCCAATCCAGATGCGCCGGGTAAGCTTTATAGTCGGCATGGTGGCTTTTAGATCAGGTTGATCAATTTGATCCGCAATTTTTTGGCATTTCTCCCCGCGAGGCAGTGAGCCTTGATCCGCAGCAACGTTTACTGTTGGAGGTGAGTTATACGGCACTGGAGCGGGCTGGACAAGCTGCCGATCAATTACAGGGCAGCCAAACTGGGGTGTATGTTGGCATTAGTTTTGAGGACTACGCTAAGCTCAGCTTGCATTCTGGCGATCTAACGCGAATTGATGCCTACAGCAGTTTGGGTAATACGCGCAGCATTGCGGTCGGTCGGTTGGCTTATGTGTTGGGGCTGCAAGGCCCGGCGATGCAGCTAGATACGACTTGCTCTTCTTCACTTCTAGCCGTGCATTTGGCCTGTCAGAGTCTACGCAGCGGGGAATCTAATTTGGCATTGGCAGGTGGTGTTAATGTCATGCTTTCTCCTGAACCAACCATTGGGTTTTGTAAACTGAAAGCGCTGTCACCTGATGGACGCTGTAGAACATTTGACGCAAACGCAAACGGGTATGTGCGAGGTGAAGGTTGCGGCATCGTGGTTTTGAAGCGCCTCAGTGATGCGATTGCGAATCGAGATCAAATTTTGGCGGTGATTCGAGGCTCAGCCGTGAATCATGATGGTCAGAGTAACGGCTTGACTGCGCCAAATGGGAGCGCTCAAGAGGCAGTCATTCGGCAAGCCATCAGCAATGCTGGCATTGCAGCGGCTCAGATCCAGTACGTTGAAACCCACGGCACGGGTACACCGCTGGGCGATCCGATCGAAGTTTTGGCGCTAGGGAAGGTCTTGAGCGAAGGGCGTCCTGCTGCCCAACCGCTGTGGATTGGTTCCGTGAAAACGAATTTGGGGCACTTAGAATCGGCGGCAGGAGTTGCGGGCTTAATTAAAGCAGTGCTTGCCCTTCAGCATCAGCAAATTCCGCCTCACTTACACTTTCAGCAGCCAAATCCTCATATTCCTTGGAATCAGCTTCCTATCCAAGTTCCAACCCAGCTAACTCCCTGGTATGAGCAGCCTCGTTTGGCGGGAGTAAGTTCGTTTGGGATGAGTGGAACAAACGTTCATGTGATTATTGAAGAGTATGTACAGCAGAAGAATACTGTAAACAGCGATCATGAAACCGGTCAACGGCATCTTTTCACTCTGTCTGCTAAGAGTCAACCTGCACTGCAACAGTTAGTAGAACATTATGAGATATTCTTAGCGAATCAGTCAGATATTTTATTATCTCATCTCTGTTTTACGGCGAATACAGGACGGTCGCACTTTGAGCACCGCTTTGCCGCCATGGTTGGCAGTGTTGCACAGCTACAGCAGCAGCTACGTGATTTTATTCAAACTGGACAATACGAAGCACCTTCTCACAGTCTTGCTCAGCGCTACTTACAAGGAGCCGAGATTGACTGGAATCAGATTGAATATGACGAGTCCTGTCAGCGAATTGTGTTGCCTACTTATCCGTTTCAAAAGCAGCGCTACTGGATGGAGTCGCTACCGATTCTGCGGCCTCAAGCAGGTCATCCATTGCTAGGAAAAAAACTAGCTTTAGCGAAATCACCAATAATTCACTTTGAAGCCCGTTTTGATCGAAATCATCCTGCTTTTCTTCAGCAACATCGCGTCTTTAACAGACCAATCATGCCGACAGCAGCCTATGTTGAAATGGTACTGGCGGCTGGAACGGAAGTGTTGCAGTCTCCTCAACTGGAGATAGAAATCACAATTCATCAACCGCTGCGGCTTGACTGTCTAATCACAGTGCAGTTAATTCTAACGGAACTTACAACGTTGGAAGGATCACCCTATCAGTTTGAAATATTTGCAACAGGTGATTTACAAGACACTCAGAAATTATGGAACCTGTATGCTAGTGGAACGGTTAAAAGTATTGATCTGGTACACGATAGTTTTGATACTTCGTCACTCTCGCAAGATGCTAGTGAGATTGATATTGATAGCTTTTATGAAGCCTATCAACAGCACGGAATTGAATACGGAGAAGCTTTTCAGGCGATTCGTCAGCTTTGGCAGGGCGAACAAATCATTGCTCGAATCGAGTTATCTTCCAGCGGCTCATCTGTTGGAGATTATCGAATTCACCCTGTCTTACTCGATGCAGGCTTACAAACGGTTGCGGCTGCCTTATTTGCCCAAGACTGTACGACCCAAACTATCTACCTGTCGGTATTGAGCGACTGATTTTTTACAGTCCAAACCAACCCTGCTGGAGCCAGGCACAGTTGCGACCGCTTGGTGCTTCCTCTGATCCAATTGCTGACCTGCGGTTCCTGGATGCTGAAGGGAGAGTGGTTGTAATTATTGAAGGGCTAAAACTCCAGCCTGCTGCACCCGAATCAACGCAATCACAGACTGATATTCAGGACTGGTTTTACCAGATTGAATGGCGACCTCAGCAATTTGAGTCAAAGCAAGCTAGTTTGGTGGCTTGCAATGAAATCAGGAATAAGCTTGATCCTGCATTAATAGCTCCAGATCAATCAGATGAGTTGAGTGAGTATCAACTACTCATTGCAGAACTTGAATCTCGCAGCCTCATCTACGTGATCAATGCTTTTCTCGAAATGGGTTGGCAGTTTATTGCAGATGATTACTTTTCTATTCATCATCTGATTCAACAGTTTGGTATTACTGCCGAGCAAAAAATTCTCAAACGGTTATTAGAAATGCTGATGGAGGCTGGGTTCCTCAATCTTCAGAATGAAACCTATCGAGTCATACAACCGCTTCAAACGGTCAATTTCAGCAAAAGTAGCCGATTTAGCGACTCACCCGAACTAACTTTATTGCATCGCTGTGGTTCGTCTCTAGCAAAGGTGCTGCAAGGTAAATGTAATCCACTTCAGCTTTTATTTCCTGATGGAGACTTAACCACGTTGAGCCAGATTTATCAGGATTCAACTGGAGCGCAATTGATGAATAACCTGGTGCGGCAGGTCGTCGAATCTGTCATGCCAATCCAGGGTAATGTGCGGATTTTGGAGATCGGTGGTGGAACAGGCGGAACCACGAGCTATCTATTACCTTGTCTTGCTCCTAGTACAACTCAGTATACCTTCACTGATGTTTCGCCACTATTTATCCAGAAGGTAAAAAATAGATTCGCTGAATGTAGTTTTATAGACTATAAAGTTTTGGATATTGAATACTCACCACAAGCACAGGGATTCGATCTACAACAGTATGATCTTGTTATTGCTGCTAATGTTCTGCACGCGACGCAAAGTTTGCAAACGACACTTACTCACATTCGTCAATTACTTGCACCAGGAGGGCTGTTAATTCTATTAGAAGGCGTTTACCCGATGCGCTGGCTTGACCTAACTTTTGGGTTGATGGAAGGCTGGTGGCGGTTCGATGATCTCGATTTGCGCCCTAATTATCCGCTCATCTCGGTTGAACAATGGCGGCAAGTTTTGCAGCACAGCTTTAAATCAATCGAGGTAATTCAGCCGACGCTCAGCGGTGCAGTAATTCAGCAGGCTGTGATTTTGGCGCAGGTCAGTGCAGATGTGCCCTCTCAAATTCCCGCTTTTGACTGGCTGATTGTTGCTGATGAGCAGGGAGTGAGTGACGCTATCACTTATTGTTTACAAGCTCAAGGCGCGTCCTATCGAGTCATTTCTGCTGCTGATTTCCCCCAACTGACAATCACTCGCCCGACTCAAATCATCTTCCTCGCGGCTCTGGATATGCCCAGTGCAGCAGAACTCACGCTGGAATCGCTGGAGGCAGCTTCTCAGAAAATTTGTAGCAGCGCCTTGACTTTGATCCAAGCCCTGACCGTGACGCATCCGATTCGCTTATGGCTGGTAACGCGGGGTGCAGTTGCCACTGGGATGGCGGCAGAACCACTACCTGGATTTGCTCAATCACTGCTTTGGGGGATAGGGAAAACCATCGGCCTAGAGCATCCCGAATTTGGCTGCGTTTGTGTTGATTTAGATCCGGCAGATTCGCCTGATCGGCAAGCAGACTTACTTCTGGCAGAAATTCAGGTTTCGAGCCGGCAATCGTTGTGTGAGCAGCAGGTCGTTTTCCGGCAGCAGCAGCGATATGTAGCACGTCTGTCACGTTGTCAAAATTTGCCGCCTCATTTTCTAGGTTATTCACTCAGTCATTTACAAGAAGTTCGACGACTAGAAATTTCACAGCGGGGTACACTAGAAAATCTGCAAATTCGGGTAGCTGAACGGCGTTCCCCCCTTCCCCACGAAGTTGAAATTCGCGTTGCAGCAACAGGTCTCAACTTCCGAGATGTGTTGAATGCACTAGATTTGTATCCTGGAGAAGCAGGGCTGTTGGGCTGTGAATGTGTGGGTGAGATCAGGAGCGTTGGCGAGGCGGTTACAGCTTTTAAACCAGGCGATCGAGTGATGGCGCTGGCGTCTGGCAGTTTTAGCAATTGGGTCACGGTCGATGCTGCACTGGTTGCCTGTGTACCGGGAACCCTTAGCAACGAAGCTGCTGCCACTGTTCCGGTGGCTTTTCTGACCGCCGGTTATGCTTTGCATCATTTGGCAAACCTGAAGCGCGGCGAACGGGTGCTGATCCACGCGGCGGCAGGTGTGTAGGGCAGGCGGCGATTCAAATTGCTCAACAGGTCGGGGCAGAAATTTACGCAACTGCTAGCCCAGAGAAATGGGCAACCGTTCAAGCTATGGGCGTGAGTGCAGTATTCAATTCTCGTAGTTTGGATTTTGCGACCGAGTTGATGCAACTTACAAACGGGGAAGGGGTTGATGTCGTGCTGAATTCGTTGGCGGATGAGTTTATTCCTCGAAGCTTGGCTGCACTAAAGCTTAACGGCCGATTTGTAGAGTTGGGTAAGACGGATTGGAACGCTGATCGAGTCAAAACTATCTATCCGAATGTGAATTACTTTCAAATGGATTTAGTGGAACTCTGTCAGCAACCTGAACTCATTCAAATAATGTTACAGGATACGCTCAACCGTTTTCAGCAGAATATTTACCAACCACTGCCGTACTCAGGTTTTCCCATCACGGAGTCTGTGCAAGCATTCCGCACCATGCAGCAGGCGAAACATATTGGCAAAATTGTGATCACCCAACCTGCGCCAGAACAGGCAGTGATTCGGGCAGATGGCACATACTTGATTACGGGCGGGTTGGGCGGTTTAGGGCTACTGGTTGCAGAATGGCTGGTGCAGCAAGGAGCGAAATACTTGGTGCTGATCAGCCGCCATGAGTCAGAAGCCGCAACTCCGCAGATTCAAGCCTGGAAGCAGGCAGGCATTGAGGTGGTGACGGCGCTGATCGACATCGCTGAACAATCGCAACTTGTTGAATTATTCACAACGCTTGAGCAGTCCCTACCGCCTATTCGTGGTATCGTTCATGCGGCTGGTGTTCTAGAAGATGCGATGCTGCAACAGCAAACCTGGGAGAAATTTGCAGCGGTGTTGCGTCCCAAACTGCTGGGAGCTTGGAATCTACATCAACTTACCCAAACTCAATCACTTGATTTTTCCGTGCTGTTCTCTTCTGCTACAGCGCTTTTAGGTTCGCCAGGTCAATCAAACCATGTTGCAGCAAATACGTTTCTTGATACACTGGCTCATTATCGCCAATTGCTCAATTTGCCTACTCTCAGCATTAACTGGGGTATATGGTCAGAAGTAGGTACTGCCGCAGTCCGTTACGCTGAGACGCGATTAAAAGGGGTGGAAACAATCTCACCATCTCAAGGAATACAAGCGTTTGAGGCACTGTTACGGTCTCCATTGACTCAAGTTGGAGTAATGCCGATGCGGTGGACAGAGTTTTTACAACAGGGCATTGCTTCACCGTTTTTTGCAGAACTTCGGTTGACCCAATCAGCACCCGCTAAAACTTCTAATTTACTCCAACAGTTACGATTTGCGTCAGAATCCCAACGTCGTTTGCTACTGCAAGATTACCTCTGTGGTCAAATTGCTCAAGTTTTGGGTTTTCAGGCGGCTGAGGTTGATCTGCAAAAGGGTTTTTTCGATCTGGGAATGGATTCTCTTACGTCTATTGAGTTAAAAAATCGTCTACAAACTGATTTAGGCTGTGTATTGCCTGCCACCGTCGCATTTGACTATCCAACCGTGAACTCGTTGGTCAATTATCTGATCGGTCAACTGAACTTAGGGAGGAATCGGTTAGAAATAGTCGCTAAGGCGCAAATGGAGCCTCAAGAGAATGGGAAAAATCTAAGCCATTTATCTCAAGCTGAATTAGCAGATTTACTTGCCCAAGAACTGATGGAAATTAGCTGAGGGAAAGAAAAATGAATCAACCATCAGATAGACATGACTACCATTCTTTGATGCAAGATGCTTTGCTGAAGCTACGAGAAATGCGCGGCAAGTTGAAAGCAATTGAGGATGCTCAGACCGAACCAATCGCCATTGTCGGCATGGGTTGCCGCTTCCCTGGTAATGTCGATAATCCGGCTGACTTCTGGCAGCTTTTGCGATCCGGTCAGGATGCGATTACTGAAGTTCCACAAGACCGTTGGCAAAATGATGACTTCTACGACGCTAATCCAGAAACGCTGGGCAAAATCTCGACGCGCTACGGCGGCTTTGTAGGCAATCTGCAAAACTTTGATGCCGAATTTTTTGGCATTGCTGATCGAGAGGCAGTCTCGCTTGATCCACAGCAGCGACTGTTGCTAGAGGTGAGTTGGGAAGCGCTAGAACATGCCGGAATCATTCCAGAGCATTTAGCAGCTAGTGTGACAGGTGTATTCATTGGTATCAGCAGCAATGATTACTCGCAATATCTATTGAGTCGAGATTACCGTGAGATTGATGCCTATCTCGCAACCGGGAATTCTCACAGTACGGCGGCAGGGCGTTTATCCTACACGTTGGGATTGATCGGGCCGAGTATGGCTGTAGATACGGCTTGTTCCTCTTCGCTGACGGCAGTTCATTTAGCTTGCCAGAGTTTACGACAGCAGGAATGTTCGCTGGCTTTGGTAGGCGGCGTGAATCGGTTATTGTCACCTGACTTCAGTATCAATTTTTCTAGGGCAAAAATGCTAGCCGCAGACGGCCGCTGCAAAACTTTTGACGCTCGTGCAGATGGTTTTGTTCGGGCTGAGGGCTGTGGTGTCGTGGTCTTGAAGCGTCTTTCCGATGCAGTAGCAGCAGGCGATCGGATTTGGGCGCTGATTCGTGGCACGGCAATCAATCAGGACGGTCGCAGCAGTGGTTTGACGGTTCCGAATGGGGTTGCTCAGCAGGCAGTAATTCGGCAAGCGTTATCGAATGGCTGTAATGACCCGGCAGAAGTCAGCTACGTTGAGGCTCATGGCACAGGGACGGCATTGGGCGACCCGATTGAGTTGTTGGCATTGGGAGAGGTGTTTGGCGAGTCTCACCAACATTCTCCTCTGAGGGTCGGCTCTGTCAAAACGAACTTAGGACACTTGGAAGCCGCTGCTGGCATCGCTGGTTTGATGAAGGTGGCGCTGGCGTTATATCACCAGGAAATTCCGCCCCATCTACATTTTCAGCAGCCGAATCCCCATGTTCCTTGGGATCAACTTCCTCTCCAGATTCCGACTGCACTCACAGCTTGGCAGTCTGATACCCCTCGCGTGGCTGGCGTCAGTTCGTTTGGCTTTAGCGGCACAAATGCCATGCAGTTTTATCTGCTGCCGATGCTCCTGCTCCTGTTCAATCACCCGATCGAGCGATTCATACGCTGATACTTTCGGCAAAAACGCCTGCTGCTCTCAAAGCGCTTGCCCATCGCTATCAGAATTATTTGAGCCAGCATCCAGATATTTGTTTTGCAGATGTTTGTCACAACGTCAATACGGGACGATCCCAGTTTGCGGAACGGTTGAATTTGAGTGCAAGTTCAACGGCTGAGGCGATTGAAAAGTTAGCTACTTTTGTAAGCCAAACGAGTTCTCAATCTTCGGTTCAAGAAGAACTTTCCGAGCAAGCTGCTTCATTCGAGAAGAAGTTCTTGGAGAGTCATGATTATTCACGACCGCGATTAGTTTTACCGACTTATCCGTTTCAACGACGGCGTTACTGGATTGAAATTGAATCACCTAAACTGCGTTCTTATTCTAATTCAGCAAAACGCCCGCTTTTAGGTCAAAGATTACCCTTATCTCGATCGCAAGAGATCTATTTTGAACATCAACTCAGCCAAGCCAACCCATCTTTTCTAGCGCACCATCGCGTATTTGATTCCATCCTTCTACCTGCATCAGGCTATATCGAGATGGCGTTAGCAGCGGCTCAACAGATGCTTCAACAGCATGAATCTGACCATGTAGCTCTATATCACCTGACTATTCAGCAGCCAATTATACTTTCTGAGGCGGAAACCGTAGTTCAGCTCGTTCTAACCGAGCAATCTGAGAGCTTGTACCGTTTTGAGGTGTTGAGCCAAAATGCAGGTGAATCTGAGTGGGTGCTGCACGCTACCGGGCAAATTAGCAAACAGGTTGGCAAAGCTGAATCGGCTGTACAGGATTTAGCCATCCAAAAGCAAAACTGTCCCGAAACGGTTAGCCTGTCTGATTACTACCAAACGCTTCAAACGCACGGCATTGATTATGGCAACTTATTTCAGGCGATTCGACAGCTTTGGCGTGGTGAAAATCAAGCAATCGGTGAGATTCAGCTTGCTGACGAGTTGACGACTGCCTCTTACCAATGCCATCCAATTTTGCTAGACGCGGCGTTTCAGGTGATTGGAGCGGCTCTGCCTGCTGATGCTCAGGACACCTACCTGCCGATGGGCTGCGACCGACTGACGCTCTACAAACGCCCAGAGCGCCACTGCTGGAGCTATGTTACGGTACAGTTAGCCTCTGAGCAGCTAACAGCAGATCTGCAACTCACGGATGCTAACGGTGAAATGATTGCCTGTATAGAAGGGCTGCACCTGCGAAAGGCGCAAAAATCCCCACTACGCAGCCCTCTGAGTCGTTTGAGGATTGGCTCTATCAAATCAACTGGCAGGCGCAAGCCTTCCCTGACTTGCCAACACCCAGTACGATTCGGGATCATTTGCTGCCGCAGTTAAGGGAGTGGCTGCTCCAGCCAGAATTGGTTGCCTATCCGCATCTCCTTGCTGAATTAGAAAGTCTCAGCCTTGCTTACATTCTGCGAGCCTTTCAGCAGCTTGGCTGGGCGGCAGCAATCGGGCAGACAGTTTCGGCTAGCGAACTTGTCTGGCAGTTCAAGATTGCGCCTCAGTATGAGCAATTGCTGCATCGGTTATTAGAAGTTTTACATCAGGCAAATATTTTGGAGGAATATGATCAGGAATGGAAAGTTGTCCAATTTATAACAACCTTAGATATAGAATCTCAACTGATTCGACTACGGCAGAATTATCCTACGGCTACGGCTGAACTAGACTTACTTCAGCGCTGTGGCTCCCACCTAGCTCAAGTGTTACAAGGTCAGTGTGATCCCATTCAGCTTTTGTTTCCGCAAGGGGATTTGACCACAGCAACGCAGCTTTATCACACTTCAACTGGGGCTGCATTGATGAATCGGTTGGTGCAGCAGGCAGTGAGTTTCGCAATTCAAGCATCAGGTGATCAATCAGCAGAAAAGACGCTCAAAATTTTGGAGATCGGTGCAGGGACAGGCGGCACAACCGCAGCTTTGTTACCCCAAATTGCAACCATAAACGCAGAATATACGTTTACTGACCTATCGCCTTTATTTTTGCAGAAAGCACAACAGCGGTTCCAAAATTATAAGTGTGTTCAATACAAATTACTAGATGTTGAATGTTCACCTCAATCTCAAGGATTTGACCCTGGTAGTTATGATCTAATTATTGCTGCTAATGTTCTCCATGCCACTCAAGATTTGCGTCAGAGCCTTAAACACGCTCGTCAACTGCTAGCACCCGGCGGAATGTTGGTTTTGCTGGAAGGAACTCAACCTCAGGGCTGGCTGGATTTAATCTTCGGTATTACCGAGGGTTGGTGGCGATTTACTGATCGTGATTTGCGTCCTGCCTACCCGCTGATTGGGGCAGAACAATGGCAGCAGCTTTTACCGACCTGCGGCTTTACTGATCCGATAGTCATTGCGCCTGTTCTAAATCCTGCGACCATAGCTCCACAAAGCCTATTTGTGGCACAGGCTGACCCAACAAACTGTGATTGGATGATTTTTACCGATCGGCAGGGTTTGGGGCAGCAGTTAGCCAGCCATTTGTTAGGTCAGGTGACGATGGTGATAGCCGGAGAAACCTATCGTCAACAGGGGGCTGAATTTACGGTTAATCCTCATTGTCGGGCAGATTTTGAGCAGCTAACGGCAGCCATCCCGCAACCGCAAAACATTCTCTATCTCTGGGGTTTGGATAGTCCGACGACAACTGATTGGGCGCTGGAATCGCTCATGGCGGCGACTGAAACAACCTGCACGAGTTTGCTGCATCTCTTGCAAACGCTCCAGTCCGCTCCGACGCTGTGGCTAATAACGCAGGGAGCCGTAACCACCAACACAGAAAATACAGTTTCTCAAAAACCTGGATTTATCCAGTCTCCGATATGGGGGTTGGGCAAAGTGATTGCTTTAGAGCATCCGGCATTGCACTGTCGATGCGTTGATCTTGACCCAAGCTTGCCCTTGCTGGCGCAGGTCGCTGAATTAGACAAGGAACTGCAATCCACCTCCTGTGAAAATCAGATTGCCATCCGTAACCACAGCCGCTATGTTGCTCGTTTAGGGCGTTTCGGGCAGGAAAATGATGCCTTGTCTTTGCCGAATCAGCCGTTCCGGTTAACTAGCTTAACGCGAGGCACGTTAGATCAGTTAATTTTGCAGCCCATTGATCGACGCTCACCTGGCTCTACTGAAGTTGAAATTCGCGTATATGCAACTGGACTAAATCTAATTGATCTACTTGATATATTAAAGTTATTACCCTTTGAACGTAATTGGTTTGGCGTGGAATGCGCTGGAGAAATTGCCGCGATTGGCTCAGAGGTGACTGATTTTCAAGTCGGTGATGCGGTGGTGGCGCTAGCAGCAGGCAGTTTCAGCCAATATGTCACTGTTGATGCAGCGCTTGTTGCACTCAAACCAGAACACCTCAGTTTTGCAGAAGCTGCTACAATTCCGGCCGCCTTTTTGACGGCAGATGATGCGCTGCGTTTGGCGAATTTATCAGCCGGTGAACGCATCCTAATTCATGCCGGGGCTACCGGTACGGGAATGGCAGCGGTAATGTTAGCCCAACGAATCGGTGCAGAGGTGTATGCAACGGCGAGTCCAGGTAAATGGCAAGCGCTGGAGGCATTGGGTGTTAAGCAGATCATGAACTCCCGGACGCTAGATTTTGCTGAGCAGGTGATGACCCTAACGCAGGGAGAAGGGGTTGATGTGGTATTGAATTCGCTGTCAGGTGAGTTCATCCCCAAAAGTTTGGCGGTGCTCAGCGATACGGGGCGATTTTTGGAAATCGGCAAGCGACAGGTTTGGAACGCGGCGGAGATTGCGCAGGTGAAACCAAAGGTAACGTATCATTTAATTGATCTCATGACGGTTGCTCAACAGCAGCCTGATCAGATTAGGACACGATTGCGTGACTTGATGCAGTCCGGAATTCGCCCCCTGCCCCAAACCGTCTTTCCGATTCAGAAAGTTGTGCAGGCATTTCGCTACATGCAGCAGGCGCAGCACATCGGTAAGATTGTTGTGACTCAGAGCCGCAACAACTTATTTCGGTTCGTCCTGATGGGGCTTACCTGATTACAGGCGGTTTAGGTGGACTGGGTCTGCTGGTTGCAGAATGGTTGACTCAGCAAGGCGTACAGCATCTTGTTTTAGTTGGACGCAGCACTCCGACACCAGCCCAGAAGCAAACCTTGCAAATGCTGGAGCAGAAAAACGTTAAAATTCAGACGATTCAAGCCGATGTTGCCATCCCTTCGCAGCTTGCCAGCGCGATTGAGCAAGTTAAAAAACCGCTCTATGGGGTGTTTCATGCCGCTGGCGTGTTAGATGACGGCGTTTTGCAGCAGCTTACCTGGGAGCGCATGGCTCATGTCATTGCCCCCAAACTTGCCGGAGCTTGGAATTTGCACTGCCTCACCCAAAACCAGCCCCTCGACTGCTTTGTCCTGTTTTCTTCAGCCGCCGCCATGTTTGGTTCACCAGGACAAGCGAGCCATGTGGCAGCCAATACTTTTCTAGATGCCCTAGCGCATTACCGACGGTCAATCGGATTGCCAGGACTCAGCATCAATTGGGGAGCTTGGTCAGAAATAGGAGCCGCTGCTCAGCGTCGGGTCGATCAGCACATGCAGTTGCGAGGCGTTGGTTCAATCGCGCCTCAGGCAGGACTTCGAGTGCTAGAAAAGCTGTTGGAACAGTCTGCGGCTCAAGTTGGCGTGATGCCGATTCAGTGGGCGCAGTTTTTGCAGCAAGGCATTGTTTCGCCTTTCTTTAGCGCCTTTCGTCAGGTTGCAACTTCGACGGCTCAAACCGCCTCCCCGTCAGAGATCCTGTCTCAACTAAGGGCGGCAAATCCAGTCGATCGATTGACCTTACTGACCACCTACTTACAAACCGAAGTGGGCAAAGTGCTGGGGCTACCTGCCGATCGGCTGCCCAAACCGCATCAAGGCTTTTTCGATCTCGGCATGGATTCTCTAATGACGGTTGAACTCAAAAACCGCTTAGAAACTCAACTTGGTCTTAGCCTCACCGCCACAACAATTTTTGAGCATTCTACGATTTGTGAACTTGCCCAACACGTTGCAGCCACCCTCACGCCTGAAGGAGAGTCTGTCCAATCTGTTGAATCCTTGGCGTTAAAAGGTGTTGAAAGTCAATTGGAGCAGAAAAGCTTTTCAGAATTGAGAAATTTGGACGGCAAACAAGATTTAGAAAAGGAAGGCATCGAAACCGCAATTATCAATGAACTAGAAGAATTGGAATCCTTGCTTAAGAGACACTAAAATGAACGACTTTGAAACCGTATCCACCGAAAATTTTTCACCGCAGCGGGTGTTGGCAGCGCTCAAAGAAGCACGCACCAAGCTACTAGCGGTTGAACAAGAAAAGCAAGAGCGAGTCGCAATTGTTGGAATGGCAGGGCGATTTCCGGGCGCTGAAAATTTGGAACAGTTCTGGCAAAACTTATGCCAGGGAATTTCATCGATTCAGTTAACTTCTGACCCTCCACAAGATAAACGAACCCAGATAGAACTACTAGATCATCCAAATTACGTTAAAGCCTACGCCAGTTTCGATCACGTAGATGGTTTTGATGCCGCCTTCTTCGGCTACTCTCCCAGAGAAGCTGAACTCATCGATCCTCAGCATCGAGTGTTTTTAGAATGTGCTTGGGCAGCGTTGGAAAATGCAGGCTATGATCCAGATCAGTACAACGGCAAAATTGGTGTCTATGCTGGAGCCGCACTTAACAGCTATTTAATCAACCTGTACGCAAATCCGAGCCTGAGAGCATCGGTTGATCGGGTACAGGCGGTGGTGAGTAACGTCATGGGTCTGATGCCAACTCGCGTCTCCTACAAGCTAAACCTGACCGGACCAAGCTGCGGTGTGCAGACAGGTTGCTCAACTTCCCTCGTTGCGGTTCATCTCGCCTGTCAGAGCTTGCTGAATCGAGAATGTGACATGGCGCTGGCAGGAGGCGTCTCGATCGATGCATCGGAACAGCAAGGCTACCTCTACCAAAATGACGGGGTACTCTCACCTGACGGAGTTTGTCGCGCCTTTGATGCAGAAGCACAGGGCACAGTGTTTGGCAACGGTGTCGGGATTGTCGTGCTCAAGCGGCTGTCGGCTGCTCTCCAGGACGGAGACTGCATCTATGCCGTGATTCAAGGCTCAGCGATCAACAATGATGGAGCGCAAAAAGTCGGCTTAACGGCTCCCAGTGTAGCAGGGCAGGCGGCAGTCATTGCAGCAGCCTTAGAGCAAGCCAACTTCTCACCCGACAGCATTCAATACATTGAAACCCACGGCACGGGCACTGCCCTTGGCGATCCGATTGAAATTGCTGCCCTAACCAAAGCCTTCCGAACTCGCACCCAAAACCAGCAGTTCTGCGCGATTGGCTCCCTCAAAACCAACATTGGACACCTAGATGCTGCTGCCGGAGTCGCAGGATTGATCAAAACTGCCTTGGCCCTGAAACATCAGCAAATTCCGCCTAGCCTCAACTTTAAGTCTGCCAATCCCCAAATTGACTTCGAGCACAGCCCCTTTTACGTCAACACTCAACTGCGCGACTGGCAGGTAATGGTACGCCTCGTCGGGCAGGAGTCAGTTCATTTGGAATGGGTGGCACGAATGCCCACATCGTTCTCGAAGAGGCTCCTATCCTATTTTCAGAAAATTCCTCATCACATTCCCATCACCTGCTTCTATTCTCTGCCAAAACGCCCACCGCTTTACAGAATTCTATTCGTCAACTGATTGATTATCTTCAGCGTCATCCTAATGTTAATCTAGCTGACGTTGCTTACACACTCCAAGTTGGGCGAAAAGCATTCGATTACCGTCATATGGTTGTTTGCCAAACCGTAGAAGAAGCGATTCAAAAACTCAGTGATGCACCCCAACTTGCACCTCCTCAAACCCAACCAGGAATTGCGTTCCTCTTCCCCGGACAAGGTAGCCAATACCCCACCATGGGACGCGACCTCTACCAGCACGAACCCCACTTCAGAGCCGCAATCGACCACTGCTGCGCCTTCCTCCAACCCTACCTCGACCTTGACCTTCGCACCCTTCTTTACCCCTCTACCCCTCCGCTCACCCCCCCTCCGCTCACCCAAACCCGCTACGCCCAACCTGCCCTCTTCGTCGTCGAA
>JAAUQT010000159.1 GCA_012033495.1 Cyanobacteria bacterium RM1_2_2 | reverse complement strand
CTTTCATGCTCCCAAGTATAAGTCTCTGTTGCCGACCTGACGGTCGGCGGGCTGCTTATCCCAATCGCAGCAAGCTGCGGGGTATGCGCAGCCATTTTTTAGATCAAATTCAGTTTGAGGAAATGACAACGCGATCGCTACGAATTGAAAAGTTTAAGCAAACCACTTGGGGACACAAGCTTGAAACATATTTTCTTGAGCGCAAACAAGAGTTCGATCGCGTGATTTATTCGCTGTTGCGTATCAAAGATCAAGACATGGCCCAAGAGCTTTTCTTTCGCATTTCTGATGGCGAACAGTCATTTGCAGAAGTGGCGCGGCTATATTCTGAAGGTTCGGAAGCCGAAACAGGTGGACTGCTCGGCCCCGTAGAACTAGGAACACTCCACACTAAACTTGCAGAACTGCTTTACACGAGCCAAGTCGGTCATGTTCAACCGTTTAGGCTTGGTGAATGGTGCATGATTGTCCGCCTCGAAAAGCATATTCCGGCTCAGTTCGATGACCAGATGCGCCAACGATTACTTCAGGAGAAGTTTGATGCGTGGTTACAAGATCAAGTGCAGCAGTTACCCGATCGAGACAAGATTTGGCTTGGCATTGTGCAGCGGTAGTTAATCGACTCAATCGTGGTGTAAGTATATCCTGACCCAGGTCAATCACCAAGGTGCTTCATAGAGGCAATTTCAGTTGAATAGCCAACAGCAATCAAACTATCCGCACATCGATCGACCGCATTCCAGCCCGTCGAGCCGCCTCCAACCCACCCTCACTGTCTTCGTAAACAATACAGTCTTGAGGCGAAACACCCAATCTTTGAGCAGCCAGCAGAAACAAATCGGGTTCCGGTTTGCCTTTCTTCACATCATTGATGCTGACAACTGTATGAAAGTATTGGTGAAGCTGAATCGCCTTCAACGTAGCTTCCAGGGTGGACGGATGGCTGCCAGAGGCAACCGCCATCGGGACAGTCCCATAATGTTCCTGAGCAATTTTTGCTACGGCTGAGATCGGCTGAATCGTGTGGATCAAAGTACGGTAGTAGCGTTGCTTTGCCGCAGCAACCTCTTCCGCATCAAACTCGTAGCCAAAGCGATTTTTCAGTATTTGCAGCATTTCCAAAGCCGATATACCACAGTGTTGGTAATACCATTCTTTAGAAAGGTTCACTCTTACTGATTCTAATATTTTAGACCATGTTTGATAATGAATTGGTATTGTGTCTGCCAGCGTACCATCACAGTCAAAAATTAAGGCTTTGTAAGGCGGATTCGGCGTAATTAAAGATGAGACTAGCATTATAAGCTGTACCTCTCTGCGTATTAGTTGATAGCAGTTTCATTAACGTTCAATCTTGATTTTTGTTTACCTCCAATGCCTCTCAAGTTGGTTTCTGCGCTTTAGTTCTTCAGCAAGGATAAATAGACTCAAAGTTCTCAAATGCTTTCCCAGGAGAATAGCCCAAATGCAAATACGATCCAGAATAGAAAGATTAGCATTAAAGTCATGATTCCAATCAGATGCTCGAATCGCTCTAGTGCTCGCGGTAGGTTCAAAATCGATCGTTGAAACACTACAACATGAGCCGACCAACCGACTACGATGATGCCCAAAACCTTGAGGATATTGGACAGCGTATAGGCAGGCAAATAGACTCCATTCGCAATCAACAATCCCCCAATCAGCAGCAGCATCGCCAACCAAAATCCTGGCTTGAGCGTAGGGCGTTCCTCCAGATTTTCTGATTTACCGTGAGGCAAGAAGATGAATTTGGCGTACAGAATTGCCGTTCCTGTGGCTGCAATATTCATGGCGATCGACTGCCAAGAAGTGAGGTAAGACAAGGTGAGCACTTTAGCGCCAAATCCGGCGAAGAGGGGAGCGCCAGAAATAGACAAACTCGCCATCACCAGAGGAATCCAGAGGGCTGTGGGCATCGATTTTTCCGCAGCTCCAACAGGTTGCGGTCGGGTAAGTTGCCTGCAATTAAAAAGATGGTGGCTTTGACTAAACCGTGAGACAGGGCATAGAAACCACTCGCCACCGGAGCCACTAGCAGCCAGCCCATTTGGGAAACGGTGCTTAAAGCCAAAACCCGTTTAGTGTCCCGTTCAAACGCTCCATAGGTGACTCCCAGCAAAGCCGTACACACCCCAAAGAGCCGCACAACTGGGTCAAGCGACTCCACCATCAAAGCACAGCGCACCAAGGGGAAAACCCCTGCCTTCACCACCACTCCCGATAACATCGCCGACACTGGGGTTTCCGATTCGGAATGGGTCAGCGGCAACCACAAGCCCGACAAAAACACGCCTCCTTTAGTGAGTAGTCCCAGAAAAATCAGCGCAAAAGCTTCTGGTGGGGCAGCACTCAATCCCATAAAGGCAAAGGAACCACTGGCTTGATAAACCAATACGGCTCCTAATAAGTAGAACAGCATGGCGGTATTGCTGACGAAGAGATAGCGCAACCCAACCCAGATAGAACGGTCACTGCGGGAGTAGGTAATCAGCAAAAAGGCGGCAATGCTGATTACCTCCAGAGCCACATACACACTAATAAAGTCGGCACTGACGAAGACCGCATTTACGCTGCCATGCAGAATCGTGGCTTGGGCGTAAAAGAAAGCCGTTTTGCTGCTGTCCCAGCAATAAAGCAGCACTGCCGCCGTCACGAGGGCATTGGTCAAGATAAAATAGCCGCTCCAGGCATCGACCATCACCGTCACCCCAAAGTGATCCAGCAAAGCCAGCGTCAAGGACGATTGATTGATAAATACCTGCAAAGCATACGCGGCAGAACTGAAGGCGACTGCTAAAGCAAGGAACCGAGAGAATTTGGGCAATAGGTAGATGCTTAGTCCAGCAAAGAAGGGTAGGGTGATCCAGGCGATCGTTAGAGTATTCATAGCAAGTTATTTTTCTCTATATCACTGCATTCCAGGGTAGGACTCGCGCACCAGCCTCAAGACATCAGCTAGCATGACCCGAACGGAAAAGCCAATCCCAATTGCATCAGCAGTACCACTTGAAGCAAAGGATCGGCATCCGCATCAGATTGTCCGGCAACGCTAAACCAGATGGGAGTCAAGAGTTCTTCTTGCGCTGCCACTTACCCGTCGTCAGTAATATCCCCAACACTCACAATTTTCGTGGAGACGATTTCCACCATCAAGTTCTATTTGAATCATGCCAGAAAAGTTGGAAGAATGGCAGCAAATTCAAAAGCGGCTAACGGAACAAAACTTCCTGGATTGGGGACAATCGAATTCATTTCAACACAAAAGCCGCTTCAGGGAATCAAATTCAAGAAAAGCCGGAGATAGGGTGGGATAAAATTAATTAAAGCTATAGAATTTTTCTATAACAGAAGTTGACTCCGGTTTTTCTATCGTTACCCCAGAAAACCCATAAGGGATGAGGATCTAGCTCGCTTTTAGACTTGAGGAAAAGCTTAAACCTAGCCTAGAAAAACTCATGTCTCAGAGTATTCATCTATTTGTGAAACCGTTTGCTTTGATGAGACTTGGATAGACACAAGATTCTTTATCTTTACTATTCTCTTAATTCTTCCAAAGAATACCCAATACAGTAGTTAACTCCATTCTTGATCGCTGCCTTCTCTCAACTGCACCTAATCCCCATTCTCAAAAAACGGCATTAACCTTACTGAGAATTTGGAGTCAGTTACGCTCACCTCGCTTTAGCCCGCTTTAACCCATCACTTGAGCGTTGAGCGGAGCCGCATCTAATATCGAATTGCACCTATCGAATTAGCAGATTTTTGAGGAACCTTTGGGGTTTTCTTCGCGTCCTGGAAGGTAAGTTCATAAGTTTAGAGTTCCTTAATCCTCAATGCTAAAGGCTCATACAAATCTGGTACTAATCCTCCTCGACAGACAGGATAGGGTAAGGGTGCAGTTCGTAAGATTCAACCGCCCAAAAAATTGGATAGCACTGTAGAAAATTTTGCATTGCAGGGAAACCTATTAAGAGATTTCTGGAAAACAATTTATCTCTGTACGGGCAGGTTTTGCAGATTAAATCATCCGCAAAAGGTCATATTTGGGCCAAACCTGCTCCAACGTGGCGACAACTTTTTCCCAGAAGTCTTTTAAGGAAGTTCAGGCTCTACCGCTCATTCATCATTCATTCCAAACATATTCTGAAAAGGATTTTCACCTATGTCTCGTTTTCGCCCAATGCAGTCTGGCACTGCTCTATTTGCCATGCTCGCTTTAACCGCAGGGGCAGCAACACCGCTCGTCATTCAGGCTCCTGCCCAAGCCCAGACCAGCTTCTCTGACGTTTCTCGCGGCTATTGGGCAGAAGGCTTTATTCAAGAGCTAAGTCGGCGTAATGTGATCAGCGGTTTTCCAGACGGCAGTTTCCGACCCAACGATCCGGTGACACGCTCCCAGTTTGCGGCGATGGTGCGTCAGGCGTTTTCTCGTTCGCCGATGCGTCAATCTGCTAGTTTTATCGATGTTCCTAGCAATTATTGGGCAAACGCTGCGATTCAAGATGCTTACACCACTGGTTTTTTAAGTGGATATCCCGGAAACGTATTTCGTCCTGAAGAATATATTCCTCGTGCTCAGGTGTTGGTATCTTTAGCGAATGGATTGGGATATACACCTAGCAATACTTCAGGTAGCGCACTACAAGCCTATCGAGATGCCGGATCGATTCCGAATTGGGCAGCCGGAAGCATTGCTGCCGCGACTGAAAAGCAAATCGTCGTGAATTATCCGAACGTAGACACGCTCAACCCCAATCGCTCAGCCACCCGCGCCGAAGTTGCTGCTTTTATCCATCAGGCTCTCGTCAGCGCAGGTCAAACGGCTAGCATTGCTTCTCCTTACATCGTCGGTGAGACTGTCACTTCATCCACTCAAATTCCCAGCGGAACCACGCTCACCGTGCGTCACGACGCAGAAAAAATCTTGCTTTCTCGTGAAGAACCTGACCCCGTTCCATTAACGCTATCGCTCGATCGGGATGTGGTCTCTAACGGTCGGGTGCTGATTCCGGCAAACAGTCGAGTTGCAGGCGAGTTGCGCTTAGAAGGCGAAGGAGCGCGTTTCTACGCCAAAGACCTGATCCTATCGAATAATACGACTGTCCCGATCAGCGCCACCTCTGCCCTCGTTACCAATACTCAGCGCGTCACCAAAGGGGCCAACGTCGTCGAAATTTTGGCAGGTGCAGCTTTAGGAGCCGGAGCCGCTGCCGCAATTACTGGATTGACAGGTGATCGGGTCGTTGAACCTGAAACCGTCTTGGGCGGAGGTGCTGTGGGAGCGGTTGCTGGATTTTTGCTAGGACGCGATCGCGTTACCTTAATTTCAATCAACCCTAACACCGATTTAGCATTGACGTTAAATGCACCGTTGGCCATGCGTTAATCGCGCTAATTCAACAAGATTCACGCTCAATGACTGACCCGTTCAATGACTGAGGTGTTGCGCTATTATGTGGCTGCAACGCCTCTTTTTGTAGCACTTCTGTTTTGTAGCACTTTTGGTTAACACCCTACGGTTAACACCCTACGGTTAACACCCTACGGTTAACACTCTACTTCGATCAGGTGGTTTCAAATCCAAGTAATACATTCACTGCATTGATGCCAATTTTGTCTACCGCGTAGCCACCTTCCATTACAAACAGGGTTGGCGCTTTCACTTTAGCAATTCTTTCACCGATTTTAGGATAGTCTTCTAGCGTGAGTTGAAACTTAGAAATCGGGTCGTTCTCAAATGTATCCACTCCTAAAGAGATGACGAGAACATCCGGGTGATAGATCTGAATCCGTCGAATTGCGTCTTCTAGCGCTTCCTGATACGTATGCCAACTCGTTCCCCAACGCAGGGGATAGTTTTGATTATAGCCTTCACCTTCGCCTTCACCTATTTCATCCTCATAGCCTAGAAAGTACGGATATTCCTGGCTGGGATGCCCGTGCAGAGAGAGGAAAAACACATCCGATCGATCATAAAAAATTGTTTGCGTGCCGTTACCGTGGTGGTAGTCCACATCCAAGATGGCAACTCGCGCTGCACCCGCATCTCGGAAGGCTTGGGCGGCAATGGCTGCATTATTCAAAAACAATAGCCTCCATAGAAATCTTTGGCCGCGTGATGACCAGGAGGACGACAAAGCGCAAACGCCGACGGTGCGCCTTGAGCAATCTGGGCTTGAGCCGTCAACGCCACCTGAGCCGCTGCAAAACTCGCTCGCCAAGTTCCAGCCGTGATTGGCGTACCAGCATCAAACGAATAGTAGCTGAGTTGACCATCAATTGCTTCTGGAATTCGGTCATGTCGCATCGTGCGCGTGGGCCAATTCAGCGGCAGCGCATCATATTCGCCGTGAGCCGCCACCCATGCCGACCATGCCGTTTGCAAAAAGGTAACGTAATCTGAACGGTGCACCCGCAGAATTGGATCGAGTGCAAAAGTCTGGGCAGGCAACACGGCTCCTAATTTGACAGCCTGCACTTGCGCCAACACCATGTCAGCTCGACGCGGATTTTCAAACGGTGGCAAAAGTTTCCCGTCGATCAGTTCATACTGAGCGTTTTGGTAGCGGTGCTCGTCGCTGTAGATGGTGAGCATGGTGGGAAGATTTTACCCCTTTTGGTTCTGCGACTTAAACCGTCCGGCAATAAAACCGCGCTTCTCGGCATGTTTGGTTTTGCGGCCGCCGACCCGCTCTCGCCACATCCGAAAACTAGAGGCTTTCATTTCACGGCGCATCAGGGCGATCACCTGAGGTTCGGTTAAGCCAAACTGAAGTTCAATCGCTTCAAAGGGAGTACGGTCTTCCCAAGCCATTTCAATCACTCGATCGATCGTTTCTGGGTCAAGTTCAGGCTGTTTCATGCGGTTGCCAGAAATTTTGTTTCCACCCTATTGTAGAAATTAGCACGGTCAACAGTAGTACGCCCTCCGGAATATGAAACTTGGGGAATTGAAACCTGAGGAATTTCTCAGAGTCACTCTAACTGCCACATTGGTTGTCATCGGTAGCCGCCTACTTTTAAGTTACACCGACACGGGCGGTTGGCTCCAGCAAGCCTTAGCACAAGGGCAACAGCGAGTGGCTGCAATCATTGATGGAGCACGAACAAGCTCTAGGATGCCCTCGTCTAGAATTCCGGGTGGAGCGCCATCTGGACAAGTTCCGTTTAATACACCCGCTTCTATCATGGAAGCCAACGAATCAGTGGTGATGCTGTCGGGTAATCAATCTATTGGCTCTGGTGTGATTCTGACCTCGACGGGGCTGGTGCTGACCAATAGCCACGTGGTTCGGAATGGCGGCGAGCAGTGGACGGTACGCCTTTCTGATGAGCGAGAGTTGCCTGCCCGCATCGTTGCTGCCGGAAACCGAGCAGACGGCATTTTTTATGATCTGGCGCTTGTGCAAATCGAGGGAGCCAGCAATCTGCCTGTCGCCCGTTTCTCAGAAGCCAAACCGCAGGCAGGGGAACCTGTTTGGGCGATTGGTGCTCCCTATGGGCGGGCAGAGGTGGTGACTCAAGGCGAAGTGAAGAAGGTAACGCTCGACGGAATTTTGCTCACCAGCACAGAGGTTCACCCCGGCAATTCGGGCGGCCCGTTACTGAATGCAGCAGGCGAGGTTGTAGGTATCAACACTGAAATTAACCCCAGCTTGCCTCCTGACGCCACCACCGCTTCAATTTCAGTCCCCGTTTTGGAGCAGTTTTTGCCGCAGTTGGTGAATTAGCAACCGTCGCCCCATCTAGGAGCATGGCTGTGACAGATGGAAAACAGGAAAACCAGCATTTGGCGATTGGCTACACTCTGAATCTGCAACCTGCTTGTTAGGTGGCTTGAGTCAGTGGTGTTGGCGGTGCTTGGAACTTGTTGATTGGATTCATTAAACTTAAAAAGTTGAGTAAACCCACCCTCGGACGGCTCTGAAGCTATGGCATTTGAATTAGATCATCTCTTTATCTGGACTGACATTGGTGCTTACGAAGCTGATCGCCTAGTATCACTTGGTTTGGTGGAGGGAACCTCTAATACTCATCCTGGGCAGGGGACAACCAATCGCCGTTTCTTTTTTCATAACGCAATGTTGGAGTTGTTGTGGGTTCATGATCCAGAAGAGGTGAGGTCTGAGCTAATTCGTCCCACTCGTCTTTGGGAGCGATGGACGCATCGGAACGATGGTGCATGTCCATTTGGGATCTGTCTGCGTCCGGTCATAGGTTCTGGTGACACAGTTGCATTTTCCAGTTGGGCTTATCACCCACCTTATTTGCCTAAAACAATGAGTATTGAGGTAGGAAAGAATAGTAATTTGTTGTCTGAGCCATGGCTGTTCCAGACTCCGTTTGGTCAACGTCCAGATCGATATCCTGTTGAAAAGTCACAACCTCTAGATCATGGTATTGGTTTACGCGAAATTACTCGTGTAGAGTTGGTCAGTCCTGCTGCAAATAATGTGTCACCCGAACTTCAAGCAGTGGTTAATACAAAACAGATAAAGCTACGAGTAGGAACAGAGTACTTTATAGAGCTTGGGTTTGATGGAGAAGTACAAGGGAAACAGGTAGATTTCCGACCTGGATTGCCGCTGGTGATGAGTTGGTAACGTAAAGTCGCCACCTAACACAACCCGGCTGGAGCAGACTACCAAGAGATCTTGGCTGTGTTGCAAAGGTTGCTCGAAGCCGCTCAGCCGGAACGATCTGAGGAAACTGCTGAATAGGCAGAGACACTTCTAGCCTCACGTCAAGGTTCTGCAACTGAAAGCGCTTCTGACAATCAGCATTGATCGCTACGTCCATGAAAGCCTGATGAATCAATGCTTTACGACCTGTTTCGTAGAGAAACATAGGATTTCGATCGCTACAAGCTTGATGCAATAAGGGTTTACCGCCTATCAAGGAGAATAAGTTTGTAAAGCTAGGACGAATGTTCTGATAGGATAAAGCCTCTAGCTCTAATGGGTTTTGATCAGTTGACTCTAACTGAGGTGACAAGTGAGGTGAATTTAAATGAATGAGATTTAAGTCAGAAGTTAAATCTAGATCAAAAGCATTTAAATCTGGTATTTCTAAATGAGAGAAATCCTGGTCAGGAGCATCTAAATTTAGGAAATCAGGATGCCAAAGATCTTTATGACGATAGAGCGAACCACCACCAATCCCAGCGCTAGTTAAAGCCTTGAATCGAGCGCTAGCCTGAGTAGGTAGGGCATCTTGATTAAGCAGATTCGCAATAGCTTGTCTGATTCGTTCACGGGCTGCTTGAGACTGCTGTTGATTCCAGGTTAATGAAGGCTGAGCAGAAGCAGTTGTGTCTTCTAGTGTGGGCGGCTGAGCAGACTGTTTAGAACATCCATAGTGGAAGTAGCGGCTATTCTCAACGCAGCTTGCCCACTCTGAAACGCGGTGTTCAAGCTCGTGCTGATGCCGACACCACTGCTCATAACCCGGCAGAGATCGAGCTACTGCCACAATTTGGTCGATCAGCGCTTGTCCCTCTAGCGGAGGGCTGTCTTCCAAAACATGATGGAAAACATAAGTACGCAGGGCAATGCGTCCGAGCAAGTAGTTAGTTTGTCCGTGGTCACTCCAACCTGATTCAATTTCTGTATTTAAATCATTGAGAAATTTACTTGCCTTGCCAGAGATTTGATATTTTCGTCGTTGCTGTCCAAGAATTCTTTTCAGCGTACCTGGACGAATTTCGTTTTGTTGCTGAAGTGCTCGCCATTGTTGCGAAAAGTGATTTCGATCGCTCCAAACAGGTTCAAGATCTCGATTAAGCAAATAGGAGCCTGCTTGCAGTGGCAACCGATGCCCATTAAACAGGCTGGTCTCCTGAACACGATAGCTTTTGCGGTTTGGGAAAACTTCCAGTAACCCTGCTTTTACTGCGAATCCGGCGTTTTCGAGTAATCCAGTGACGGCTGTTCCGAGTTCCCAGGAATTTTGTAGACCCTGAAATGGAAAGTAAAGATGTAAACCACCGCTGTAGCTAGAAGTACAAACTAGATAACCTGCTAAGCCAATCGTTTCTAGAACTGCGGCGATTCTCTGAATTGCAAACGGATCATTAGCAGGATGGTAAGGGCTGCCTCTATCAACGTCTAACAAACAATATTGCGTTTGTTTACCAAATCGAACGCCGTAAAGATAGCTGCCTTGCTGTAACAGCCGATCCATTAAAGGATGGCGGATTTCGGTTTGCCACGCTGGAGAATGTCCAGGTTCGGGATGGGGTGCATAAAGATAATCAAACCGATGCGGAAACAAACTCAAAAAAGCATCGCTATTTTGAACAGACTGCTGAACAAACTTTGGAGGCGAGGAAGCCAGCATCACCATGCCAGACCTCCTGTGCAGCCCTTACAGCCAGCTTGATAGGTTTGATCTCGGTGAGTTTGATTATGAGAAATTTGGCTCTGAAAAGCACAGTTCACCTGAACCGCAAAGTTGAACCAGATTTTGAATTGCTTTTTCAGACAAAAGAAATCTACCGACTCTATGCTAGAGCCGTAAAAGTTGCTAAAATTTTCAGGCATAACAATCCAAGCCCCACGATTTTTTCGTGAGGAACAACCAACTTAAAGACCCTTTTGCTAACTGTGGTAGGGAGGCAATGAGGGTTTTTTACTGACTTGAAACTAACTGAGTTGAACCCAACAAAACTGCGCTAAATAATTCAACGAACGTCGCCGCACTCCTTCAAACGATCTGAGTTGATGAGAGGTTAGCACCGAATTTTTTTGATCTCAAGCGGCTTTGTTGACCCATACGCCGGAGTTGCAGGTGAGTTCTCCGCCGGAGTTATAGGCAGAACGATTCGATTCACTGGCGATGGAGTAAGATAAATTGCCTTCAGTCATTGCCTGAACTGATCGATCCACAAGCGTTTGGGATCACTGGAGCCAAAAAAACTTCGCCGGAGTTACAGGCAAAAACATCCGCCAGAGTTACAGGCAAACTCAAAAAAACATCCGCCAGAGTTACAGGTCATTACGCTATATGTAGCGTCTCGCTCCGGTTAAAAAGAATTTCCTGACTCCAGATGTAGAATTTGAAAAATGCAGTAGGATCTGGACACTACCCGTAGCGGTGTCCTCTGCTGTTTCCCGAATGACGCTATCATGCCTAGTGTGCTGAATCTAAATCCAACCCGCTTACCTACAAAACCCCCTGCCTTTCCTGTAGACGGACATTTGCTGATGGTTTTGCCTCGTGCTGCTGCATCGCTCAAAAATCCAGATATTCGCACGCCGATTTTGCGCTCTGATCAAGAGGGTTACTATCTGGAAATGCGGGTGGAGGTTGATCCGTCTGAAACGAGTGAGGTGTCTGTAATCCGGCGAGTGCCCCTGGAAAATCTGTCTGCGGAAGAGTGGGAAGATTTAAAGGTGCAGTATGCCAAGCTGGATCTTCAGGCTTGTACTGATCAAGGGGTGAGTAAGGGGCTGGAAAAAATTCAGGATCGCAAAATTCAGCGGTTGTTTATGGCGTTGCTGACGTTTTTGAATCCTCGGCAGGTTTCGATTGTGCTGCATCTCTATAAGCTGGCGGCTCAGCAGGGAAATGGCCCCATCGTGTCGTTTCGCTCGAATGATTTGCTGGAAAGTTTGGGCTACACGCGCACAAAAGATGGCGGATTTGCCTCGAAGTTGCGGTCACAGTTTAACCGCGATTTGGTGGCGCTGCATCGCACCGAATTGGTGATGGCTCAATCGCTGCATAAGGGCAATCAAGTCGGAGCCAAAGTGATTATTAAAAGCGTGTTGCGGATCAAAGATTACGAAATTGATAATGTGCCGCGTGATTTTGATTTAGCGAAAGCCGCAGACTATACCTATGAGTTAGCCGACGCTTACACGGTATCGCTAGAGTTTTTTGATGGACCTGCCCGCACTGGCGACTATGTATTGTTTGCAGGCGATTTAGATATTAGCCAAAAGTTGGGCGGCAATGCCAAAAGTGATTACAAAACAAAGCTGTTAGTTTATCTGGCCAGCCGGATGAAATGGGATGCTTTACGCGAAGGCGAATATCTGATTATTTCCAAACAATATCTGTTTAAGAACTTAGATTTGTTAGGCAGTAATTCATCGCGCAACAATCAAATTTTTTGGCGCACGGTCGAGGAGCTACGACAAGAGGGCTACATTTTGGGCGCACAGGAAATTTTGGGCAAGAAAAAAGCCAGCAGCATTCAGTTTCAAATTAATTCTGAAAGACTTTTTTGCCATTAAAGCACGCTGAAAACATCCGCTGAAAGTAAGAAAAATATTCCGCAAAAAGCGTTTTTTTATCT
>JAAUQT010000158.1 GCA_012033495.1 Cyanobacteria bacterium RM1_2_2 | reverse complement strand
TTGTAGACAAGCTTGGTAGAATGAAGGCAACATTTTTTGATATCAGGGGGTGAATTTAGCAGATTCACCCTATTTTTTCGGCTATATGCTGCCTGTGTCTACCGCACAGCTTCCCCTCCCAGCCTCGCTGTCACCCCTTGAGAGCAATCTGATAGAATCCATAAAGTTTAGCCATTCAGATCCCTGGCAATCGTGGTTCAGGCAATGCCGTGCTTCGACTGCGCTCAGCACTCAGAGACCCAGTGGGTTAAGCGTAAGAGACCCAGTGGGTTAAGCGTAGTTGAAACTTGATCCCAATGTTGGGGATTCTGCTGCCGATTAGTAGATCCCTGGAGACGCGAAAATTCCAGGGATCTGGAGGTCAATATAGCAGTCAGTAATTGGGCGAAGCCTCCACCCACTCTTTTGTTCTAGACTTTATGCGTAGCGCTATACAACCGTAAATCAGCAACGCCCCTTGAATTAGGAATTTAGCGTTCATTTGACTGTGCAGCCATACCTGTCAGGTTTGCGTGATGTTTACACAGGGTTACACATCTATGAGACTAATGAGTACACCCTGGCATTCACACACTGTAGCTAGACTCACTTAAACTTACGTCACTACAGCCTCAGATCCAGGCTGTTTCGCTAAAAACTGCTCTAGTTCGGTCAGGGCGTCTTGATCGACTTTGGTTTGCATCGGGCAGAATTTGGGCCCGCACATTGAGCAGAATTCGGCGGTTTTGTAGATATCTGCGGGCAAGGTTTCGTCATGATATTCGCGTGCCCGATCGGGATCAAGGGACAACTCAAACTGACGATTCCAGTCAAACTGATAGCGAGCCTGAGAAAGTTGGTCATCTCGGTCGCGGGCATTGGCTCGATGGCGGGCCACATCAGCAGCGTGGGCAGCAATCTTGTAGGCAATCAGTCCATTTCGCACGTCTTCAGCATTCGGTAAGCCCAAGTGTTCTTTGGGCGTCACGTAGCACAGCATCGCCGTTCCGTACCAGCCCGCTAGCGCCGCCCCAATCGCGGAAGTGATGTGGTCATATCCGGGTGCAATATCAGTCACCAATGGCCCCAGCACGTAGAACGGAGCTTCGCTGCATTCCTCCATTTGTTTGCGGACGTTGAACTCGATCTGATCCATGGGCACATGCCCCGGCCCTTCTACCATCACCTGCACGTCATGCTCCCAGGCTTTTCGGGTCAACTGCCCCAAGGTTTTCAGTTCTGCCAACTGTGCCGCATCAGAGGCATCGTGTAAACAGCCCGGACGCAGTGAATCTCCCAGGCTAAACGAAACATCATACTTTTTGAAAATCTCAGTGATGTCGTGGAAATGGGTATAGAGAGGATTTTGTTTATGATGATGCAACATCCAGCGTGCCAAAATTCCGCCGCCACGGGAGACAATTCCAGTAATCCGATCTTTAACGAGAGGGAGATGTTCAATCAGGATGCCTGCGTGGATGGTCATGTAATCAACACCCTGCTGAGCGTGTTTTTCGATCACATGCAGAAAGTCCTCTGCCGTCAGGTTTTCGACGCTGCCGTGGACACTCTCCAACGCCTGATAGATGGGAACTGTGCCGATCGGGACAGGCGACGCTTGGATGATGGCAGACCGAATTTCGTCGAGGTTGCCGCCGCCTGTCGAAAGATCCATCACTGTATCTGCGCCATACTTGACGGCAAGATGCAGCTTTTCCAGTTCCCCAGCAATATCCGATGAGTTGGGAGACGCGCCAATATTAGCATTCACCTTACAGCGGGAGGCAATCCCGATCGCCATTGGTTCCAAATTGGTGTGGTTAATGTTCGCCGGAATAATCATCCGACCTTTCGCTACTTCATCTCGAATCAATTCTACAGGTAGATTCTCGCGCTGTGCGACGTGACGCATCTCTTCCGTGATCACACCCTGACGCGCATAGTGCATTTGAGACACGTTGCTGTGTCCACGCCGACTAGCGATCCAATTCTCGCGCATATTCAATTCCTCATGCTTGACTCTATTCTCTGACAGCTTCCCTTCGCTGGTATTAGCCAGTCTCAGGTTCTAAGGGTGTGATCTCAGCCTGGACAACTCAGGCACCCCTAGCTTGAATGTCACTATAGCATTCAAACTTGACGCGAAGCAAACGCTCAAAGAAAGTTGATAATTGTATGAAATCGGAGTTTGGAGTTTGTAAATTTTAAGTTTAGGGTTTTCTACGGACTGCGATTCACAATTGCGGCATTTATATTCTGGCTGCTGTGACGAGTCATACGTAGTCTTCTTGTTCTACTCGAACCCATCCCGATGAGAGTCAGAGTCATAAATGCTAGCAATCTTCTCTAACATTGCTGCTGTTCTATAATCTGTTGTTTGTAATGCTATGGCATAGTTGCGATAGATTTCAGCATCTCCTCCTTCGTTCCATAGGCTTTCTACTATTCCTCGTTCAAGATCTTCACTTTCAAGTTTTTCAATGATTTCTCGAACTATTGAATTAGGATAGATTCCATCTGCCGCTTTTGGGGCATAAGCTAAAATTCTACCGATTTCGTAATCTCCTCTCTCGCCTCTACCGTTTGCACAACAAGCTTCTCGTGCTTTCGATACCCAGATTTTCAGTTCCTCGGAATCAATCGTCCCTTCTTCTGCTAAACCAGGAACTTGATACCAAGATTCAAGCAGTTCACGTCCTAAGTTGGCACGAATCATAGCCTCTTCATCGAGTGAATCTGATTCATCTCGATCATCCTCCGAGAGGTACACAAACTTTAGTATTTCGGCAAAAAACAGAGGATTTTTGGAAAGTTTCCTATGCAGAAGTTTGGGTTGTCTTAAAGTCTGTTCTAGTAGCGGCAAATACACCCACTCTAAGCGAGCAATTTCTGAATCTTCAACATTTAATTGATCAAGCTCACAAAAAATTTTTTCAACCCCATCTACACAACGATGATAGCCATCTGGTGTGAGAGTTTCAGTCCCAAATGTGCTATTTGCTAATTCTTCAAGCACTTCTATCAGAAGAGTCGGTGATAGGTCTTTAGATTCTTGTTCATTCCTCAAGATTAAACCTACCAAATCTAGAGCAGTGTAAGGGCGGTTGACTTCTAGTAGTTTTCGGATGGTTACTTCATAATCATCTTGAGAGATAATCCAATTTACTGAGACAGCTTGCCAATATAAGCTTTGTTCTTCCTCTTCAAGATTAGCCAATAAATTCATTGTTCGTTGACAAATTGGTAAGGTAGTTAAAAAACTGACCGTTTGTTGAGAGAACCACCGCTTTTGCTCATTACCAAGCATCTGCTCTACCCAGTTCCATTTACCAATTGCAAAGCGGGTTTGTACAAATTCAATTGCCAATTCACTCAATGCTTCATTAGTATGTCCTAGTGTTGCACTTAGCAATTCTTCTTCAGCAGCCTCAGCAATTTTTTCATTTTTGCAATAGCTGCACCAAATAAGCGTGGTTGTACGACATAGTTTGCTACATCTAGAAGTAAAGCTACACCTCCTTGCGAGTAGGCTTCCTCAACAGCTTGGTTTTGAGCTTGCCGAATTTTCTCATCCTTAGTTTTCAAATCTTGTTCAATGTCATTTGGTAAGCTAAGACTAAACGAATAGTCTTGGAAATCTGTCGCTTTGCACTTTTGAGATTCAGTTACTTCTAACAAGCTAGGGTTGAACGAGAACAGCCAAGCATAATAGTAAACAGAACCTTTGGGTTCAAGCTTTTGATACAGCGCACAAAGCCGATCAACAGCCTCAGCAGGTAATGCCCAGTTTGAGCCTAAGAATTTCTGATGATGGTAAATTGTCCCTCTCAAGTTGTTCCAAATCTTTGCGCGATCTACAAGTTGCATACTGGTTATATCTACTGTATGCAAGTGGTCAATGACTCGATCACGCCATCGTTCGGGGAAAGAAGCAATTTTTTCGATCAGATGGCATAATCTTTCACAGTCGTTACCTACGTTTAAGAAAAGACGATTCACAATGGTATCTATGCTTTGCTGATACTTATACGGGTGACTTGAGGAGTATAGTCTACATCCCAATCACGCCAACGAGGTTTATGGGTTGGAAATGAGATAGCCCCTGTTTCCGGCAACAAGCAGCAGAGTAACTCCCAAGCTATTTGAGGTTCGCGTCGCAGGAGTGTGTCAATTACTTGCAAGCGTTGTTCTGTTGTAGCTAACGTTTGGGGATACCAACATAGAAAGATTTCACACAAACTTCTGAATGGTCGGTTCACCAACTTACCCCCAGGGTCAAGTCTAGAAAGTTTGGCAAGAACTAGGACTACTCGGCCTAAGTATTTTAAATTCCAAGCCAGGAGTTCTAGTGCCCAAAGCAACCCTGTATGCGGACTACCCCAAGGTTCCTCTTCCAGAAATAATCGCAATACAGGCGGTTGATCTCCTTTAAGTCCAACCTCAACCGCACTTAAAAATACATCGGGTGCTGCTTCTGCTAGAGTCGGTAATAAATCAGCTACAGAAGCCCAGCGTTTCCAGTTGGAATGTCCCCTCAACAGCTTATGCACAATTTCATCAACTCTACTTTTTTGATCATCAACTCTACTTTGAGGAGATCTGACATCCTGAGTAACTCTTGGCAAACCTCGTGCTGCCAAAATCGCTAGTGTATTTGCTAAACCTTGTCTTAGAAGGTCAGAATGAGGTAGGACTTGATCATAGACAGCCGCAGCAAATCGTTTTTCAACGGGTAACTCATATCGAGGATCATCGATTTCTAGAACGGTGAGTGCAGCAGTTCTCAACCTTTCAAGATCATCAGGGAAGATATGCCCAGACAGATGGCGCCAAGAAACCTCACGAGAAAGCACTTGCCATACATTTCCTGTTCGTTGAATAGGTGGGTCAGAGCTATTTACCCAGCGCGCAAGATCAGACACAACCTCATCGTATGATTTATTGGCAAGCTGTGAAATGATGTTTCGATCTTCTTGCTTTGCGTCATCCCAAGCTCCTGCTAATAAAGCAGGTATTAGCAGACGTGCGTGTTCTGGTTTTGCCCAGTTAGGAGAATGAGTTTCTGGTGCAGTTGTTAACAAATGCCGCAATATAAACAAATTGCGTCTAGATTCCTTTAGCAAAGTGTCAGCGCGATTGTGAGATAGCCCCATCTCCACTAATACGTGCTGAAGGGCTTTTCTATCTGGACGCTCTAACTGCAAAGCATCTGGGCAGGGAATCCCACGACCGATCGGGATCAAAACGTGATGTTCTTTTGGAATGAACTCTAGTTGTCCAAACTTTGGAATTAAAATCAAAGAATTTTGACTGCTACTGAAATTCCTCCATGAAGACTGATTCTTAAGAATTACGCATTTAGACAAATATTTTTCTCGCAGTTCTTCCGATAGTTGCAAAACAACGGCTGCAAAGAAAGCGATTGCTTCCTCCATAGAATCTGCTTGAATAGTCAGTTTTGATGGAGAAGCAGCTAACCAATTCTGCACTCTTTCTACTGCTTGCTCTCGACCTGCTAGATAGAGTTGAGGGATTAGTGCAGGCTCTGTAGCACCGCTCCAGTGCTCCCAAAAGCTCTCAAGGTCTTGAGCATCTTCGGTCCATTTGCCAAGTAATCGAGCAAACCAATTATGAGCATTAGGGGCACGTTCTAGCCATTGTTCTAAGTTAACAGCATCATATGCTCGAACCTCAGCCCATATTCCCTCATTGGTTTTCTCTTGCGCCCAACTGTCTTTATCTCTCCACCGTCGGGAAGTGACAAAAACGAATGTTGTTTCAGCAGGATTCAAACCTAACGGATTAGTACATCGCTTTTGATAGTCTTCAGTTGCTTTTGCTGTGCGATCTTCGCGTACTGATACTTCCCATACTGAATATCCATCAGGGACGATAGAGTTTCCTTCTGAAACCTCTACAACGCCATCCCATCCCGCCATATGGATACTATCGCCTGATGGGAAGTCTACTCTGCGCGGTCGTTGAACTGTATCATGAACGAGACGACGCAATAACTCAGGCAATTTTTCTTGAGCTTGTCGATTCGCTTGAATAGCCCATTCGTTCAGGTCACTTGCAGTAATCCAATGCGGTGGAACCATAGCAGATTTCTAGCTTAATCAGACAAAGAGTATGACAGTACTCATCAATTACGCTAATTGTAGCTAAGAGGATACCGTAATCACACTGCCTACATTACATCGCCTGAATTAAAGGTCATTCGGCTCCTCACTATCGAAGTAGCCTATTGCTGCATACTGTAAGGAGAAATCAACTAGGTCAAGCTGATCTTCTTCTGTCCACGTATCACTCTGGTCAATCAAACTAACATCCTGCTGTACCAAATCATTGAGGATTAACGTCGCTAAACGCAGCCGATCTGCGGGTAGCAAAGTCTGAAGAATTTGAGTGTAAATTTCTTGAATGGTAGCTGACATAAGTAATCCTCTGCTGTCTATCCTACTTTAACTGCCATTCACGCTCACCCTTTTGCTCCATTCCCTCTACCGTTTTGATAACGCAATCGGGAATTGTTTGACTAACGCGAGCAGAATTGGGCTGGGTGAACGGCGGTCTAGGTTTTCGGGTTTGCTCCAGCTAAAGGGAGCCTGATGCGCTGCCGACATCCACAGTAAGCGACGGGCGCGAGTCATGGCCACATACAGCAAGCGATATTCTTCAGCGGTTTTGAGGGAGGCAGCGCGAATCCAGGCAGTTTGCGGATCGGGGATTTCAGGCTCGCCGTGAATGTGGCTGCGAATCTGGACTCTGGCGATTTCAGCGAGGTTAAAATCTCCCATAAACTGGGTTTGCGGCATGACTCGCAGCGTTCCCGGAATCATTTGCTCGTGCAAAAACGGAATGAAGACAAAATCCCAGTCGAGTCCTTTGGCTTTGTGCATCGTGATGATGGTCAACTGACCGGGACGAACATAGCGCGAATCGGGGTCGTCGGTTTCGATCGGCTCAAATCGCTCCGAGCGGACAATTTCACTCAGCGCATCGATCATCGAGGATAGGGAAGACTCACCGAAGGTCTGGAGGGCGATCCGGTTGGCGAGTTTGTCTGCCGTCGCTAGTTCTGCCTGCTCATACTGCAACGTCAGCGCCATGAAGGGAATCAACTGATAGGGTGGCAACTGCAACCGCGCCCGCAGTAAACCCGTACAGTAGCGGCGGGCTTGCAGCACCGATTCTGATGGCGGCGGATCGAGCGGACTGGGGTAGAGAAATTGCTCCGGCAAACTGACCAGCGCATTCAAATCTTGCGCCGGAATCAACTGCCGATCGATCAACAACTGAAGCGCGGCTTTCAAATAGTCCGGCGAGTGGGGGCGATCGATAAAGTGCAGCAGCGTCAACATATCCGAGGGCACATGGGACTGCCGATCCTGCTCACCCACATCAAAAACGTCGATGCCCAACTGCTTCAGGTTTACCTCAATGCCGTGTTGTTCGGGGTGGCGCAAAAGCTCGGTGATAAACCGTCCCTGCCGATTTTCCCGCACCAACACCGCCGCCCGCGCCTCTGGTTCCCGTCCCAGCAGTTCAGCCACCCGCAGCCCGATCAGATTCACCGTTTGGTACACATCTGGCGGAAACCGCACCTCCAGACCTGCGCCCTCTGGATCGGGATTCGCGTCCGGCTGCGGATCGTTGAAACCCACCGGATGGATGTGTTGCGGACGGAAAGGCAGCGTTTTAGGGTGAAACCGCGTCCGATCTGCACCGCCATACTGCCGATTCACCCAATCCAGCAGAAAGTTGGCAGCACTGATGATGATTGGGCTACTGCGACCCGCCTGATCCATTTCTGCCAGTGTGTCAGTCGTTTGGCAGGTGGCGCAAAACTCGGAGAAAAAGATCGGGTCGGCAGGGGTGAAGGTGGAGTTAATCGCCTGATTCGGGTCGCCGACTCGCACCAAGTTCATCTGCGTCGGATTGTTGGGATCAGTTGCCAGAATTTTTAGCAATTGGGTTTGCAGCGGCGAAGAATCCTGCGCTTCGTCTTCAAATACGGCAAAGATTTGCGACTGCCAGAACTGCCGAATGCTGTCATTTTCCAGCACCCGCAGCGCCGCCAAAATCATATCGTCGTAGTCAATAAAGCCACGCTGTTGCAGCAACACCTGATAGCGTTCGTATAGCCCAGCCGCGATCGACAGCACCCCATAATCGATGCCATCGGCGCTGATCCGCTGTTCTTGGTGGCTGAGTTCCCAGAGGTGAGGCGGCAGCAGTCCTGAGCTTTTGGCTTCGTGAATCACGGTGTAGGCGAGGTCGGGCAGCACTTCCGTCCGCAACACAGACTGTCGCCGCAGCCGCTCGGTTTCTTCACCATCGAAGCCTTTGCCCTCCAGTAACCGCTGGTAGGTTTGCGGATAGGCGCTCAGCCACTGCTCGACACAAATCCGAATCAGCCGATTGCTTTGGGTTGGCGAAACCAGCGTTAGCCGCTCGAAGTCTAAGCCCGACTGCTCTGGATGCCGAGTCGCAATGTGCAGCGCTAGTCCGTGCAGCGTATGCACCATGAATCCTTGTGGCGGTACGGACAATTCGCGTAAGTATTGCCGAATTTTGGTTTTGAGGTTGGCGACGGCAGAGCGGGTGAAGGTGACGAGGAGGAGATGGTTGGGGAGGCGGGGAGGCGGGAGAGGGGAGGGGTACTGGGCGGCGGTTCTTGGAGGCTCCAGCCTTCTGTTAAATCGGCAGTGGTGTCTTCTATCTCTTCCCAGCCGCCGACGTTCTGGCTTTGTTTGGCAAGGTAGCGTTCGGCAAGCAGGATGGTGGCAGCGATGGCCATGCCGGTTGATTTGCCAGAGCCAGGAACCGCTGAGACTGCAAGTGTGCCGCTTTGCCAGTCAGCCATGCGGCGTTGACCCTGACGCAACCCTTGATACAAACGGTGCAGCAGTTGGTTCGGCAGAGCAGCAGTGGGAGGGGTGATGATTGACATTGTCGCCAAATTAAGTCTGAATACTTTCTTACGGACGCGGCAGCAAAGAGGAGTGAATCAAATGGTTTTAATCAATGGTTTTAATCAAAATCAGGCAATGCGACTGGCAGCCTAGAGAGAACATTTGAACTATAGCTAAAATTCTAGCGAATTTTTCTAGGCAATTTGTTTTCTAGGCATCTGTCTAGATAGCCGGATGGATGATTCCCGACGCTAGGAATTTCGCTTAAAGTTGAGGCTCGTTTTTCGTCGCTGATTTTCTTGTCGTTTATCTAAGTCTAAACGTGCCCTCCCATGCCTGAATTATTTGATGCTGCAAATACGCCAATGAATCACCCCCAGCCAATCTCTCTAAAGGGCATGATCAAAACCATTCGATCCCATTTTTTAACGAAATGGATCGGCATTATGGCAATTCTTCTGTTTTTCGCCAGCAGTTTGCGCCATTGGATGCTGCAATCCACTGGGTTTGACTTGGGTATCTACGATCAGGTGGCCTATTTGCTAAGTCGAGGCATGGAGCCAATTTCCTCCTACTTGGGCTTCCATCACATGGGCAACCACACGGCCTACTCGTTCTACGTGATGGCGATTCCCTACTGGATTTATCCTTCGGTGTACTGGCTGCTGGGGATACAGGCAGTTTGTTTGGCGCTCGGAGCCTTCCCCACGTGGCTGCTGGCGCGGCAGGCAGGGCTGTCGGCGGCGTTGTCGAGCGCGATGGCGGCCGTGTATTTGCTGCATCCGCTGGTTTTCAACGTCAATATGTTCGATTTCCATCCAGAGGTAATGGGGCTGCCAGTGCTGCTGTTGGCGCTGTGGCTGGCGCGAAACGATCAGAAATTCTGGTTTTGCGTAGCAGTGCTGTTTGTGCTGGGCTGCAAAGACGCACTCTCAGTCACCATTGCTGCGATGGGCTTTTGGCTGTTGGTGTTTGAAAAGCGGCGATTTTATGGAGCATTTGCCCTGATTTGCGGCGTTGTCTGGTTTTTTCTAGCCACACAATGGATCATTCCTGCCCTGAGCGGAAATGAAGCGGCCGCACTGGGACGCTATCAAGAGGTGTTGGGCGGCGATTCGGTATTGGAAGTAGCGCTCAACCTGTTTCGTAAACCCGGAATCGTGCTTGGTAAAATTTTTAGTGCTGATACGTTTCAATATCTAGCGCTGCTGTTTGTCCCGTTCATTTGGGGATTATCACCTCGCTATATGGTTCCGCTGGTTAGCGTTATCCCAGTTGTTCTGCTCAACATTCTCTCCAAAAATGACGGGCAGCGCGATCTGGTGCATCAATATTCGCTGCCTGTATTGCCGTTTTTGCTGCTTTCGGTAATCGACAGCCTGGCCCACGGACGCGGACTGATCCGCCAACGCCGCTGGATTATTCTTTGGATGCTCGTTATTTTTCTGGTACTCGGCAAATATAGCCGCTATTGGCAGGGCTACACTAGCCACCTCAGCACTTGGCACGCCAGCCGCGAAGCCCTTGCGCTGATTCCGCCCAACGAAGGCAAAGTGATTACTGATAATTACCATGCGCCTCACCTCAGCCATCGCCGTGATATCAACCTCCTGCGTCTGCGTAAATTTAAAGAAGACTACATGGATGTGGATTATGTGCTGATTAACATGACCCATCCTTGGAATGAAGACCACGAGAAAGCCAACACCATCTTCAATCGGCTGAATCGGCTGAAGTTTCTGGAAGTCACCTATGAACGCGACGGGGTATATTTATTTACCCGCAAGCAATCGTGAAGTTGAATATGCCCGCTGATGCTGATTCTCAATCTCGCCAACGACACCTGATCGCGCTGGCAATGATGCTGCTGCTGGGGTTGGGGCTGCGGCTATGGCATCTCGACTCGAAGCCGCTGTGGTTAGATGAGGTGCTGTCTGCCCTGTTCACGATGGGGCGCAGCTACGCAGACGTGCCGCTGGATCAGTTTTTTCCCTTAACTGAGTTGGCTCAGGTTTTTACGGTGCAGCCAGACGTTAGCTGGGGTGAAATTACGCAGCGAGTAGCGACCGAATCCGTGCATCCGCCCATTTTCTTTTGCCTGATGTATAGCTGGATGCGTTGGCTAGTCAATCCTACCGAACAGCCTACCGAACAGCCTGCCGAACATTGGATTTTCGCCCTGCGCCTACTGCCCGCCCTGTTTGGAGTCGGAGCCATTGCCGCCATTTATTGGCTGAATCGAGTCGCGTTTTCGCCCAAAGCCGGACTGTTGGCGGCTACGCTGATGGCGGTTTCGCCGTTTGCCGTCTACCTTTCTCAGGAAGCCCGACACTACACGCTGCCGATGCTGCTGATCACGCTGGCTTTGGCGGCACTGGTGCAAATGCAGCACTTAATCCAGCAAAAACAGCTTCGACCGTTGGTTTGGGGCAGTTGGAGTTTGTTCAACCTGCTGGGGCTATACACTCACTATTTCTGCCTGCTGGCGTTGATTGCTCAGATTGGCGCTCTCACCCTCTGGATGCTGTGGCACCGACACCTGATCCGCCGCCAATTTTGGATCGCTTGGGGTTTGGTCATCGCAGCGATTGGAATTGGCTATTTGCCGTGGTTGCCAACGCTGATCAGCCACTTCAGCCGTCCCGAAACCGACTGGCTGATTCCCTACAAACCGGACTGGCTCGATCGGGTAGAACCGCTCTATCAAACGCTGGTCGGCTGGACGCTGATGGTGATTGCGCTGCCCGTAGAAGACCAACCCAACTGGATCGCCATTCCTGCCAGTCTACTCATGCTGGCATTTATGATTTGGCTAGCGTGGCAACTCAAAATCGGGTTCAAAGCGCTCTGGCAAAACCTTGCGAATCGTCCGGCAACGCTGCTCATCGGCGGGTTTACGGGCTTCGTGCTGCTGCAATTTTTCGCCATCGTTTATCTACTCGACAAAGATCTCACCGTGGTGCCGCGCTACAACTTTGTTTACTATCCGGGAGTTTGTGCGCTGCTGGCGGCTTGTTTTAGCAGTCGGGCAGCCGCAGGAGCGAAGCGTTACCCCGTCATGCTGCTGCTGTTGGCGGGTTTGGTAAGCAGCATTGCTGTCGTTCATGGCGGGTCGTTTCAAAAGTCCTACTATCCCGATCAAGTTGCCCAAGATTTTGCCTTTGACCCAAATCAACCGCTTGCCGTCGTGATGACCTACCGTTCGCCGCAGGAAGTCGCGCTAGGACTCAGTTTTGCTTTGGAACTGGCCAAACGCTACCCGCCAGAAACCGAGAATCAAACAGTGGATCAACAGGTGCGGTTTGCCTTCCTCGATCGCACGGATGGCTACAGCGAGGCTTGGAAAAACTTATCTGACTTTGACCAACCCCTACCGCCGCCGCTCAACCTGTGGGCCATTGCCTCCCCCGGAATGCGCACCAAAGACTATCCGCAACGCCTTCGTCTGAATGCGCCCCTACTCCCACCACGCGCCCCAAAATGCA
>JAAUQT010000157.1 GCA_012033495.1 Cyanobacteria bacterium RM1_2_2 | reverse complement strand
TCTGACCTTCACGGAGAGATGGACAGACTGCTTGCAGCCTATCTACCCTCTGGAGGGAGATGGACAGCGGGGTAGTCTGTATATTAGCCTTCAAGCAGGCAGATAGTCGGCTAATTTCTGCATATCTTCTGTTTTTGTCTCAGTAAAATTTCTCTGCTATGAGTTTGTTCTGATATCAGTACATGAAGTTGGGTTATTGAAGCACCTCGTCCCAAAAAGCTGCTTGACCAAGTCCGTGATGCGATTCGGTTGAAACACGGCTCCTGCCGCAATCAGCAAAGTCATCTGTGATGCGCTTTTTCTGCCTTATCTAGTCTGAAGATCAACAATTGCTAACAATCGCCTGTCTACGCTTGTGTTGTCTACTGCTAGTGTTCTATGCTTTGCAAGCTGGGCAAATGCACCAGTAGACAGGCTTAAGGTGAGGACGCTGGCGGGAGTGCTGCGAACACTACCCAACCAGCTAGCCCTGACTCCTGAATCGGGCAGGAAGCAAGGATGTGTCGATTGTAGTCGATCGATTGCCTCGCTAGTGCTGAGATGTGGTTAGGAAACCACGCCTTAAGCTTTTCTTCTCTACACGAAAACACTAGCGAGGAATGCAAGAATGAACGCAGAAATGAACGACCTGCTGCCGGTTTCGCATGACGACAAAGCGCAAATCTGGATTATTGGCAGCCGAGAGCAAGTGCTACATCTAATCAACGAGTGCTACGTCAAGAAGCTTGCCAGCGACCGCATCAAGTTTACGCCGATTGTGCCCGCCCCGTTTGCGGCTGGGAAGTACATGAGCGTGTTAGTGCGCTAACGGTATCAGCCCTAACCCTCTCAAACTATGCCACTTTTTAGGATAGAAGCTCCGCAGCACGGGGCTTCTGCCTTCTTCATCCCAATCGGTAGCATTACCAATTAGCTAAAAAACACCAAACAATCCTTCCACGCTCGCCTGCAATCCTTTTGCAACCCCTCACAGTCTTAATGCAACCCCTCGCAATCTTTCTGTAGCCATTACATCACCACTGCCACCTTTTACAATCCTTCTGCAAGGGCACACACTACGAATGCAGCCGTTGTTTTCTAGTTGCAATAGGCACACTCAAACAGAAAACTTATACTGAGGATTAATTATGCCCGCTCCAGTCACCAATCGCTGCCTAACGCTTGCTGTACTCAACCAAGATATCGAAAATCTAAATCCCCGAAGTCCTGAAGAATCCGGGGATCTGAGAAGATTTGAGTCTGGCTAGTGAGTTTGGTTGCTCTCTGTCTTGGCAATTGTCAGTAGGGTTTTTAGTACCGAGTCGGGGTTGAGGCTAATCGAGTCGATGCCTTGTTCCACCAAGAAGGCGGCGAATTCGGGGTAATCGCTTGGAGCTTGACCGCAGATCCCAACTTTGCGACCTTTGGCTTTGGCTTTTTCGATTACGCGCTTCACCATCGCTTTCACGGCGGCGTTGCGTTCGTCAAATAGGTGAGACACCAGCGCCGAGTCGCGGTCGAGTCCGAGGGTAAGCTGCGTCAGGTCGTTGGAGCCGATCGAGAAGCCGTCGAAGACTTCGCTGAATTCGTCTGCCAAAATTACGTTGCTCGGCAGTTCGCACATGACGTAAATTTGCAAGCCATTTTCGCCGCGCACCAAGCCATGTTTCGCCATTTCTGCCTGAACTTTGTGCCCTTCTTCCGGCGTGCGGCAGAACGGAATCATCGGAATCACATTGGTTAAGCCCATGCCGTCTCGCACTCGCTTGAACGCCCGACACTCTAGCCCAAACGCTTCAGTATATTTCGGATCGTAATACCGCGATGCGCCGCGCCAGCCTAACATCGGGTTTTCTTCTTCTGGTTCAAACTCCCGTCCGCCGATCAGGTTGGCATACTCGTTGCTCTTCAAGTCAGACATCCGCACCACCACCGGATTCGGGTAGAACGCCGCCGCCAACATGCCAATTCCAGACGCGAGCTTATCGACAAAGTATTCGGCTCGATCAGTATACAAGGCGGTCAACTGGCTGATTTCCCACTTCGCGCCTTTGTCCTTCAACTGATCGAAATGCAGTAACGCCAACGGATGCACCCTAATGTGATTGGCAATAATAAACTCGGTACGTGCCAGCCCCACCCCATCGCTGGGAATCATCGACAACCGGAAGGCTTCCTGCGGATTGCCCACATTCATCATCACCTTTGTGCGAGTTTGGGGCAACTTGTCGATCTGGATTTCTTGCACTTCAAACGGCAGCAGTCCACTATAAACGCGCCCTTCTTCACCTTCGGCACAAGAAACCGTGATTTCCTGTTCATCGTGCAGCATTTCAGTAGCATGATCGCAGCCGACAATGGCAGGCAACCCCAACTCGCGAGCAATGATTGCCGCATGGCAAGTGCGCCCTCCCTGATTCGTGATCACAGCACTGGCTCTTTTCATAATCGGCTCCCAGTCTGGATCGGTGCGTCCCGTCACCAGCACTTCGCCCGGCTGAAATTCGTCAAGCTGCCGCACGTCCAAAATCACCCGTGCCTTACCCTGCCCAATCATTTCGCCGACAGCCCGTCCCGTCAGCAATGGGGTTTCGGTATAAGTTTGCAGTTGGTAGGTTTTCAAAACATTACCCGACTTCTGCGAATGCACCGTTTCAGGGCGAGCCTGCACAATAAACAGATCGCCTGTGATGCCGTCTTTGGCCCATTCGATGTCCATCGGCGTGTAAGTCCCGCGTACTGCCGAGTAGTGGTCTTCAATGATGCAAACCCACTCGGCAAGCTGAAGGATTTCGGCATCGGCAAGCGCATACTGTCCTTGCTCCGATTTGGTCACAGGCACATTGATGGTAGGCTTGCTGCCGCCAATGTCGTAGACCATTTTGATCTCTTTGCTGCCGAGCCGCTTGTCAAGAATGGGGCGAAACCCTTGCTTCAGGGTTGGCTTAAACACCACATACTCGTCAGGATTAACGACACCCTGCACCACATTCTCACCCAAACCGTAGGCAGCCGTAATCAGGGCCGCATTCTGAAAGCCTGTTTCCGTGTCAATCGAAAACATCACCCCCGAAGTGGCCAGATCCGAGCGCACCATTTTTTGTACGCCTACTGACAATGCCACATCAAAGTGATCGAACTGCTTGATTGTGCGGTAGGAAATGGCTCGATCGGTAAACAGGGAAGCAAAGCACATATGGCAAGCATCCAGCACGGCACGAATCCCATGTACGTTAAGGTAAGATTCCTGCTGTCCGGCAAAGCTCGCATCGGGCAGGTCTTCCGCAGTGGCGCTAGAACGAACTGCGACATCTACCCCGGTATGGTAACTCCGGCAAATTTCTCGTTCTTGATCCTGTAATTGGTCGCAAGGCTCCAAGTTAACGCCATAGCGCTGGCTTAACTGCACATAAGCCTCCACAATTTCCGTTTCCACCTCAGCCGGAAAGGGCGTATCCAGAATCAGCGTCCGAGCCAGCCTGCCGCGCTCTCGCAGGTTGTCAATGTCCTCTACGTTCAAATCTGCCAAAAGCTGGCGCAACCGCTGCTCCAAACCGGCCTTTTGCATAAAGTAGCGGAAGGCATAGGCTGTTACCGCAAAGCCAGTCGGCACATTTACGCCTCTGGGCAGCAACTGCTGAATCATTTCTCCCAGCGAAGCATTTTTGCCCCCAACTAAGCCGACATCTTCCATTCCAACTTGGTCAAACCACAGGACAAAAGCTTTACTTTTATCAGAAGAAGTTGGCGAAGAAACCTGAGGAGAATTGACTGCAACCATGAAACTGACCTCTAAATTTGTAATAGAAAAACGACGCTAAAATTGAAAACCAAAATGGGAATAAATCCAACAGAGTGAAGCATAAATTAGAGTGAATCTGACTCAAGTTAACGTACAAAAAGACCAACAATGGCATCGAACAGCGCTTAGCAAAGAAAATGAGAAAATGGGTTAAAAAAAGTTGAAAGATTGAGAGATAGATCTCCGGGCTGTGCCGACACGCTGACCTAATTTACTGCTACCTATTATTTTTATTTGTTGATGGCATTCCGCTATTCGTAACTCTGCTGTGCATTCGGGCGATCCAGATTTGACAACAGATCTGAAGAAAGTCACGAACAAGAATGCTGCTGATCTTAACTTAACGAAATTCGCTTAATTTTCATCCTCAAAAATATCTCGAATTGTAAATACACACTCATTAACAAAGTTGCTCTGATCGCTTTCCTAATCTGTGAGCCTTGCTGAAGGAATGGATTAAAACCTGTATCAATTAGCCTAGGTTGACTGCGTGTTATTTGCGTCCTCCAGTTGGATGATTCTCTTACATGAAGAAAAATTAGTTACATTGAGAAAAGTAAATTGAAGGTAAATTGTGAGTCAAAGCAGGGAGAAAAACAGTTGACCAAAGCCCTTGTTGACAAGCAGCAAAATTTAGCAGAATGGTATCAATCTCTACTGCCTACTTTAAACTTCGTGATTAGATGATGATTGAGTGAGTCTCTAGGAGCGGAACCGAGTGAACGCAGCAGAACAGGCGATTGGTTTAACAGTAGCAACCAAAATTGCTGCTGTAGTCAACCTCTTTAAGTCTCACTTTCCTGATGCCAAGGCCGATCTCAAACCTTGGGCAAATGATCCAGACACCCGCGAACTGATCGACCCCAACTCGATCGACATCGGCTTTCATTTACCAGGCTGGAGTCGGTTGCTGCAAAGCCGCAGCGTGCTGGTACAAATTCGGTTTCATCAAGATTCCGAGCAGGATGCCCGTCGGTTGATTGGGATAGAAGCCGCTGGTTTTACCCATTTGGGCGAGCAATGGCGACTTTCAACGATTGATAGCTGGCAGTTTGTCGGCAAAACTGAACCTGCTGATGAACTGAAAGAAAAACTCAAACAATTTTGCCGTCAGGTCTTTGAACTGTTTACCTAATCAGAAGCGCATCATCAGAAGCGCCATGATGACAGCAGCGTTCCTCTCAGATAGCCGTCAGGATTTGGGTCTTAGACAGGGCAAAGCTTCTACACTCTCGTCCCTATGTTCTCAGTATCTTCTCAGCAAGCTGACGGCAGCCATAGCCCGCCTAGATGATTCGCGAGCGCAAGATCCCTCGAAGAATCCGAGAGATTTGACCTAGATGACACCATTTTGGATTTTGGAAGCTTTGCGCCGCCATGGTTTCAGTCTATGAACTGCCGCGTCCTCTGTTTAACGGTATTTAAATCGGTATGAATTCAAAGCCATATCCAATCAAAAAGGGTGATCGTTCTTGAATCAAACGATCACCCCCTATGCTTTTCAGGCTTAAATAAACCCGTTTAGACGATCAGGAGCCAGAGATCACTGCATCACACCTGATGTCTACCCAATTCAACTGAGTCATCGACTTAGTAATCGAAGTCGCCACCCATGCCAGCACCCGCACCAGCCGGAGCGGAATCCTTGGGTTCAGGCTTATCGACCACGATACATTCGGTAGTCAACACCATGCCTGCAATCGAGGCAGCGTTTTGCAGCGCCGAACGAGTTACCTTAGCGGGGTCAACAATCCCGGCTTCAAACATGTCTACAAATTCGCCTTTCGCAGCATCATAGCCGACGTTGAACTCCTTCTCTTTGACTCGCTCCGCAATCACAGCGCCGTTTTGACCTGCGTTTTCAGCAATCCGCTTCAAAGGAGCCGCTAGCGCACGAGCCACAATCATTGCACCGATTAGTTCTTCGCCCGTCAGGTTAGCCTTCGCCCACTCTTCCAAACCAGGAGACAGATGAGCTAGAGTCGTGCCACCGCCGGGAACGATGCCTTCTTCGACGGCCGCTTTGGTTGCGTTGATGGCGTCTTCTAGGCGCAGTTTCCGATCCTTCATTTCGGTTTCGGTGGCCGCACCCACTTTCACTACTGCCACACCGCCAGACAGTTTTGCCAAACGCTCTTGTAGCTTCTCTTTATCGTAGGAAGACTCGGTTTCTTCCATTTGGCGACGGATCTGCTCACAGCGAGCTTTCACGCCTGCTTCGTTGCCTTCAGCCACAATCGTGGTGGTGTCTTTGGTGATCGTGATGCGACGCGCTTTGCCCAGCATGTCTACCTTCACGTTGTCGAGCTTCAGTCCAGCATCTTCGGTTACAACTTGACCGCCCGTTAGCACTGCGATGTCTTCCAGCATGGCTTTCCGACGATCGCCAAATCCAGGAGCCTTCACGGCAGCCACGTTCAGCACACCGCGCAGACGGTTAACCACCAGCGTTGCTAGCGCTTCTTTCTCGATGTCTTCTGCCAAAATCAGCAGCGGACGACCCGAACGAGCCACCTGCTCCAGCACAGGCACCAGATCCTGCACCAGAGTAATTTTCTTGTCGGTCAGCAGTACGAAAGGCTCATCCAGGATGGCTTCCATACGCTCGGTGTCGGTGGCAAAGTAGGGAGAAATGTAGCCTTTGTCAAAGCGCATCCCTTCGGTGACTTCCAGTTCGGTTGTCATAGATTTGCCTTCTTCCAGGGAAATGACGCCTTCCCGACCGACTTTCTCCATGGCTTCGGCAATCATTGCGCCCACTTCTTCATCGTTGCCCGCAGAAATGGAGCCAACTTGGGCGATTGCTTTAGAATCTTCCACTTGACGAGCGTGCTTGGCAATTTCGTCTACCAAGAAAGCCGTGGCTTTGTCCACACCGCGCTTCAGGGAAATAGCGTTTGCCCCGGCCGCAACGTTGCGCAGACCTTCTTTCACCATGGCGTGCGCCAGCACCGTTGCAGTGGTTGTACCGTCACCCGCCGCATCGTTGGTTTTAGAAGCAGCCTGACGAATCAGCGAAACGCCTGTGTTTTCGATGTGGTCTTCTAGCTCAATTTCTTTGGCAATCGTGACACCGTCATTCACGATCTGCGGAGCACCAAACTTCTTCTCTAGAACAACGTTGCGTCCTTTGGGGCCGAGAGTCACCGCAACGGCTTCTGCCAGGATGTCGATCCCTTTTTCGAGAGCACGACGAGCGTTTTCGTTGTAAATAATGCGCTTAGCCATAATTGTCTCAGAAATCCTTGTGTCGTGTTTGAGTAATCTTGTTCGGAGATTGAAGACGCAGCGAAGGCAATTGCCTCCAGCCTCTAGCTCTGATTAAGCAACGATCGCCAAAATGTCTTTTTCAGACAGCAGAACATATTCTTCGGTGCCCAGCTTGATGTCGGTGCCAGCATATTTGGAGTAGAGCACTTGGTCGCCAACTTTCACTTCCATCTCTTGACGATGACCATCATCGTTACGCTTGCCGGGGCCCACCGCAGCAACTTCGCCAACTTGAGGTTTTTCCTTAGCGGTATCGGGCAGAAGAATGCCACCAGCAGTTTTTTCTTCAGATGCACTGACTTTCACAAACACACGGTCGCCCAAAGGCTTAACGGTTGAAACGCTGAGAGATACAGCCGCCATAGATGATTTCTCCAAAACTACACAGAAATGATTCAGGGTTGCAGGCTTCTAAAAGAATGAAAGTTTGAGCCGATGGATAGGGTTGGCTCTAAAACTTCACCTTCCAAGCGCCCCCCATTCGAGAGCTAACAAACCTCAGAGAATGCGTCTCAGTCGCTGACCAAAGCGCCTCTCTGCCACAACTCACAAATTCTTGAATCGAACGCTTGAATTGAGATTAGCACTCTCAACTCCTGAGTGCTAATTTAACGACACAACCGGCCTGATCGCAACCCATCTATCAGTCTTTATGAGTACGGTTTACCGAACTGAGCGACAGAACGTAGTGCCAAAGGCAGAAATAGCACCGTTTTCTTTAAGTTATTGGTTTAAGAATGATTGGTTTAAGCAAGTTTCCAGAAAAAAGTATCGCTCTGACTTCGCACGGGCGATATAAACACCTTCATCGGAATAGATCGTTTCCAAGAGATCGTCTAGAAGTTAGATTTACAGAGCCTTCAGAAATCTATTCACAGGTTGAGATCATCATGAAGATCCGCTTGGGATCACAAGTATCCCATCCTGCCTATGTCACCATGAGGTCATTCCAACCAGGTTCATTGATCAAACCTTGCCAATCTCAAGCGTTGAGAGGGTTTTGGTCGGTTCAAACGGTGCGGCTACGACATCTTTTTTTTTCACAATGATGCCTTTCTGCTGCTAAACAATGAATTCTTCCTTTCAGTTTCACCTTGGTGCACTAACGACAGCACTGCTTGTAGCTCTAGCTTCAGTTGTGAATGTCTCTACCCAGCCGGAAACCGCCAAAGAGCCGTCTCCGATCTTGGTCATTGCCTCGAAGCTATTGGATTGAGCGCCTACATCGAGCACCTGAATCCATTACGGTGCTGACTGCGGTGCTAACTGCGGCTTGTAGTCGAAAGTCCTTCCACAATGATAGAAGGCGTGAAGCAAGAGCCATTCCACTCGCCATCGCCGCCCAACTCGATCAGCGATTTCAACGCAACATACACATTGCCAGCCACCATCGTGTCTTTGACGCGCCCAACGACCTGGCCGCGCTCTACCCAGTAGCCAAGATCAACGTTCACCGAAAAATCGCCCGAAATTCCGGCTCCGCCTCCCAGCATTTGATCAATCACGATTCCGGTATTGAGACTGGCAATCAGATCCGCTAAAGGTTTTGTTCCAGGGGCAACAATAAAGTTGAACAATCCGGGCGTCGGGTAGCTGCCTAACCCCGGACGGAATCCATTGCCTGTGGTGCCACTGCCTAAAACCTGCCCAATCGTGCGATCGGTATAGAACAGTTGCAAGACGCCGTCTTTGATGAAAGTAATGGGTCGAGTGGGAGTGCCTTCGTCATCAAACGGACAGCTAAACGGGCCGTGGTTGGGCGCTTGAGTAATGGTGAGATCCTCAGCAGTGACGCTTTGCCCTAGGCGATCGCTCCAAGGAGAAGCGCGCTCGATCACCTGTTTGCCATTCAGAGCCGCCTGCACCGTTCCCCAAAGCATGTCGGCGGCTTTGGCAGTAAACAGGACTGGAAAGCGACCGTTGGGGACGGTTGTATTATCTTTTGACCAGTCTAAACGCTGGAGAATTTGCTGCGCCAGTGCAACTGGATCAAGGCTGCCTCGTTGGGTTTGCCCATCCGAAACGCTAAGAAAATCTTCGCCGCGCACCCACTCCGCTGAGAGGTAGCAACTCAGCGTCGTGTCGGTATAGCCGCAGTCTAAACCTGCCGTGTTGATCAGGCGAGTGGTTTCAGCGTCACATTCCCACTCGGCGGTGCAGAGAATTTCCGGGTAGGCATCCCGAATGAGTTCAATAGCGGTTTTCCCCCACTCAACCAACTGTTCGACGGAAACTGACTCACCCAAGTCAGGGTAATGCACCTGAGAAGCAGCAGTGATCTCAATCGTTTCAGGTTGGTTCAACTGGCTGAGGGCAATGGCCCGATCTACTAAAGCCTGCGGCTCAACTGGCCCATAGGCAACGGCTAGCCCCGGACGCCCCTCTCGCCAAAGCCGTAAGGCAATCCCTTCTGCTTGGGAGCTTTCTAGCTGTTTAAGGCGGTTGGCCTCAAAGAAAACGGGACGCGACAATGAATAAGACTGAAAGACCTCTGCCACTTCTGCGCCCGATTGGGTCGCTAATGCCAGCAGTTGCTCAGCGATCTGCTGCTGCGAATGCTCGAAACCCATAGAAACTCATGTCCTGCTGCGTAATGAGCCGCGATCTGCACAGAGGCATTGCCTAACCCGTCCTTCGGCATTGTAAAGAACGCATTTAGCTGTCTCTATGCTTTGTAAAGACGCAATAACTTTGTCTTTAACTAACTCAATCACTATCTTCCGGGATCGGGGGACATTACGCTAGGTTCAATTCCTGCATCAGCCAGAACCCAGCAAATGATTCCGCCTCTGGGTTTGCCTGCACGGCTACAAAATGCACTCGATTTGCCTGCTGTTTTGCCGCTTCAAAGGCTTTGATTTCTGCCTGCAAGTCGGGAGTTGGCAACGTTGCCAAAATCCAAGAATCACTAGCGCCCGTCTCCAACACAAGCTGAGGGGGTGTAGGATTAAACCGCAAAAACGCTAGCTCTAATCCTGACATCCAGGCTGCCAGAGGCAAGGCCCGTGAGGAGTAGATGATCATGCCTGGAATCGGCGTATCGGGTTGCAGACCAAACATTTCGAGCGGAAACGCTTCGCTAAAGCCGATCTCCCAATCAGACATTTCGGCAAAAGCCGCCGCTTCTAGGCTGACAAACGCCCACTGTTCACCCACCAGCGCATCCGGAAGCGGCTGGGGCTTGGGGGGAGGCAGAGTGACAGAAGGATTTTCGCCTGCCTGATAGTTGGGCAGCGTCGGGTAATAATCCTGCATTCGCTCTATGATCCACTGGTTGAGCGCAGAAGCACGGCGGCTAGGGTAAGCGGGAACGCCTGCCTCTTCACACGCTTTGGTGATCATGTTGGTCATTTGGCGGCGAAAGAAGCGGATCTTGTCTGGCCGTTTGGGCGCTTGCGCAAGGGCTTCTTCCAACGCGACTCGCAGCCGCACCGAGTTGATTTCACTGCTAGAGAAAAAGGTTGAGTAGCGAAACAAATCGTTAGGTTGCGATTGCACATCTAACGGGCTTTCACACACCAACACTTCCCAGAGCTTCTTCTGGTTTTCATCCAGCACTGGGCGGGAATAAAAATCTAATTCCCAAATTGTTGTCATGGGGAGGTTTAAGTAAGTTCAATCATGGGAGAAAACTACACGCGCAACGCTACCATTTTTTGCACGGCTTCCACAATTTGCGGCGGCTGTACAATGGTCAAATTTTCCAAGGAACCGTTGTAGGGAGTTGGAATATCTTGCGAAGCCATCCGCAGCACAGGGGCATCAAGCTCATCGAATAAGCGGTCATTAATGGAGGCGGTCAACTCTGCGCCAATGCCACCCGACTTCATGCATTCTTCAACGATGATGACCCGATGGGTTTTGCGAATGGAAGCGCCAATTGTCTCAAAATCGAGCGGCTTCAGAGAAATCAAATCAATCACTTCTGGATCGAAGCCTTCCTTTTCGAGCGTTTTTACGGCAGTTGTGACATGATGCCGCATCCGCGAGTAGGTGAGAATGGTGACATCTTTGCCTTCCCGCACCATTTCCGCTTTGTCGAGCGGCAGCACATAGGATTCGTCGGGCAAGTTTTCTTTTAAGTTATAGAGCAACACGTGTTCAAAAAACAGCACCGGATTATCGTCTCGAATCGCTGCTTTGAGTAACCCTTTCGCGTTGTAAGGCGTCGAACAAGCCACCAATTTCAAGCCTGGCACGCCCTGAAAGTAGGCTTCTAGCCGCTGGGAATGCTCGGCTCCTAGCTGCCGCCCAACGCCGCCCGGCCCACGAATCACCATCGGGATTTTGTAATTCCCCCCGGAGGTGTAGCGCAACATCCCTGCATTATTGGCAATCTGGTTAAAGGCGAGCAGCAAAAAGCCCATGTTCATGCCTTCGATGATTGGGCGCAACCCGGTCATTGCGGCTCCAACTGCCATGCCTGTAAAGCTGTTTTCAGCGATTGGCGTATCCAACACTCGCAGGTCGCCATACTTTTTGTAGAGATCTTTGGTGACTTTGTATGAGCCGCCATAGTGTCCCACATCTTCGCCTAAAACAAAAACTGACGAATCGCGGGCCATTTCTTCATCAATTGCTTCGCGCAGGGCATTAAAGAGGAGGGTTTCTGCCATTACTAAATTGGGTCAATCGCGTTGTAGTTTAACCTTAATGCATCTTAACTGGTTCCGGTCACAATCCATCAAATCAGTCGAGTCAGTCGGATCAGGGCCGATTGGCGGAGAGGTGTCCGCTTTGCTGAGCAATCTGCTGAGCAATCAATTTACAGAAATCTCATTCAGAATTTTCGTAAAGCGTTTAATCTGTAGCTGACTCAACTTGAAACAAATCGTCAAGATAGGGCAGGATAGTGGCACTGTTGGTGTGGGCGTATGAGATTTGACTTTCGATCACAGGTGACTCGGTTTTTAACAGTTCTTCAAACTCACTATCAGGTTCTTCAAACTCGCATTCAAACTCAAAGTCGATCATTCCGATCGGCAATTTCTCGGTTATCCCCGTCTCAGTTACCCGTTCTGCGAACGAAAGCTGGCTCGATTCAAGCATCGCTCGCCCTCTCACTCCAGGCTGGTTTTCGGGCTTTACGGCTGCGGTTGAGTGCCCTGACGAAATTGAATCCCCAATCGCTGCTATTGCGGCTGATGGCATTAGGGGCTGCTGCCTTGCTGACGGTGCTGGTGATTGGCGGCATCCAAACCATTACCAGAGAAACTTGGTCAAGTGAGGTTCCAGAAAAGCCGCCTCAACTTGCTCAATCCCCAACCTCTCCCGCCCCTCAAACGTGGGCAGGCTACCGACCGCATCGCCGTCAGCCAACCTGCTACAAAACCACCCAGCCAAAAGTCTGATCCCCAAGCTCTGA